>CAIWBA010000001.1 GCA_903910765.1 uncultured Bacteroidota bacterium
CAAAATTCCTTTGAAAAAGTGGCGCATAAATTAAAAGTGATACAAACCAAAGAAGGCTGGAAAGTGGATCTTAAATATTCCTATACCCCAGAACTTTAATCAACAACCACTGTATTACAATTGACATTTAACTTCATTTGAGAATTTTTGTATATTTGCAAAACATTACATTAACACATTAAAATAAAATAAGTATGGAAGCGCAAAAAAGTACCAAAAAATATTGGATCTATTTCTCTGTTTGGTTAATCATCTTGGTTGCATTAATCATTTTTAAAAGAGAATTTTTCTGGTTAGCACTTCCAGGTACCTTAACTTATTTTGCAAAAGGAATGGATTTATTTTAGTTTAGTCTATTTAGAAAAATTTTATATAAAAAGGGTCCCGATGCATCGGGACCCTTTTTATATCTCAATAATTTTAAATTACTTATTTCAATAAAGACAAAGCCGCAGCTGCAAAACTAAAATTTTCAGGCTGATGATGATGAATAGGCTTCGTGACTTTGGATTCTCCCAAACGAACCACGATTGCATTTTTATCTCTTATAATATATACGTATTGCCCAAACAATCCATTTTGAGCAACCACTTCATGTCCTTGTTCCTTAAATATCCAATATTGATAGCCATAAAAATCAACCGGATTGCCATTTTCATAAGGATCCTTTAAATAGGAAGCAGGTGTAGTTGCAGCCTTAATATAACTTTCAGAAACAATTTGTTTACCATTCCATTGTCCATTATTCAATACCAACTGACCAAATCTTGCATAGTCATGCGCTACCCCATTAAAACAGCAAAACGCTTTTTCATGATTTTTGTTCCCGTCTAATAACCACAGCGCATCTGCTTCAGCCCCCATTGGTTTCATGAATCTTTCAGAAACTAATTCAGAAATATTTTGACCAAATGCTTTTTCAACAATAAATCCTAGCACCTGTGTATCTGCACTACGATAATCCCAATGAACACCCGCCGGCTCCTTTGCTTTTAGCTGGCTAATTAAATACCCCTCATCGTCCCCATAATAAGCCGATGCATTTAAACTAAAATAGCTTTTATCAGATTCGCGATAATTGGTTCCAGAACTCATGGTTAATAAATCCTTGATGCGCACTTTTTCCAATCCAGCTTCCTTAAAATGAGGCACATAATTTCCGACAGGCTCGTCTAAGGATTTAATTTTTCCTTCATCAAGCGCAATACCTATTAATAAAGAGATGATACTTTTTGCTGCCGAAAAAGAGCCACTTAATGTTTTGGGTGTATATCCATCCCAATATTTTTCATATAACAACTTTCCGTTTTGTATTACAATAAATGCATGGGTATCATTAGAATCAATCACTGCCATTAAAGAGTCCGGGATGACCCCTTTATTATAGTTTGAATCCAATGGCCAATATTGCGGCGCACCCCCACTGGCCACCAAACGGGTAGGATGTGTTTTGTAGTCATGGATACTATGTTTACCCCAAATAGCGAAGTTTTTTAAATGTGAAAACTGGGGTGTAAATGATAATCCAACTATTAAAACCACAATGACTAATAGTGAAATAATTATTTTTTTTAACATAGCTTATTAAAGTTTAATTTAATTTGCACCCGGATCAAACCGAATGACTAATTAGTTGTTATATAATAACAACCATTTGGTTAGGTAAAATTAAATAAAATAAATAGTACTTCATGCTTTCCAACCAATTTCAAGAAATAATTGATCGTCGCCGTTCTAACCGAAAATTTGACCCATTGGTGGAAGTGCCAGATGATGTCATCAAACGGAGTTTGGAAAGAGCAATACTCTCCCCGAATAGTAGTAATATGCAATTATGGGAGTTTTATTGGATCAAGAATAAGGAAGAAAGAGAAAAATACACTGCTTTGTGCCTTGGACAATCCGCAGCTAAAACTTCCAAACAATTGGTGGTTTTTGTGACAAGGAAAGATTTATGGCCCCAACGTGCCAAATGGAATTACAACAGATTAAAAGATGCCATCAAAGGCGAACCAAATAAATTAGAAAAAAGAGGCTTGGATTATTACGGAAAATTAATGCCCTTGGCTTACCGCAGTGATATTTTTGGAGTTTTCACTTTTATTCGCCGATGCATGAGTTTTTTTATGGGATTAACCAAACCATTTATTCGATTTGGCGGAAAAGCAGATCAAAGAATCACTGTGCATAAATCATGTGCATTAGCTGCTCAAACATTTATGCTCTCTATTGCTGCGGAAGGTTTTGAATCCTGCCCAATGGAAGGATTTGATCAAGTACGCGTAAAAAAACAATTGAATTTACCAAGGGGTGCTGAAATTAATATGATCATCGGTGTGGGTAAAGGAACGAATGATGGTGTGTGGGGTCCACGTTTCAGAATACCATACGAAGAAGTGGTCTTTGAAAGATAATTGATCGCATTGAATAGTTCATCCAATAAAAAAAGAGTAACTCCATTTATTAGTTACTCTTTTTTTATTAAAGCCCTACATAAATAAAAAATTTACAGCGAGCTATTGAAAATAGACTATTTCGCAGGCGTAATCACGATGTTACGATATTCAATAACACCATGGTCACCCTGCATCATAATGGGCCCTGGTTCCCCCTCGCGACTATCCAATGCGCCTCCAGTAATCCCTGGTATAATTTGGTTTTGAATAACTATTTTACCATTAGCAATGACCGTTACAATGCGACCAACTAATGTTATATCATAAGATTGCCAAACACCTGGCTCTTTAGCCACCATTTCCAATGGATCAATAAAACCATATAAACCCCCTAAATGTATATTGGTAGCTTCCATCCCCTTGCTGTCTTCTACTTGCACTTCATAACGCCCCCTTAAATAAACACCACTATTGCTTTCCTTCGGATAACGAAATTCAATATGTAATTTAAAATCAGTAAAGGTTTGTGTCGATCTGATATTTGATCCTGGACGCGGACTTCTTAATATCCCATTTTCAACGATCCATTGGTTATCTTTTCCTAAAGCTTGCCAGCCGGCTAAATTTTTTCCATTAAATAATTGAATAGGTTTGCCCCATACAGGTGCTTTATCCCTTTTTAAACTTGGTGCAGGCACACCCACCCAAGTAAGGGTTTGTCCCCTTGGGGTAATCATGGTGCCAGATAATTTACCATCTTTTAATACGCCTTCCACAATTAATTCTTTATCAGTTACTTCCCATTGTGCAGGGATATGGAAAGAAACTTTATTGTCTTTAAAAACAACTTCAGAAATCGGACGTGCGCTTCCGCCATCCGCTACAAAATGTCCCGTTAATGTTTGAATGCCCAACAAACGCACTTCTAACCAAGATGCAGCTAAACGGTCCCCTAAATCAACTGTCAAATCCCATCTGCCTTCAATGGGTTGTCGCTTTGGCGTTTCCCCAAATGCAAATAAGTTTATACTAACTATAAATAAGAATATAAAAATGAAAATGGATTTTAGTTTGGATTTCATTTTGAAAAGGATTTGATTATAAGATGTATGCAATTGACTTTTGAACTTTGAATTTACAAAATTTTATAACATAAATATCAAAATTTTGACAATCGCATGTAATATATGATAACGAAAATTGTAGGGAGTAGAATTGTCCATAAAATTGATTAATTTCAAAATACCTAACAATAATTACACAATACCTATAATGAAAAAGCAAGGCAGCCTTCTAATTTATATATTTTTTGGCTTAACGATGATTACTGCAAATGCGCAGATAAAAATTTACGTTTCAAACAAAGGGAATGATAATGCAAACGGTGACATCAATCATCCAGTGGCGAGCTTTGAACGTGCCCAAAATATTGCACAAAAAAGTAAACCAACGGTTTCCGTGCAAGTCATATTTAAAAATGGTACTTATTATTTACCGAATACAATTCATTTTACGCAAAAAGACAGCAAAATTGCCAAAGCTTCCATCACCTATTCTGCCGAAAATGAAGGAGGTGCAGTTATTAGTGGTGGCGCACAATTAAAAGTCAATTGGGCATTATATAAAAATGGAATTTATGTAACCGATGTTTTACCAGGTACTAAAATTGATCAATTATATATTAATGGGGAAAGACAACCCATGGCAAGATATCCAAATGCCCAAATTGGTAAAAACGTATTTGATAGTTGGGATTTAAGTCACAATGCCATATTTGATTCACTAGCCGATGTACTAATACCTTCCCGTATTGCAAAATGGAATCATCCTGAAGGTGGCTATATACATGCAATGCATGAAAGTTTATGGGGCGATATGCATTGGTTGATAAAAGGGAAGGATAAAAATAACACGCTTGTCATGGAAGGTGGCTGGCAAAATAACCGCCCATCCAAAATGCACCCGGTATTTAGAATGGTGGAAAATATTTTTGAGGAATTAGATGCCCCTGGTGAGTGGTTCCTAAACGAAGCAACACATCAACTTTATTATTATCCAAAGAATAAAAACATCAAAGATGCTAAAGTTGAAATTGTACGACTACCCCATCTGATAGAAATAAATGGTTCCATTGAAAACCCAGTAACAAATATTAATATTAAAGGATTTGTATTTAGACATACCGCGCGCACTTTTATGGAAAACAAGGATCCCTTATTACGATCGGACTGGACCATTTATAGAGGAGGTGCCATTGTATTCACAGGCGCTGAAAACTGTGAAATAAGTAACTGCGAATTTGACCAAGTAGGTGGAAATACCATCCTCGTAAATCATTACAATGAAAACATAAAAATTAAAAGTTGTTATATTCACAATAGTGGTGCGAGTGGTATTGTATTTGTGGGTGATACCATGGCTGTTCGCAATAGAAAGATGGGGTATGGTCGTCAAAATTATGAAACACTTGATACGACCAAGGGACCATTAATTAATAACTACCCTAGAAATTGTTTGGTGGAAGATTGTTTAATTACCATGACAGGTAGGGTTGAAAAACAAACTGCGCCCATACAAATTTCAGTGGCATACAAAATACATGTAAATCATTGTTCTATTTATGATGTTCCTAGAGCAGGCATTAATATTAGCGAAGGTGCATTTGGCGGACATATTATTGAAAATTCGGACATATTTAATACGGTACTTGAAACTGGTGATCATGGAAGTTTTAATTCCTGGGGTCGAGATAGGTACTGGAGTCCTAGTCAAAAAATAGTGCACGAGCAAGTAGCAAAAAATAAGCAGCTCCCCTTTTTGGATATGCTTGACAAAAATATCATCCGTCATAACCGGTGGAGATGTGACCATGGATGGGATATTGACTTAGATGATGGCTCCAGTCAATATGAAGTTTACGATAACTTATTATTGAATGGGGGTTTGAAGTTTAGAGAAGGTTATAACAGAACAGCCACCAATAACATTATCGTCAATAATAGCTTTCACCCACATGTATGGTACAAAGAAAGCGGTGATGTTTTTACAAAAAATATTTTGTTTGGCACGTACAAGGAAATATTAATGAACAATACCATTGGAGAAAATAAAAAATGGGGAAAATTAATTGACGCTAACTTTTTCATGGGCGATACTTCCAATAATCATTTGTTCATTCAAAACGGATGTGATTCAAATTCCATCATGGGCGACCCGCAATTTAAAAATCCTGCCATCGGTGATTTTACGGTTTTAAACAAGGCAGCTTTATTGAAGTTAGGCTTTGTCAATTTTGACATGCAACATTTTGGCGTTACCAATCAAAAACTAAAAAGCATTGCTAAAATTCCAACATTCCCCAGATTACTTAATAAAGTAAATAAAACAAAAGCAATCACAGCTATATGGATGGGCACCAAAATTATGGAACCCAAGGATGAATCAATGTCAGCATTTGGGGTTGGCTTTGAAGTATCCGGCGTTGCATTAGGTGAAATTAAAAATGAAAGCCCCCTTGATCAAATTGGATTTAAAACAGGTGACTTAATCATTGGAATGAATGGCGAAAAAACAAGTTCAATTAAAAAATTAATGTCGTTACTATTATCAAGCGCTAGTATTATACAAAAACACAACTACATCATTATTCGCGCACAACAGAAAATAAATATTTATTATACGGGTAAAATAGATGCGAAAATTAGCATTGAATAAAGTAGCGATAAGCCAATGTCCCTATATTTTAAAGGCTTTTGTCCCTATTTATCCCTGAATTGGTTATCGCATGCCCTATCTATCTAAAAAAAGCTATTTTTGCCAAGTATTTTGACAACAGTTATGCTAATTAAATTTTTCGAGAATGATTAACGGTAAAAAAGTGGTGGTGGTCATGCCTGCATATAATGCAGAAAAAACATTAGAGCAAACTTATAATGAAATCCCATTTGATATTGTAGATGATGTTATTTTAGTGAACGACGCAAGTAAGGATCATACCGTTATTGAAGCGGAGCGTTTGGGTATTAAGCATATTATTACCCATACCCAAAATAAAGGGTATGGCGGTAACCAAAAATCATGTTACAATAAAGCACTTGAATTAAATGCAGATATCGTAGTCATGTTGCACCCCGACTACCAATACACCCCTAAGCTTATTTTAGCCATGAGTAGCATCATTGCGAATGACTTATATCCTGTTGTTTTTGGATCAAGAATTTTAGGAAAAGGTGCATTAAAAGGCGGGATGCCGATGTATAAATTTATTGCCAATCGTATTTTGACTTTGACGCAGAATATTTTAATGAACCAGAAGTTAAGCGAATATCATACAGGCTATCGTTCATTTAGCAAAGAAGTTTTGTTAAAAGTGAATTATGAAGCAAATAACGATGATTTTGTATTTGACAATGAAATGATTGCGCAAATTTTTGATGCGGGATTTGAAATTGGCGAAGTCACCTGCCCTACCAAATATTTTGACGATGCCTCCTCAATTAACCTTAAACGAAGTATCCAATACGGCATTGGCGTTCTTGGTGTTTCCTTTGGTTATTTTTTCAAGCAATTAGGTTTATATAATTCCCCGATCTACAAACACAAGCACTAATTTTCTAAACACTTACTTCGGAAGTCGTTTGTAAAAAGCAAAGCCGTTCTTCTCGTATAGTTTATTCAATTCGGGCAGGGTGTCTAACATTTGCTTATTTTGAATCTTAATTGAAAAATAAGCTGGCTTATCAATTTTTCCATGCAAAACCCACTGATTAAAATTAAGCTCCTTTTGTTTGGATGTTAGTGTATCGGGCCGTAAGCTCCCTGCTGTTAATACACTGTCAATTTTAATTTTTTGTACCCCATTGTACGCCTGTTTTTTTGAATAAAAATATTGTGCGTAACTGCGATAGCCCACTGTCTCCACATAACAGTCCTCCCCCTGCCTTTTTTCAAAAAATTCAATATTAGCGCGCTGGCTGATGGCTTCGATTTTTGGCACAATAATAATTGAAGTATACCAACAACTTATAGTCACAGTTAAAAAAAGCAAACAGGTTTTTAAATTATTTTGCTTGCTAAATAAGTAAACCAAAACACCTAATAATAAAACAACGCCTCCAATGCCATCGAGCCAATGCCATGGTACCTCCGCTTGTAAGTTGGCGCGTGCGAATGGATCCTCCAACAAATGAACCCAAGCTGTTTTATTGATTAATGCAAATGGAATTGCAATTAAAACCAAGGATAACAAAATTCCAATAACACCTATTAATAATTTGAATACGAGATGCATTCGCCTTACTTTATTATTTAAAATGTCATACAGATACATACTTGCAATAGCCGTTAAGGGAAACCAACAAAGTGAGGAATAGTGAACAATTTTTGTTTTTACTATTGAAAATAGCAATAAGGTAACCCAAAATAAAACCACCATCCATTGCTTGAACATTTTTTGTTCTTTTCGTTCTACTTGCACAAACATCCCTTTCATAAAAAAAATAGACGCAGGAAAACAACCCAATAACAATACCCACCAATGGTAAAAAAAAGGTTCCCCGTGATCCGCATCACTGGTACTGAAAATAGCAATTTGTCGCTGCAAAAATTCAATTAAAAAACTGGGACCATTTTGAATTAAATCAACACCGAACCAGCCAAAGCAAACCATTAATGTGGTTGCAAATATGATCATAAACTCTTTGCCATTAATAAAAAAACGAAAACGATGCAATACCACGACTACTAAATATGTTAATAGCGCAATTAAAATAGCTACTGGCCCTTTTGTTAATACCGCCAATCCTAAAAATAAACCTGTTAATGCAGCTTGCTTAAGGCGATGCACTTCAATGCTAGTCGTTAACGAATAGAAATGATAGATCGCTAGGAAAATAAATAAATTAAACCAAGGATCAATGATACCACTTTTAAAATATAAGAAAGTAACAAAAGTGCCTAAATAAATCATGACCCAGATACGGGCAAACTGTTCATTGAAAATTTGCTTTCCTATTCTAAATAAAACAACCAAGGTTACAATTCCACAAATGGCATTTGGGAAACGCGCAGCAAATTCATTGACACCAAATACTTTCATACTCAAAACCTGCATCCAAAAAAACAAGGGTGGCTTCTCCGTAAAACGGGTGAAATTAATTTGAACAGAAAAGTAATTCCCCGAAGCAATCATCTCTCTTGCACTTTCAGCGAAATTGATTTCATCCCAATCAAACAAATGTACATTTCCTAAAAAAGGAACAAACAAGATAGCAGCAACCAGTGCCACCGTAAATTCGTTTTTAAAAATATGTTTCATCATATACGAACTGGGTTAAAACAAATAACTCCTGAATTCATAGTTAAAAATTCGAGGAGTTATTTGCAAATGTGGAGTCGAGGGGAGTCGAACCCCTGTCCAAACAATGTTACCATTGATCTTCTACATGCTTATTGTTTTATTACTTGTCGGCGAATAGCAGGAAAAACACAAACCAATTATTCACTTAGCTGGATGGTACTTAAATAAAAGGCACAGCCTACTTTTATCGCATCCCGTTTTGTTTTGATTGGGCTGAGGAGCGGGTAACGGGCCTACCTTCTCGCTCGACCATAATGGAAGTTAATTCACTGAATTAAGCAGCCATGGCGTAATTTGCTTCGCCTTTTGATTGTTTGGTATTCAGATTAAAGTGCTAATTACCCAACGCACTGCATGCTTACCCCAACCGCTACGATTGCTGTCAAAACCATACGACCCCATTTCACTTTTAAATGCGCAAATATTTATTTAAAGTGAACCTACAAAATTACCGCTTATTTAAACAATCTCCAAAAGTCCAAGCCCAATGCATAAAACATAAGCCCAAACATCAATAACATACCTACTATTTGCGCATATTCCATGAATTTATCACTTGGTTTACGACCAGTGATCATTTCGAAAAGTATAAAAAGTGCGTGCCCTCCGTCCAAAGCAGGAATGGGAAGTACGTTCATAAATGCTAATATGATTGAAAAAATAGCTGTCAAGGTCCAAAACTTTTCCCAATCCCAACTGGAAGGAAATGTATTTCCAATACTGATTAAGCTACCCAAAGAATCATTCGGATTTACTTTACCTGTGAAAATTTGCTTGATGCCTTGAATATAATTATCTAAAGTAGTAAAGCATCTATGCACTCCTTCTGGAAATGCATCTATAAAACTAAATTCTTTATGTACGGTTGTAAATAAAGCATAAGGTAGTTTTACAAACAAACCTATTTGACCTGATCCATTGATTAATGTTTTTACCGCAACGGTATCCGCTCCTCTTTTTAATTGAACGACCACCAATGAATCTGCGTATTTATTTTTCACCTCCAGAAACTCATATTGGTATTTTATGGAATTACCATTCATGGTTAATAAGGTATCTCCTTTTTGAAAACTGCCCGATGTCATTACTGAACTTTTCCCAACAGAATCTATAATCACTGGTATACGTGGTATTACAAAGGGTGCTGTTTTTTTAAATTTCGCAATGGAAGTCGCTAAATTATCTGGTATGGCTAAACTAACCACAGTATCATTTCTTTTTACTTCCAATGTTTTAGGATTAGTTAAAATTAACTTTGCTTCTAAGGCATCAAAATTTTCTAATTCCTTTCCGTCAATGGAAACAACGATATCTCCTTCTTGAATGCCCATCCTTTTTGCATTATCACTTGCATGAACGCCATAAGTCACATTTTTTGAAGGCAAGTAATCATCACCCCAAAACCAAGCGATACCTATAAAAATCACAATGGCCAATATTACGTTTACAATAACCCCACCCAACATCACAATTAATCTTTGATACGCCGGCTTGGATCTTAATTCCCAAGACTCAGGTTCTTTTTTCAATTGCTCCTTGTCCATACTTTCATCAATCATCCCTGAAATTTTCACATACCCGCCAAAAGGTATCCAACCAATGCCGTATTCTGTTTCTCCTATCTTCTTTTTCCAAAGACTAAATCCTGGATTAAAAAATAAATAAAATTTTTCGACCCTTGTTTTAAATAAACGCGCAGGAATAAAATGTCCTAATTCATGTAATACCACTAAAATGGAAAATGATAAAATAAATTGCGCTGTTTTCACACCAAACGACACAAAATCAAATGCTAAAATATACATAGTTTATAATTGTATTAAAGAGGCGGCGAAGTTACGGGCTTCCCCATCGGTTTCAAAATAATCGTCTAAGGTAGGATGCGCAATAAATGCTATTTTATCTAATGTGCGCTCAATTAATTCTGTCATATCTAAAAAGCCAATTCTGTTTTTCAAAAATGCATATACGGCAATTTCATTTGCTGCATTTAAAACACAAGGTGCATTCCCACCCCTGTTCATTGCATCAGTCGCTAATTGTAAATTTCTAAATGTTTTTACATCGGGTTCGTCAAAAGATAATTGATTGGGCTTATCAAATAAATACCTTGGAAATTTATTGGCTAATCGGATGGGATAAGCCATCGCATATTGAATAGGTAATTTCATATCTGGTAAACCCATTTGCGCTTTTATACTTCCATCTTCAAATTGTACCATGCTGTGAATAATACTTTGCGAATGGACCACTACTTTAATTTGATGTGGATCCAATCCAAACAACCATTTTGCTTCAATCATCTCCAGCCCTTTATTCATAAGGGTGGCAGAATCAATCGAAATTTTTGCCCCCATACTCCAGTTAGGATGTTGGAGGGCATGATCCCTTTTTACATTCACTAAAAAATTAGGTTTCTTTCCTAAAAATGGGCCACCGCTTGCAGTTAATATAATTTTTTCAATTGGGTTGTGCGCTTCTCCCACTAGGCATTGAAATATAGCAGAGTGTTCACTATCCACTGGGATAATGTTTGCTTTATATTCCTTAGCCTCCCGCATTACAATATCTCCTGCCACGACCAAAGTTTCTTTATTCGCTAAACCAATCGTTTTCCCATTTCTTACCGCTGTTAATGTGGGCTTTAATCCTGCAAATCCAACAATACCCGCCATCATAAAATCATAACAATCCATCCCAGCCACTTGCTCCAAAGCTTCTTCTCCAGCAAAAACTTTGATTGGTTTTCCTTCTAATGCTTTTTTAACATTCGCATATTTAGTAATGTCTCCAATCACCACAATATTGGGAACGAATTGTAACGCTTGTTCAATTAACAACGCGTCATTTGAATAGGCGGTTAATATTTCCGCAATAAATAATTCCGGATGCGCTGAAATTACTTCCAATGTTTGTTTCCCTATGGAACCTGTTGAACCGTATATCGCAATTTTTTTTTGATGCATCCGTTTTGTTTGTAACGATATTAAAAATACACTATTATTTAATTAGTGAGAAATATATTGAATTAAGTCGTCTGCAATGACGCGATCATTACTTAATCTTGGTACTTTATTTTGCCCACCCAATTTTCCCTTGGAACGCATGTAATCAATAAATGCATTTTTTTGTAATACCGAAATACGCAAAGGGGCTAAAATTTTTCCATCAATTAAATCCTGGTAATATACATTTTGTACACACATATTTTCATTTAACTGTTGCGCAAATAAAATCATATCAGAAGGCGCTTTTTCAAATTCAATAAACCATTCGTGGTAACTTTGCCCCTGCCCTTGTTGGATATAGGGTGCGACCGTAAACTCTACAACACTTGCCTGCATAGCGTTTGCCACTTTCAACATTGCTTTTTCCACTTCCTCACCTATTACATGTTCCCCAAAGGCAGAAATAAAATGCTTCACCCTGCCTGCAACAATAATACGGTAAGGCGCGGTGCTTACAAATTTTACAATATCGCCAATGCTATATCCCCATAACCCTGCATTACTATTAATGATTAAAGCATATTGCTCCCCTAACTTCACTTCCCCCAAACTTAAACGCGTTGGATTTTCAAGGTGAACTTCCCCGATAGGTATGAATTCATAAAAGATACCACTATTGGTATTGAGTAAAAGTCCGGGTTCATTTCGATCATCTTGAAAAGCAAAAAAACCTTCGCTAGCTGGAAATAATTCAATGGTATCAATATTTTTTCCAATGGTTTCCCAAAGTTTCGCTTTATACGGTTCAAAATTAACACCCCCCTGCACTAACACTTGTAAATTTGGGAAGGAAGCAATCACGGGTTTCCCGGTTCTTTCCACGATGCGATCAAAATACATTTGCATCCAAGGAGGAATACCCCCAATCAAGGTCAGGTCCTTACCCAAAGTTTCATCTACAATTTTGTCTAATTTGGTTTCCCATTCTTCAATACAGTTGGTTTCAAAACTAGGAAGCTGGTTGCCTCTTAAATATTGGGGTATATGATGATTCACAATGCCACTTAATCGACCCGTTGGAATCCCCCCCACACGTTCAAGTTCCGGGGAGCCACTTAAAAATATCATCTTACCGCCAGCAAAATCGGTATTGCCTGAACCAGACATATAGGAAAGAATTGCATTTCGGGCGCCTGATATATGATTACTAATAGAGTCCTTGGAAATGGGAATGTATTTTATACCACTTGTCGTTCCACTTGTTTTGGCTAAATACAAGGGAAGTCCCTTCCAAAGTACATTTTGGGTACCTTTTTTGATTTGATCAATATATTCCCTAAAACCCTCATAGTCCCGAATAGGCACTGCTTTTTTGAAACTAGCGTAGTCCGTAATTTGATCAAATTGGTGATTTTTTCCGAATTGGGTCCCTTTTGCTGACTTAACTAATTGATTTAGAATTGATTGCTGGTCAGCCACTGCCGTCAACTGCTCCTTTTTGATTTGCCTATGTACAACAGATGCAAATGGCTTAGCGAGCAGTGATTTAATATTCATAGGTCAAATTAAGGGTATCCTTGTAAATTTGGGCAAAAATAGGCACATTTTCATGGAACTTCAAATGACTTTATGCCTCAAAAGCTTATAATAATGTAGTAAAATGGCTAAATTCAAATTGTCCTATATTTTTTTTAGATTTAATTGCATTTTGGGATAATAATAATTACCTTTGCAATCCTAATTTTGGACATTTATGCTAGCAGTTGTAAAAATCTCAGGTCAGCAATTTAAAGTACAAGCCGGACAAAGCTTGTATGTGCCTCACCTGGAAGGTAAAACAGGAGATAAAGTTGAATTCAACGATGTAATTTTTGTTGATAACAATGGAAGTATCTCATTTACGAGTAAAGTAACAGTGAAAGCTGAAATCTTGAACGATTTGGTTCAAGGTGACAAAGTGATCGCTTTTAAGATGAAAAGACGTAAGGGTTTTCGTAAGAAGCACGGTCACAGAACTCATTATACTCAAATCAAAATTGAGAACATCGCTTAATTAGCGACTAGTTCTAGTAAATAACTTTAGTAAAATCATAATAAGATGGCACACAAAAAAGGAGAAGGATCGGTAAAAAATGGCCGTGATTCGCATAGTAAGCGTTTAGGCGTTAAGATATATGGTGGTCAACCAGCGTTGTCTGGCAATATCCTAATTCGTCAAAGAGGTACGCAGTACCACCCTGGTAAGAATGTAGGTTTGGGCTCTGACTTCACTATTTTCGCTATGACCAATGGCGTTGTAGAGTTCAAAAAAGGTAAAAATAACAGAACCACCGTTTCTGTATTGCCAGCACAAGAAATAGCTTAATAAAAATATTTTTTGTAGTTATAATAAAAGTTTTTAATTTTAGTGTATTATTTACTAACCATTAAATCTAAAAAACATGGCAACTGCAAAAAAAGCTGCTCCTAAGAAAGCTGCAAAAAAAGCTGCTCCTAAAAAAGCTGCTAAAAAAGCTGCTCCTAAAAAAGCTGCTAAGAAAGCTGCTCCTAAGAAGAAAGCTGCTAAGAAAGCTGCTCCTAAGAAAGCTGCTAAAAAAGCTGCTCCTAAGAAGAAAGCTGCTAAAAAGAAATAATTATCGCAAGATAATTAAATCGTCTTTTTTGCTTTCAGCAGAAATAGATTATAAGGTCCTCTCCGATTTTCGGAGAGGATTTTTTTTTGTCTTATCTTTAATGTATTCATTTCAATATGCACAATTACGAAATCGCCGAATACTTTTCATTGCTCAGTAAGCTGATGGAAATACATGGAGAAAATCCATTTAAAATTAAGTCCTATTCGAACGCTGCTTTTACATTAGATAAACTAAATGATCCAGTGATTGACATGGAGCCACATCAACTATTTTCTATTCGAGGTATTGGTGAAGCCATTGGTCAAAAAGTGATCGAAATCATTGATTATAAACGACTTAGCCTACTTGACAGTTATATAGAAAAAACACCAACAGGGGTATTTGAATTTTTAAAAATTAAAGGATTAGGCCCAAAAAAAATTGTTACTATTTGGAAGGAATTGGAAATTGAAAGCATTGGAGAATTGCTTTATGCATGCGAAGAAAATAGGTTAGTAAAGTACAAAGGCTTCGGTGCAAAGACGCAACAAAATATTCAAGACGCCCTTGTTTTTTATTTACAACATCAAGGAAGATATTTATTTCAACAAGTAGTTCCGCTTGTTGAAAATTTAAAAATTGCATTAGCTGAAAAAATTAATGCTCCTTATTTATTTTCAATTTCAGGTGCCTACAAAAGACAATTAGAAATTATAGATCATCTTGAAATTGTGACTACTTTTTCTGAAAAAGAATTAACTAGTTGGTTAACAGAAAAAAGTTTTCAATGCACGAAAAATGAAAAATTTTTAAGTTGTATTGGTGCTGATAAATTTGAAATCAGATGTTATTTTACCGACATTTCTGATTTTTATTGGACCGATTTTACCCTATCGGGCTCCCCTGAATTTTTGGAAAAATGGGAATCTGACCCCCTATTTTCAAAAAAAATCCCATTTATTTCAGAAAAAAACATCTTTGACCAAATTAATTTACCCCTCATTCCAGCCCCTTTAAGGGAACTTCCGTCCATCATTGACCTTGCGAAAAATAATAAATTACCCAAACTTATACAGCCAACGGACATAAAAGGCATCATTCATTCCCATAGCACTTGGAGCGACGGTGTTCATACAATTGAACAAATGGCAGTAGCCGCCATCGAAAAAGGATATGAATATTTAATTATTAGCGACCATTCCAAATCGGCTTTTTATGCTGGTGGATTATCTATTGATAGTGTGAAAGCCCAACATAAGGAAATAGACGCCCTCAATAAAAAGTTAGCCCCCTTTGTTATATTTAAAAGTATTGAGTCTGATATATTAAATGACGGCAGCTTGGATTACCCAGAAGATATATTAGCCTGCTTTGATATTGTCATTGCCTCCATTCATTCTAATTTAAAAATGACCGAGGAAAAAGCAATGATGCGCTTATTAAATGCAGTGAATAATCCCTATACAAGTATTTTAGGACACCCCACTGGCAGATTATTATTAAGCCGCAAAGGATATCCGGTGAATCATGATTTATTAATTGGTGCTTGCGCAGATAATAATGTGGTATTAGAATTAAATGCCCATCCAAGAAGATTAGATATGGATTGGCGTTTTATACACCTTGCATTGCAGCAGGATGTACTTATTTCCATTAATCCAGATGCACATGCCATTGAAGGATATGATGATTGTAAATATGGGGTAATGGTTGCCCAAAAAGCAGGATTAGCTGCTGCGCAAAATTTAAGCAGCTTTAATTTGGCTGAGATGATGGAGTTTGTAGAATTCCAACAATCTAAAAGAAACTAGTATGTTGGGGGCAGCCCCCTATTTCACATACAAAAAATAGTCCCCTGGCATGAGTTCAAAACTCACTTCCTTATCAAAGGAGAAAGCCAGCCCCGAAAAAATATTTATAAAGCTTCCGACCAACAGTTCATGGGAAAAGGAAATTTTTTGGATCTCATTGGAAACATTGAGTACAATCAATAAAACTTGATTGGCATCATACCTTAAATAAGCCATAACCCTATTGGATTGGGTAGGCAAATTATAAGTGGCCCCATTAATTAAAGCAGAATATTGTTTTCGACAAAGCGAAAGCGTTTTATAAAAATGATGCAAAGCGGGTTCATTCCCCCATGCAATACAATCCTTATCAAAAAATTGTAGCCGTTGATGGTTGGGTAATTCCTGTCCGCTATATATTAATGGTAACCCTTTCCAGGTATGTGTAAAAACCGCCCAAGGCTTTGCTGCGATACCATATTTTTCATACTCAGTTCCATTCCAGCTATTTTCATCATGATTGGAAGTGAAAAATAATTTTAATGCTCCCGATGGATAATGAACATATCCTTCCAGCACATTATACACTTCATTAATACCTACCTGAGCATGATTTAGTTTTTCACTTACATGCATCCAATCCCATGCATAACTTGCATCAAAAGTGGGATGATAATTTGCATTTTCACATTCAGCCAACCAGAATAATGGTTTGATGATATCACAATTAGTTCGGGCGGCTTGCCAAAAATCCAATGGGACTAAATGCGCCATATCACATCTAAAACCATCAATATTAAAATTGCGCACCCAATACTGCATAGCACCAATCAAAGCGGCGCGCATATCTTTATTTTCATAATTTAAATCAACCACATCCTCCCAACCATTTCTTTCTATGAAATTTCCAGCGGCGTCCCTGGTGAACCAATCAGGATGATTGTCCATCCACTCATGATTCGCACCAGTATGATTGGCCACCCAATCAATAATCACTTTCATGTCATGCTCATGTGCACACCTGATTAAGTTTGACAAATCGGATTCATTTCCGAAGGCCGGATTAATTTTTGTATAGCTACTACAGGCATAATAACTACCTAAGGATCCCTTCATTAACTTTTCACTAATTGGCGTGATGGGCATTAACCACAAAACGGTAACACCCATATCTTTTAATCTTGGAATATGATTTTCAAACGCACTAAAAGTTCCTTCCGGGGTATATTGCCGAATATTAACTTCATAAATGGTGGATTGATTTACCCAAGACGCTATGTTAAAATGAGCCTCCATTTATTTTCAAATTTTTAGTCAATTTTTTATTATCTTGGCAAATACATGAGTACCGCAAAGCCACATTTAGATCGCAAATTAAGTCTTTTACATGCAACAGCCATCAACATGATTGATATGGTTGGTATTGGTCCATTTGTTGTGTTAAGTGTTGTTGCGCAAATTATGGCTGGCCCCTATTTTTTATATGCATGGGTTGCCGGTGCCATCCTATCCTATTTAGATGCCATGGTTTGGTCACAGCTAGGGGCTGCACTTCCGAGAGCAGGTGGAAGTTTCCATTTTTTAAAGGAAGGATACGGAAAAAAATTAGGCCCATTGATGAGCTTTTTGTTTGTATGGCAAACCATGATTCAAGCCCCACTAGTAATTGCATCCGCTTCCATTGGATTTTCACAATACGCGAGTTATTTTTTTAATTTCTCTTTCATTCAAGAAAAAATAGTGAGCGGGTCGGTGGTGATTTTAGTCATTAGTCTTTTATATAGAAAAATTGAATCCATTGGTAAGATATCTGTGTTTTTATGGGTGGGCGTTTTGGGAACCATGGCATGGATTATTTTTGGCGGTGTGATGCATGGTCAATTTTTAGAACCCATCAAACATATTAATGATGGCTTTTCAATGCAACATGGATTTGTAGCTGCCTTAGGGTTCGCTAGTGTAAAAACAATCTACAGTTATTTAGGCTATTATAATGTATGTCACTTAGGCGGTGAGATCAAAAACCCAAGTAAAAACATTCCGAGAAGTATGTTTATCTCCATTACTGGTATTGCCATTTTATATTTATCGATGAATATTAGTGTGGCCAGTGTATTACCCTTAGACACCATCATGAGCAGCAAATATGTGGTGAGTGAATATATTAAAGCTTTGTATGGAGAAAAAGCGGGCGCGCTAGTTACTGTGTTAATTTTAATGGTCGCTTTTGCCTCTTTATTTTCTGCCACATTGGGCTACAGCAGAATCCCCTACGCAGCAGCTCAGGACAATTCCTTTTTTAGTTTTTTTGGTGAGCTTCACCCCAAACTACATTTCCCACACCGCTCCTTATTAGTATTGGGTGGCATTGCTTTTGCGTTTAGTTTGCTATTTAGATTAAAGGAAGTAATCGATGCCATTTTAGCTATGCGTATCTTAATCCAATTCATTGGTCAAGCCATTGGATTAATGCTATTAGTAAAACGTAAAGGAAAAACTTATTTTCCTTGGAAGATGCCATTATACCCTGTTCCCTTATTGCTAGCAATTGTTATTTGGGTAGGTATTTTTATTTCAACAGGTACAAAAATGATGTTGAGCGGATTGGTGGTTATCAGCTTAGGATTGATTGCCTATTTTATAGCGACAAAAATGAAGTGGATCGGGAACGAAAGCGCAGCTACAACTACTGAATAAGGGCAGCTTGGATTTATTTACTTCTTGTTCCAATGCCACTAATCAGAAGGCCTAACACAAGTCCAATAATTAATCCAATTTTCACATTCTTAATCATCCAGCCAACGCCAAGGCCAATCAATAATAAAGTAAATAAACTTACATTTCGTCGCATGGTATTATTTTTATTTGCTAATGCTTAGGTAATGCGATTAAGTTGGCTAATAATTTAAAGGCCCCTGGATTACCTGCTGGTAGTTGTCTAAATAAAGTTAAACTAAG
Source organism: uncultured Bacteroidota bacterium (assembly GCA_903910765.1). GTDB lineage: Bacteria > Bacteroidota > Bacteroidia > Chitinophagales > Chitinophagaceae > Sediminibacterium. Next base: position 19,066 of record CAIWBA010000001.1, read on the forward strand.
ATATACAAAATTACCCTTGCCATAAGGCGCTATTAATAAACTTCCATTGGAAGGGGCTTCTCCTTTGTCACTCATTGTGAATGGCATTTCAAAATTAGTATCTATATTCTCCCCTTGATAGGTACTGCGCTCTTGCACCCAATTTTCAAAGTCAGTTGCAGTAATTTTATTAGGCGTATTCAATACCACATGTTGCGGTAAAGCAAATGTCACAGGAACATTTTCCTGTGTTACACGCCTTCCTGGATTTACAATAAACGGATAAGGCCCCACCTTAATTTTTTGCAAGCCTACCTGATTACTTTTTATATATTGTACAATTACATTACCCCCTTGTTCAATATATTTATTTAGTTCCTCATTATTCATTGTCAAGTATTCATATAAATTATAAGCACGGATACCCACAATGATGGCATCAAATGATTTTAATTTATCTAAAACAAAATCAGAAGGCTTTATATATGTAACCGAAAAACCAAGCTCCACAAGCGCTTCCGGTATTTTATCCCCCGCCCCATCGATATACCCAATTTTTTTACCCTTTGTATTTACTTGCGCCTTTACTAAAGTGGTGGTCGCAGGTGGGAAATAAGTAATGGTAGATATATGATCATATTGAATCGTTTTTTGATAGACTGCATTCGCAGGAGTTGGTAACTGAACATTGGGGTCGCTTACAGAAAATGATTTGGATTCATTTTGTCCCAAATGATTGATGATTTGATATTTAACGTTTATTGACTTGTCCCCATTCATTAAATTTAACTCCTTTTCATATTTTATTTCCTGTCCAGGAACCACCGCGATGGGTTGATACACTTCCCCTTTGGTAGGATCCACATATTTGTATTGCACTGGAATTTGAAAATCAAATAATTGATTTTCGATGGTCACATTTAATTTGCAGGAAAAGGCCGGATCATTTTCTGGTTGCCCAATCAATTGTTGGTCATTCACCACAAACATTCCTTCTGTTTTAGGAGACACTAACCAATAAGGTTGTGAAATAGGTTGGCTAATTGGAATACTATAATTATACTCCCAAACTAAATTTTGATTCACCCCCAATGTTTTATTAAAATTGGAATCCCTGCCAGGCAATTGCACTGCCCCCAAATTAACTGGAACATTAGCGCGCTGATTCACACTGAATTGTACTGGCAAATTTTTTCCAGGAAAAACCTGTTGCTGTGAACTGGTGGCTTCCATAAATAAGCCTGCACAATCCTGCACCAAGGATTTTATTTCATTTAATTTGTAATTTTTCCAAACTGAGTTTGGCAAATTATTGACCAACTTATACAATTGTACCAAATCCTTTACTGACTTTTCAGGATTTTCTATTTTATAGTTTTGTACAATAGCTGTAACAGCTTCATGAATTTCAGGTGCATTGAATCGCGCCCAACTCGTATTCACCCCATCCATGATATCCTTAGTCGCTTTATCCCCTGCCACCCACTCAAAAAATTCAGTAATACTGCCACGTCGACGAGGCCGTCCTTCTCCTTGGCTTTTATGCATGGAACGTGCTTCCCCGCCAATTTCACCATAATTTTTTCCTACCAATGAATTATATCCGCCTACTTCTATTTTAAGTTGTTGGTCATTGGTCGTGTTTGCGCCACCAAAATTAAATGTATTCCAAAGTATTCTTTTGGCTTGCCAAATGGTTACCCCATATTTAAATTGTTCAGGAAATTGTTTGGGATCAGCCGCTGCAATAAACGCCTCTTTTGCAATAATTGCAGATGCCGCGTGATGACCGTGCCCTGCGCGCGCATCCGGAGGAAAGCGCGCAATAATAATATCAGGTTGAAATTTACGAATCACCCAAACTGCATCGCTTAATACTTGTTGGTGATCCCAAATAGCTAATGCTTCCTCCGCTGATTTACTAAATCCAAACTCGTACGCCCTTGAAAAATATTGTTCCGCACCATCTTGCTGACGTGCTGCAAGTAATTCCTTGGTTCTAATTAATCCCAATTCAATACCTTGCTCTTTACCTAATAAATTTTGACCGCCATCACCCCGCGTTAAACTTAAATAGGCAGTACGATACATGCGATCACTCGTCAAGAAAGGTAAAAAGCTATTATTTTCATCATCCGGATGTGCGGCAATATATAAAACACTCCCCACCACATCCAACTTTTTTAATTTTGAAAATATTTCAGTACTTGATTTTTGCGCAATACTATTGGATGTATGCAACACAAAAAAAGTAAGAAACAAAAAAAATATATTTTTAAACGATAGCTGCATTTATTATAGATTATTTTTTTAATTAGATGATTAAAGGCACTCATTAAAACTGCAAAACAAACACCACTTATTTAAATATTGTTTCTTGTTGAAGAACACCTCCAATTCCTATGCTACTAAATTACGAGAATTTTGGCTTTAAAACCGGTTATAAAATAGGTAGTTTTACACAATAACAGCTCCATTTTGAAGAATAATTAAATAGTAGTAAATTACTGCTTTAATTATAAGATATGCGAAAGAAAATACCAGTGAACCACTTCAAACACTTTATTATTTGTATCCTGTTTTTTACAAATTTTAATCATATAACAGCACAAAAGTTTTTTAAGGCACATACTGGAATTAACCCCTACCAATTTGAAATTATTAAGGAAAAAATATACGCGCATGCAGCTGTAACATCGGCACATCCATTAGCAAGTATGATTGGTGCAGCTATTTTGCAAGATGGTGGAAATGCATTTGATGCAGCTATTGCTGTTCATTTTGCATTAGCTGTAGTGCACCCTTCCGCAGGTAATATTGGGGGTGGTGGTTTTTTATTGGCAAGAACAAATAATGGCAATTTGATTGGCCTTGATTTTAGAGAAGCTGCACCTGCAAAGGCAAGTAGAGATATGTATTTGGACGAAAAAGGCAACCCAATAAGTTCAAAATCATTAGAAGGTCCATTAGCATCCGGTATACCGGGAAGTGTATCTGGCATGTTTAATGCGCACGAATATGCAAAACTTCCAATGGCACAACTCATTGAGCCCGCTATTGAATTGGCGGAATTTGGATTTGCCTTAACCGATAAAGAAGCCAATAGTTTAAATAGTGTAAAGGGGGAATTATTAAAATTAAGTAGTGCGCCATCTGCCTATACAAAAAAATTAAAATGGATGAAGGGTGATACCATTTTCCAAGCAGAATTAGCTGCTACATTAAAACGCATTCAACAAAATGGATTGGCAGGTTTTTATGAAGGTATCACCGCTGATTTGATCGTTAAAGAAATGGCCAATGGGTCAGGTATAATTTCAACCGCTGATTTAAAAAATTACCAAACAAAAAAAAGGAAACCCATCGAGTTTGATTACAAAAATCATCATGTAATTAGTTTTGCCCCACCTTCGAGTGGTGGTATTTTAATTGCGCAAATGATGAAAATGATTGCACCATTTGATATTGCGTCCATGGGATATCAATCGCCTGCCGCGGTTGGATTAATGGTTGAATCACAAAGACGCGCATATGCCGACCGCGCAGAACATATGGGCGATCCTGATTTTTGGAAAGTGCCTACACAGACACTAATCAGTGATGCTTATGCCAAACAAAGGATGCAAGATTATACACCTGGCGTAGCAGGTAATAGCAAAAATACCAGTGCAGGTCAAGCCAAAGAAAGCGAACAAACCACGCATTATAGTGTCATAGATAAGGATGGAAATATGGTGGCCATTACCACTACCTTAAATGATTCCTATGGAAATAAAACGGTGGTCGCAGGCGCTGGATTTATTTTAAATAATGAAATGGATGACTTTAGTGCAAAACCAGGCGTACCCAATATGTATGGTGCACTTGGCGGGGAAGCCAATGCAATTGTTCCAGGAAAAAGAATGTTAAGTTCCATGACACCCACACTGGTTACCGTAAATAATAAAGCTTACTTAACCATGGGTAGTCCTGGTGGCACTACCATCCCGAATCAAATTTATGAAGGACTTATAAACTTGATTGATTTTAAATTGACTTTAAAACAATCCATCGATGCATCTCGTTTTCATCATCAATGGTTGCCTGATCAAATACAAGTGGAACCTGATTTCCCCAATGCCACCATCCAAGCCTTGAAAAAACAAGGGTATAAACTGAGCCAAAGAAGCTATTTTGGTCGCATGGATGGCATCCGAATATTGCCAGATGGTAAAATTGAAGCAGCAGGCGATAAAAGAGGCGATGATAGTGTTGCAGGGTATTAGGGATCAGTAGATTATACCGGTTTAATTAGTATTTTTACAAAAATCCATTTTTTGCTAAAAAACAAGCTTACCATACTGAGAATTGTGATTGCTACAGTGGTAGGGCTACTCCTATTTTGCTATTTATTATTATTGCTTCCTTGGGTACAAAATAAATTAATTACGCGCGTTGCTGCTGGTTTATCTAAATCAATAGGAACCGAAGTGAAAATTGGGCATGTTGGGTTTTCACTATTCAACAGTTTGGACCTTGATAATATATTGATCAGGGATGAAAAAAACGATACTTTGGTTTTCTCTAAAATTGGGAAACTTCGATTAACCGACTTGTATTTTTCAAAATCAGCACCTGTCATAAGATATATTGGATTAGAAGGTACCCGAATTTATTTAAACAGGACTGCTTCAAAATGGAACTACCAGTTTTTATTGGACTATTTAAATAAAGACACTACTAATAAAAAAACATCCAACTTAGATATTAAAAAAATTGATTTAAGTGATTTACATTTTGTTTTAGATGACCAATGGGATGGCGAAAAAACTGAATTAGCAGCAAAAAATATTTTATTAAACATAAAGTCATTTAACCAAACGAATAAGCGAATTGTTATTGACCAATTGATCGTCAATAAGCCATTCATTAACCTTCACTCCTATGTGGGAAAAAATACGACTTTACAAAAGGACACCAATCAACGTAATTTCAAAGCTGCCCAATTAAATCCAAGTAAATTAAATATAGTAGCGAACGAAATTCAAGTGATTAATGGAAAGTTTTTTATCGAATATGGCTTCGAAAAACCAGTCCCCTATTTTGATGGGGCTCATATCCGAATGCATGATTTAAATGCACAAATTTATAATGCAACATTGTCCAATGACACTATTTCAGCAAAAGTAAATTTAAGCGTAAAAGAAAGATCCGGCATTGAAATAAAAAAATTAAGTACCCAATTTAAATTAACGTCACAACTAATGGAGTTTGCGCAATTGTCGTTAAAAACGAACAATAGCATTATTGGGCCTTATTATGCAATGCAGTTCAAAAGCTTTAAAAAAGATTTTAATAATTATCTGCAAAATGTGACCATGAAAGCACATTTAGAAAATTCATTGATTGCTATACAAGATATTGCCTACTTCACGCCTACCTTAGATAATATTGATCAAAAAGTTAAAATGAGTTTTCATTTTAATGGAACAGTAGACAACTTTGAAGCCAAGGACTTACATGCCATTTATAATAACTCAACAGTTAAAGGTAGCTTTAGCATGAAGGGCCTGCCTAGCCTAAGAAATACGCAGATTGATTTTAACAATGTAAGTGCGATCACTAATTATAAGGATTTATCCAACTGGCTTCCTACCTTGAAAAATATCAAAGAAATACAATTTGAAAAATTAGGCAATGTTTTGTTTGCAGGAAATTTCAAGGGTACTGTTTACGATTTTATCACTAAGGGCGAATTTAATACCGACCTAGGCTATGCCAATACAGAGATTCGTTTACAATTTCCTTTAGATAAAGAACCTAGTTATGAAGGCATGTTAAAAACAAGCCATTTTAATGCAGGCAAACTACTTGAGATAGCCTCCTTAGGTTTATTAAATTTCAACGGCAAAATTAAAGGCAGCTCCTTTGATTTAAATAAACAAAAAACCAATATTCAAGGCAATATAGACTCCATTGCCTGGAACAATTATAATTATACCAATATTACCACCAATGGTAACATTCAAAAAGGTGCCTACAATGGAAATTTGCGAATTAAGGACCCTAATATTAATTTTATCAGCAATATTGAAGTGGATTTTAACCAAGCAAGGCCTAAGATAAATGCCGTGGGCGATTTGCAAAACACCAATTTAAAAGAATTGGGATTTTCAAAAAATAAAATTCAACTTACTGGTTTATTGGATATCAATTTTGATGGCGACAGTATTGATAACTTCATGGGTTATGCTAAATTTTATAATGGGCAATTGAAAGGAGATGAATCGGTGGTTCGGTTTGATTCAATCACCTTACATTCTAGTATTGAAAAAGGAATTAAATATTTACGATTGGCAAGCGATGATATTAATGCGAATATATCAGGCAAATTCAATATCTCCCATTTACCTGCAAGTATTCAGTTTTTTATGCAGCGCTATTTGCCTAGCTATATTCCTGCCCCATCCAATACGCCTGCCAATCAATTGTTTGACATTCAAATTAAAACGAATTACATCGAGCCATTTATTCGCATTTTTAATAGTTCCTTTTCCGGATTCAACAATCTAAATTTAAAAGGGGCTATAAATACAGACAATAAAACCCTAAAATTTAATGCAACAGTTCCATTTGCACAATGGCAGGATATGGCATTTAAAGGTGGCGTATTTACTGGCGATGGAAATAAGGATTCAATACAATTACTTGTAAAAGCGAATAGCTACCAAATAACGGATAGCTTTAGCTTTGTTGACCCCGTTATCAATATTCATACCGCGAATGACAAATCCAACATACAAATAACTGCGACAAGCAATAATGCTTTACAAAATATAAATTTAGCAGGGACGGTAAATACATACGGGGATGGTTTGGCAATAAAGTGGAAACCCTCCTATTTTTTATTAAACCAAAAAAGATGGGATATCAATAATGGTGGAGAAATTTCACTTCGAAAAAATAACATCTTTGCAAAAGGCGTAAAATTTTCACAAGGATTACAGGAATTATTATTAACAAGCGCAAAGGATAATAACCTGCAATTAGAACTCAATGATATTATTTTAGGTGATATCACTAAATTATTTTTCCGATATCCGCAATTGGAAGGCGTTACCAATGGCACCGTTTATTTAAAAAATGTACTGGATAATTTTGAGCTCACTTCGGATATCAACATTGATCAATTTAGCTTTAATAACGAAGTGGTTGGAATGACTAATTTAAATGCTTCCTATAATAATAAAACTGGGATTGTCCCTTTTTCATTTGACATTCCTAATAAAGCGTATAATTTATCTGCGGAAGGAACTTATAATACCAAGGATAGCGCTAACCCACTAGACGCTACCCTGTATTTGAACCATTCAAAATTTAGTTTGGTGGAACAATTCATCAGCGGCGTACTCACGAACTTAGACGGAAAAGCTGATGGAAAAATTCATTTTGGGGGGCGTATTGAAAACCCTGTATTACTGGGTTCAGCGACTATTCAAGATGCCTCGCTTAAAGTGGATTATACTAAGGTTCGCTATTTTATAAAAGAGGCAACTATTCAATTTACAAATGAGGGAATGGATTTTGGCAATATCCAATTGACAGATCAATTAAATCGCAAGGCTTTATTTAAGGGTAAAATATTGAATGAAGGTTTTAAGCATTTGATTTATGACCTTGAGATGAGTAGCCCTAAGATTGAATTGCTAAATATGGGATCCGCTGACAACATTTATTTTTATGGCAACGCAGTTGGAAAAGCGGCCATGACCATTAAAGGCCCAGAGGAAAATATAAAAATGACCATCAATGCGGATGTGAATGACAGTTCACATTTATATATTCCAAATACAACCAGCAAAGAAGGCGGCAGCAATGACTTTATATTATTTAAAAAATATGGAAAAACAGGGGTTAAAAGCGCAGATGTCCCTACTTACAATTTATTGGTGGACTTAGACTTATCGGCCAACAATAAAACCAAAATAGATGTGATTTTAGACGAATTAACAGGCGATATCATTAAGGCGAAGGGAAATGGTCGTTTAAAAATCAGAGCCGGTAATATTGAGCCATTAAGCATCCGAGGGAAATACAATATCGAATCAGGGAATTACGACTTCAACTTTCAATCCTTTATTAAAAAGCCATTTGAATTGATCCCAGAAATTGGAAATTATATTGAATGGACCGGAAATCCATATGATGCCGAAATTCATGTGGATGCACGTTACACTGCCGATCGTATTAGTTTAAATGAATTGGTGGGTAATGCAAATTTTAGCAACGCAGTAAAATCGTATCGCGGAAGTGTGTATGTAATTGCTGCATTAAGAAACAAATTATTCCAACCTAATATTAAGTTTAGCATTGCATTCCCACAAGGCAATCCGATTAGCTCCGATAATGAATTTTCACAATTCATTACAAGATTAGAAAGAGATGAAAATGAAATTTTAAAACAGGTTTCTTTCTTAATTGTCTTTAACTCATTCGCGCCCGTTGGATTTAGTACAGGCAATAGCAATAACGCCTATAGTATGACCTCGATTGGTATCAATACCATATCACAATTACTGACCAAAGAAGTTAATAAATCAGTGACCCATTTATTGAATAAAGTAACTGGCGATAATAGTTTACGATTTGATATTGGATCATCCGTATATAATAGTGGAAATTTGTTAGACCCTACCGGATCAGGTATTGCCATCAACGCCAATAAGATAGATCGTCAAAGAGTGAATTTAAAATTGGGTAGAAGCTTTTTAAATGACAAAGTAATCATTAATGTGGGCGGCGACTTGGATTTTAATGTACGCAGCAGCACCAATATTCAGAATGATAATTTGCAATGGTTACCGGATTTGAATATTGAGTTTATATTAACCAAAGATCGAAAATTAAGAGCGATTGTATTTAATAGAAATAGCCTTGATATAAATGGAAGTAGTTTGGGCCGTCGTAACCGACAAGGGGTTAGTATCTCCTACCGAAAAGATTTTGAAAAATTCTTATTTTAGTTCCGCAACAAAAAGAGTTTATTTATTTGCATTCGCTACAAACCACTCCGTAGCCAATGCATACCCTTTTAGTCCCAAGCCAACTATGGAGCCTACTGACTTTGCAGTTACATGAGATATTTTTCGAAAGTCCTCTCTGGCATGCACATTACTAATATGGACTTCAATTACGGGTGTTTTAATTGCAGCGACTGCATCACCAATAGCCACAGAAGTATGCGTATAGGCAGCTGGGTTTAAAATAATGCCATCCTGGTTAAAACCATATTGCTGAATCGCATTGACCAACTCCCCTTCTACATTTGATTGAAAATAGGTGAAGTTGACTTGCGGAAAATCTTTTTTCAATTGCGCAAAAAAATCATCAAAAGTTTCATTGCCATAAACTCCTGGCTCACGCTTTCCTAATAAATTTAAATTAGGCCCGTTGATGATCGTAATATTTGGCATAGTTACAAATTGAATTGCTTAAAAAATGAAAGGATAAATTGAGTAGCAATTACCCTTTTATGGTTGCAAGATTAATTAGTCTTCATTAAAGATACAAAATCATCAAACAAATACCTGCTATCATGCGGACCCGGTGTAGCTTCCGGATGGTATTGCACACTAAATGCTGGACGATCGTTTAACTTGATACCTTCAATGGAATCATCATTTAAATTTACATGTGATATGGTCACATTCGGATGCTTGCGCACTGCTTCAGGATCCACACCGAATCCGTGGTTTTGCGTAGTAATTTCACATAAGCCTGTGATCACATTTTTAACTGGGTGATTTAAACCACGGTGACCATGGTGCATTTTGAAAGTTGGAATATCATTCGCAAGTGCTAATAACTGATGCCCTAAGCAAATACCAAAAACTGGTTTTTTCTCATTCAACACTTCCTTAATTGTTTTGATTGCATAATCCATTGGTGCTGGATCACCAGGACCATTGGATAAAAAATAACCTGTAGGATTAAACGCCTTTAAGGTAGCAAAATCTGTTTTTGCAGGATGCACTCTAACATGCGCGCCTCTTTCCACCAAGCATTGTAAAATATGTTCTTTCACGCCAAAGTCTAAAACAGAAACTTTGATTGCTGAATCTTTATCGCCTAGTTCATAAATTTCTTTCGTACTCACGGTACTTGCTAATTCAAGTCCATCCATACTAGGCACTTTAGCTAATTGTGCTTTTAATGCAGCCACATCTAAATTATCAGAGGAGATAATACAATTCATTGCCCCCTGTTGACGCACATGTGCCACTAGCGCCCTAGTATCTAATCCTTCAATAGAAACAATATTATTATTAATCAAATACTCGTTCAAATTACCATCCGCCATTAAACGGCTGTATTTTTCTTCTAAGTTGCGTCCAATTAACCCATGAATTTTTACTGATTTACTTTCAACATCGGTTGATTTAACACCATAGTTTCCCACATGAACATTGTTCATGATAATCACTTGGCCTGTGTAACTCGGATCGGTAAAAACCTCTTGATAGCCTGTCATCCCAGTATTAAAACAAATCTCACCAGTCGTGGTACCAATTTTACCAAAAGCTTGACCGTGAAATACATTACCATCAGCTAAAACTAAAATTGCAGGTTGTGTAGTCATTGTATTGGTGTTTTGTTATGCAAAAAAAGAAACAATTTTTTACTTTTCCATAATAACTTTTGAACATATTGTTTATTCCCACTTTTAAGCCCATTTTAGGCAAAAAAAAGGCAAGACTGAAGTCTTGCCTTATATGTCAAATAATTATGATCATTATTCAGCAGGTGTTGCTTCATCTGTAGCAGCAGGTGCTTCAGTCGCCGGTGTTTCAGCTTCAGCCTCAGCTGCTGCCTTTTTAGGCGCTGCCGGTGCTTTACTACGACGTGTTTTCTTAGCTGGTTCTGCTGCAGTAGCAATTGAATTACCGTAAATTTCATTGAAATCAACTAATTCAATCATTGCTTTTTCAGCATTATCACCTGGACGTATACCTAATTTGATAATTCTTGTATAGCCACCTGGACGTGTCGCAATTTTAGGCGCAACTACTGTAAATAATTCTTTAACAGCAATTTTGTCGTTTAAATAGCTAAACACCACTCTGTGGTTATGCATGATTTCTTCCTTGTTCGCCGATTTTTTAGTTTTAGTAATCAATGGCTCAACATATTTTCTTAAAGCTTTTGCTTTTGCTAATGTTGTTACAATACGCTTGTGCGTAATAATTTGACAAGCAAGGTTCATTAATAAGGCATCTCTGTGTGCCTTTTTACGACCTAAGTTGTTTTGTTTGTCTCCGTGACGCATGACTTTTAAATTTTATCCTCACACCGTGTCAGGAATTGTGAGGTTTGAGCTTTCGCTCGGTTATAAATAGTGACCTACCCTAGCCTTAACGACTATTGTAAATCTAATTTGTCTAATCCTAATTTACCTAAATCCATTCCAAAGCTTAATCCTCTTTCGATTAAAACTTGCTCAATTTCAGATAAAGATTTTTGACCAAAGTTTCTAAACTTCATCAAATCTTCTTGCTCATATTGAACTAGTTCGCTTAAGCTATTAATCTTAGCAGCTTTCAAGCAATTGAATGCACGAACTGAAAGATCTAAATCTTCCAATGGTGTTTTCAATACTTTTCTTAATTGTAAAACTTGCTCATCCACTACATCTTCTTTCTTATCTTCTTTATTATCAAAAGTGATATTCTCATCTGTGATAATCATTAAATGTTGAATCAAAATGCGAGAAGCTTGTTTCACCGCTTCTTCAGGATGAATGGTACCATCAGTAGCAACATCTAAAATTAATTTTTCATAATCCGTTCTTTGTTCAACACGATAGTTTTCGATAGCGTATTTAACATTTTTGATTGGGGTATGAATAGAATCAATAGCGATATAGCCAAATGGCATTTCTTTTAATTTATTTTCTTCAGAAGGAATATAACCACGGCCTTTGCTGATGGTTAATTCGATTTCTAATTTCGCAGTTGAATCCATCGTACAAATGACTAATTCAGGATTCATTACTTGAAATTGTTGAGAAGCATCACCAATATTACCTGCATTAAATTCACTGTTACCTTTGATAGAAATAGTGATTTTTTCAGAAGAAACATCTTGGTCAGCTTTACGCTTAAAACGAACTTGCTTTAAGTTCAAAATCATTTCAGTAACATCTTCAGTAACGCCTTTCAAAGTAGCAAACTCATGGTCTACTCCTTCAATTTTGATACCTACTATTGCAAAGCCTTCTAATGAGCTTAATAAAACTCTTCTTAAAGCATTACCTAAAGTTAAACCAAAGCCAGGCTCTAATGGACGGAATTCGAATTGTCCTTCAAAGTCGTTTGCTTTTTGTAAAACAATTTTATCTGGTTTTTGAAAACTTAATATAGCCATGTCAATTTAATTTTTATTTGAATCTTCCTAGTGGAAGAAATTTTGTTATTGCTTACTACTTAGAATACAATTCGACGATTAATTGCTCCTTGATATTTTCAGGAACAGCTTCACGCTCAGGCATGGTGATGAAGGTACCTGTATTGGTATTTTCATTCCAATCTACCCAACTGAATTTTGTATTTTTTCCGCGTTGTTTGCTAACGATTGAAGTGTTATGCGCACTCTTTGGACGATAAGCAATAACATCACCTGGGCGACATGTGTAAGAAGGTACATTAGTCACTTCACCGTTAACTGTGATGTGCTTATGTGATACCAACTGACGTGCTTCAGGACGACTCGCTGTTAATCCCATTCTATAAATGGTATTGTCCAAACGTGATTCTAATAATTTGATCAAGTTTTCACCTGTAACACCTTTAATACGAGAAGCTTCCTCAAAAGTTTTGCGGAATTGACGCTCTAATACACCATAGGTATATTTTGCTTTTTGCTTTTCTCTTAACTGTAATGCATACTCTCCTAATTGCTTACGCTTGCGTTGTGCGCCGTGTTGGCCTGGAGGGTTGCTGTTTTTGCCTAACCATTTAGCGTTTCCTAAAATAGGTTCGCCGAAAATGCGACAAATTTTGGTTTTGGGTCCTGTGTAACGTGCCATAATTCTTGTTTGTGATTTTTTAGTGACGGTACATCATCAGTAAAAATCTAAAATGAATGATATACCCTTTTTATAAAATATAAATAATTAAACTCTTCTTTGTTTTGGAGGACGACATCCGTTATGTGGCATTGGCGTCACATCGCGAATACTTGTTACCTCGATACCTGATTGTGAGATAGAACGAATCGCTCCTTCACGTCCAGATCCTGGACCTTTCACAAATACATCTACTCTTTTAACACCAGCATCTAATGCAACTTTCGCTGCGTCAGCTGCTGCCATTTGCGCTGCGTATGGGGTATTCTTTTTAGAACCTCTGAAACCCATTTTACCAGCACTGCTCCAGCTAATTACTTGGCCTACTTTGTTGGTAAAAGAAATGATTAAATTGTTGAAAGTAGCATTGATACGAACTTCACCCGATGCATCAATTTTCACGACTCTTTTTTTAGAAGCCGCTTTTGCACTGTTTTGTGCTTTGATTGGTTTTGCCATTTTTTTTGAGGTATGCTCTTTTTAAGGAGCGGTTATTTAAATTGAAATTCCGCCGAAGCGGAAACCAACACAATCTCCCCTGTTTCCAGGATCTAATTGCTATTGGATTTTTATAACAAAAGGAAGTAAGCTAATGAATCAGCAAACTTCCTTTAGGTATTATTATTTCTTAGCCACTTTCTTCTTACCAGCAACTGTCTTACGCTTACCCTTACGTGTACGTGAGTTAGTTTTAGTTCTTTGTCCACGAACTGGTAAACCTTTTCTGTGACGCAATCCACGGTAACATGCGATATCCAATAAACGCTTAATGCTCATTGAAACTTCACTTCTTAACGCACCTTCCACTTTGAATTCAGCGTTGATGATATTACGAATAGCAGTTTGCTCATCATCATTCCACTCATTTACTTTTTTATCATAGCTGATAGCAGCTTTGTCTAAAATGTATTGAGCAGTTGAACGTCCTATTCCAAAGATGTACGTTAACCCTATTTCTCCTCTTTTGTTTTTTGGTAAATCGATACCGGCGATACGAGCCATATTTTAAAACTTATTTTGTTTTTGTTAAAATGAATTTCTAATAATAAAAATTATCCTTGTCTTTGTTTAAAACGAGGATTCTTTTTGTTGATTACATATAACTTTCCTTTGCGCTTCACGATCTTGCAATCAGTACTTCTTTTTTTGATAGATGCTCTAACTTTCATCTTTTATTTTTTAATATTTATTTTCAACTTATTTTTAATCTAAACCCATACAAATCAATCTCATCCTTCCTTTCTACCTCACTTTTTACACCATCTTACTTATGTCTGAAATTGATTCTTCCTCTTGTTAAATCGTAAGGACTCATTTCCAAACCCACTTTATCCCCAGGCAAAATTCTGATATAGTGCATACGCATTTTACCAGAGATCGTTGCCAAAATTTCATGTCCATTTTCTAATTTCACTCTGAACATGGCATTGCTCATAGCTTCTATAATTACTCCATCTTGTTTAATCAGCGGTTGTTTTGACATACTTATTTTGGGGTTGCAAAGATATGGAAATGAATGGAATTATGAAAAAATCACCCCGAAATATTGAAAAAAGCCCAAAATAAAAGGAGAAGCGAAACTTCTCCTTTTTAATATCTTGATAATCAACACTTTATATGTTACATGCCTGGGAACCAAGGACGGCCCACCCCTGCCTTAAACGGCCAAGGTGTCATTAAAAGGATGAATACTAATGCTAGAAGGTATAAAACCTGGGTTAAACCCGCTTTTCCTGATTTTTTATAACGAATATGTCCAATGGTGATCAAAATGATGGCAATTATCATGGTAAAAGCATGCTCCATCCCCCAAAAACGACTCACCGAATCTCCCATCACTGTTTTCATCCCCGCAGTTTGAATCGCCTTAAAACCCAATAAGCTGCTTACAAAGTATTGGTATAACCCAAAGAGTAATGTGGTATGCGATGCAATGAATAAAATTTTGCTTGTTTTAAGGGCATCTTGTTTTACAAATAATTTGTAAATACTCAATAAAAGGGTAATCAGAATAACCCATCTTAAAATATTATGCAAGTGTAATAAACCAGTATTCATAGTAATTGATTTGATTGAGCCTGTAAAATACAACTTTATCTATAAACCTATTTATTCCACCCAATCCGCTACAAATAAATTAGTATCCCTGGTGCCACCGTTATTTCTATTGGAGGAGAACATGATTCTTTTACCATCTGGGCTAAACATTGGGAAGGCGTCAAATCCTTTATCACGGCTAATTTTTTCAATGTGATTACCTTCCAAGTCCATTAAATACATATTGAAAGGGAACCCGTATTTGTATTCGTGGTTACTACAAAAAATGATATGTTTCCCATCAGGGGTAAAATTAGGCGCCCAATTGGCTTGCCCCAAATTGGTAATTTGTTTTGCATTGGACCCATCTGCATCTGCAATAAAAACTTCCATTTTAGTAGGTGCAACTAAACCTTCAGCCAATAATGATTTGTATTCCGCAACTTCGGCTGGCGTGGAAGGGCGACTTGCGCGCCAAACAATTTTTTTACCGTCTGGGCTAAACCATGCGCCTCCATCATATCCTAAAGTATGGGTCACTTTTTTTTCTTTACCTGTAGCTAAGTTCATGACATATAAATCCAAGTCGCCATCTTTATCACTACAATAAATCATGCGCTTTCCATCATAGGATAAGGTACCCTCTGCATCATATCCTTTTGCA
>CAIWBA010000002.1 GCA_903910765.1 uncultured Bacteroidota bacterium
GATCTTGCATGCTTCTGGTAATATGCAAGGCCTCAATCTTTTTTTCTAAAAATAATACTTGTAATAAATAAGTAACCTGATTATTTTGCTTGGTTAATGATTTTATTTTTTCAAGTAAGCGTAAGCTTTGAATGTATAAACCTTTGTTGTATAAAATTTTTGCATGGTCCAATTGTTCATGAATTTGTAAATCAATATTTTCATTTTGTTTTACAATTCTTAAACTGGACAAAATTTGATCGTATAAATGCGCTTTTAAATTGGACAGCTGTTGTTTTTGAATGGACTCGTTTTTGCGTAGCAATTCCTCCTCGTCGTACTCCTTCATTTTGTCCAGGGCGTCAAATAATTGAATAATCTTTAAGTCAGCCGATGCCGAGTTCCGCTTCACATATAATTTGAAGTTGCGTTTTTCGGCCCTTTCCAGGGATTTAACCAAAATAAATAGAACCTCAGTACTAAGGTTGGGCATCGTAGCTAATTTATATTCAAATATTTGATAATCAGTATCTTATGTAAAATTGACCCTGATTACACATTGTAATTTAACCATAAAAATGATGTGAATTACTTGTGAATAGTGGGTAAATTTGAACAATAAACGGGCTGAATGCCCGTTTTCTATCTGTAAGAGGTTCATAATCAATAAGATGCTTGCAATTTGCGCCCTACAAAAACCGAAAAAAGAGACCAGAATTATACATATTTAAACGATTGAACGATGGGGCAACAAGTTTTCATTTTTGATACCACTTTGCGTGATGGCGAACAGGTTCCGGGTTGTAAATTAAACACCAAGGAAAAATTAGCGCTTGCAGTAAGATTAGAGGAGTTGGGCGTTGATATTTTAGAAGCTGGATTTCCAGTTTCAAGTCCAGGTGATTTTGAATCGGTGAATCAAATTGCCAAGACCTTAAAAAATACGGTGGTTTGTGGTTTGTCAAGAGCTGTACAAAATGATATTGAAGTAGCAGCTGCAGCATTAAAACCTGCGAAGCGTTTTAGAATTCATACAGGGATTGGTACTTCTGATTTGCATATCAAATATAAATTCAATGCAACGCGCGAAGAAATTATTGAACGCGCAATAAGCGCAGTAAAATTGGCGCGTAACTTTACGGACGATGTTGAATTTTATGCAGAGGATGCGGGACGCACCGATAACGAATATTTAGCACGCGTTATTGAAGCCGTGGTAAAAGCAGGCGCAACTACTTTAAACATTCCGGATACAACAGGTTATTGTTTGCCTTACCAATACCAAGCAAAAATGGAATACTTAGTCAATAATGTTCCCAATATTGACAAAGCAATTTTATCCTGTCATTGTCACAATGATTTAGGATTAGCAACTGCAAATTCAATTGCAGGTGTGATGGGTGGTGCGCGACAAATTGAGTGTACCATCAATGGATTGGGTGAGCGTGCAGGTAACACGGCGTTAGAGGAAGTAGTGATGGTATTGAATCAACATAGTGATTTGGGCTACAGAACAAATATCAATACAAGATTATTAAACCCAATCAGCCATGAGGTTTCAGAAATCATGCGCATGGGTGTGCAACCTAATAAAGCCATCGTTGGAGCGAATGCGTTTTCACATTCCTCAGGTATACATCAGGATGGATTTTTAAAGGAAGCGCAAACCTATGAAATTATTAATCCAGAATTAGTAGGCGCTGAAGCAAGTAAAATTGTTTTAACCGCACGCAGTGGTCGTAGTGCATTAGCGCATCGTTTACATAAATTGGGTTATGCGTATACAAGAAATGACATTGATGTTTTATATCCTATCTTTTTACAATTAGCAGATAGGAAAAAAGAAGTATCACATGACGACCTAGTAGAAATAGCAACTGCATATACAAAATAAAAAAGCGACAAATAATATTTTATATCATGGGTAAAACAATATTTGATAAAATCTGGGACAAGCATGTGGTAAAGATCATTGAAGATGGCCCATCGGTATTGTATATCGACAAACATTTAATTCATGAAGTAACCAGTCCGCAAGCATTTAGTGGTATTGAAAAAAGAGGCGCGCAATTATTTCGTCCAAAACAAATCGTAGCTACTGCCGATCATAATGTACCTACGATGAATCAGCATCTACCTATTGCAGATCAATTATCAAAATTTCAAGTAGATACTTTAATAGACAACTGTAAAAAACATGGCGTTGAATTATACGGATTAGGACACGAACACCAAGGTATTGTTCATGTGATTGGACCAGAATTAGGAATTACACAACCAGGTATGACCATAGTTTGTGGCGATAGTCACACTTCCACCCATGGTGCATTTGGATCAATTGCTTTTGGTATAGGTACGAGTGAAGTGGAGATGGTTTTTGCTTCACAATGTGTGATGCAATCCAAGCCAAAAGTAATGCGTATTAATATTGAGGGAGCCATACAAAATGGCGTTGTGTCAAAAGATATCATTTTATTTATCATCGCACAAATTTCTGCAAGTGGTGCAACTGGCTACTTTGTGGAATATGCAGGATCTGCTATACGTGCATTAAGCATGGAAGCACGTATGACCATTTGCAATATGAGTATTGAGATGGGCGCACGTGGTGGCATTATTGCACCGGATGAAACTACTTATGCGTATATCAAAGGACGCCCCTTCGCGCCGAAGGATGCGGAGTGGGAAATAAAATTAGCCGAGTGGAAACAATTATTTACAGATGCAGATGCAAAGTTTGATGTTGAAATAAATATCAACGCTGCTGATATACAACCCATGGTTACTTATGGAACCAATCCGGGTATGGGCTTGGCTGTTACAGGAAGTGTACCTACGCTTGAAAGTATTACGGATCCAACGGAGCAACAAAATTTTGAGAAGGCATTAAAATATATGGGATTAACCCCAGGCCAAAGTTTATTAGGCATGCCAGTACAAAATGTATTTATAGGCTCATGTACTAATTCACGCATTGAGGATTTTAGATTAGTGGCAAGTATTATAAAGGGCAAACAAAAAGATCCGAATGTAAAAACATTAATTGTACCTGGATCGCAAGCGGTCGCCAAACAAATTATTGCGGAAGGTTTGGATAAAATATTTGCGGCAGCAGGTGTGGAAATACGACAAGCGGGATGTAGTGCATGCTTGGGTATGAATGAAGATAAAATTCCAGCGGGTGAATATTGTATTAGTACTAGTAACCGAAATTTTGAAGGACGTCAAGGTGCAGGTGCAAGAACTATGTTGGTGAGCCCACTCACAGCAGCGGCGGCTTTGTTGACTGGAAAAATTAGTGATATCAGAACAATGTTAAATTAAAAATATACATGCAATCATTACAAAA
>CAIWBA010000003.1 GCA_903910765.1 uncultured Bacteroidota bacterium
CCATTTTGGACATAATCGATCAGCACTTGAAATTGCAACCGCTGCAATTGAGGAAGATGTGCAAGGAATCGCCATCACATCTTATCAAGGAGGCCACATTGAATTTTTCACTTACGTAAGAAAGTTATTAAATGATGCAGGGTACAAGCATATTATCATAGTAGGCGGAGGTGGGGGAACTATCTTACCCAAAGAAGCAGCTGCATTAGAAAAGATAGGAATTTCAAAAATATTTTTACCAGCGGATGGGTTACAAATGGGCATTGAAGGAATGATTAATGAGGTCATTCGATTTTGTAATTATGAATTAAAAAGTTTTTCAAAAAATAAATTACCCAAATTAAACTTTTCAAAAAAAATTGATCCGCGTTATTTAAGTAGGGCAATTACATTATTGCAAAATGGGCCCATTAAAAAGGGGGTTAAAAAAAGTAAAAAGAACATTCCGGTTATAGGACTTACGGGAACAGGGGGTGCTGGGAAATCAACAGTTTGCGATCGCATTGTGCAATATTTTTTATTAGCCAATCCACAAAAAACCATTGCGGTGATTTCAGTGGATCCTACCAAACGAAAAACAGGTGGTGCATTATTGGGTGATCGTATTCGTATGAATGCCATTGATCATCCCAATGTGTATATGCGTTCCTTAGCCACCAGGTCGGATAAAAATTCTATTGCAAATTCAATGGATGCAGTTATTGAACTTTGCATCGCTGCGGGATTTGATAGTATTATTATTGAGACTGCAGGGGTGGGTCAAAATGATGCAACGATTGTTGATTTTGTAAGCATTCCCATGTATGTAATGACGCCCGAATTTGGCGCACCCACGCAATTGGAAAAAATCAATATGATTGATTATGCAAAAATTATTGCCATTAATAAATTTGATCGAACTGGGGGCTTAGATGCAGTAAGAGATGTGCGTAAACAATATCGACGTTCACATCATCAATGGTCTGATGAAATAAATAGCATGCCTATTTTTGGAACCATAGCTTCGCACTTTAATGATCCTGGAATGCAAGCAATGTATAATTGTTTGTCAGCAGTGGTATTTCAAACACACCAACTAAAATGGGAGGTACTTCCGTGGGAAACTCGCTATGATGAAAATATAGTTAAAGCGCCCACCATTCCTAATAAACGAAATAATTATTTAGGGGAAATTGTGGAAGTGGTTCAAAAAAATAATCATTGGATTGAAGATCAAAAAAACCTGGCATCAAAATGGTATTGTTTTCAGCAGGTATTAAAAGAGGCTTCATTAAAAGAAGATAAAAAAATTTTAAAAGCCAATACACTTATTGAACAACAAATTGCGCCTGAGGTAAAGCAGCTTTTAGCACAATGGCCCGAAAAGGCGGCTAGTTATCAGCAACCTTTTTTAGAAACTGACCTCAAGGGTAAAAAAGTAAAACATGCTTTAAGTTTTGAAACGCAATCAGGAACAGTTATTCAAAAAATTCAATTGCCTAAGTTTAAGGATTGGGGCGATATTACTGAATGGCACTTGAAGGAAAACTTGCCAGGATATTTCCCATTTACTTCTGGGGTTTTTAAGCTGAAGCAAACAGCGGAAGATCCGACGAGAATGTTTGCAGGAGAAGGCAGTCCTGAAAGAACCAATAGTCGGTTTCATTTTTTAAGTAAGGGGCAAAGTTCCATTCGACTTTCAACCGCCTTTGATAGCGTTACTTTATATGGACATGATCCAGAAAAAAGGTTGGATGTTTTTGGAAAAATTGGAAATGCGGGCGTGAGCGTGGCCACCATTGATGATGCAAAAAAATTATACAGTGGCATTGATTTAAATAGTGCTAGTACATCGGTGAGTATGACCATCAATGGGCCTGCACCCATACTCATGGCGCAATTTTTTAACACCGCGATTGACCAAGCCTGCGAAAAGTATATTACGGCGAACAAGTTGTGGCCGACAGTTAATAAAAAAATTAAGCAAATTTTTAAAGGAGCTGCACTGCCTGCCTATTCCAATGTAAACAAATCATTAAATTTTAATGATTGGCATAATGGGTTGGGCTTAAAATTATTGGGTGTATCAGGTGATCAAGTATTGGCACCTGCTGTTTATGAAAGCATTAAAAAGGAAGTGCTCAACAATATTAGAGGTACCTTACAAGCGGATATTTTAAAAGAAGATCAAGCACAAAATACTTGTATTTTTTCAACCGATTTTGCCTTAAGATTAATGGGTGATGTACAAGCTTATTTTGCTGAAAATAAAATCAAACATTTTTATAGTATCTCCATTTCTGGGTATCATATTGCAGAAGCAGGAGCCAATCCAATTACACAGCTTGCATTTACTTTAGCCAATGGTTTTACCTATGTTGAATATTTTATGAATCGGGGTATTGCTATTGATGATTTTATTCCCAACCTTAGTTTTTTCTTTAGTAATGGGATGGATCCAGAATACGCAGTTATTGGAAGAGTGGCGCGCAGAATTTGGGCCAATGCCATGAAACATAAGTATCATGCAAATGAGCGTTCTCAAAAATTAAAATACCATATACAAACCAGTGGTCGAAGTTTGCATGCACAGGAAATTGATTTTAATGATATCAGAACCACGCTGCAAGCCTTGTATGCGATATATGATCAGTGCAATAGTTTACACACCAATGCTTATGATGAAGCCATAACAACACCTACTGAAGAAAGTGTAAGGCGCGCGCTTGCGATTCAATTAATTATTAATAAAGAATTAGGCACCACTAAAGTTGAAAATTTCCAACAAGGAAGTTTCTTAATCACAGAATTAACTGATTTAGTGGAGGAGGCAGTGATGCGCGAGTTTGAAAGAATAAATAATAGGGGCGGTGTGTTGGGAGCCATGGAAAGAATGTATCAGCGAACTAAAATTCAGGAAGAGAGTTTGTTATATGAAACAAAAAAACATGCGGGTGAAATTCCGATTATTGGGGTAAATGCTTTTGTGAATCAGGAACAAAAACACAATGCCGATCATCAAGCTATTTTCAGGTCCTCCACAGTAGAACAAAATGGACAAATACAGCATGTGGCCGAATTTAAAAAAAGAAACCAATCTGTGGCCGAAATTCATCTAAAAAAGCTCCAAAAAGCAGCGATAAATAATGAAAACATTTTCACCCTATTAATGGAGGCGGTAAAATATTGCAGTTTAGGCCAAATTTCCAATGCCTTGTACCAGGTGGGGGGTAAATACAGCCGAAATTTGTAAAAAAACGATACCTTTGGCCCTCGTTAAATACGGTTAAAATTTCACAAATGAACACAGATAAAAATACGGTCATTGGGTTTATATTGTTAGCAGGTTTGTTTTTTACTTATTTCTGGTACACCAACAAGCAACAAACAGAATTGACTGCTTACAAAAAGCATTTTGATGACTCTGTTATGATGTTAAAAGCGGAAGCGGCTAAGGCGGCTGCTGCAAAAAATCCAATCATTTCAGATACATCTAAACAAGGTAGTGCATCTGCTTCTGTGATTGCAGATTCTGTTCAAGAGCAATTCACTGTTTTAGAAAATGATTTAGTGAAAGTAAAATTCAGTAACAAAGGTGGTCAATTGGTTGGGGTTACTTTGAAAAAATACACTAATAATAAAAAGCAATTGGTGCAATTGGGCGATAGTAGCTCCTTAAGTTACACCGTAAATATTGGGGATAATAAAACTGCCCAAATTAATAAAGTATTATTTCCAATAGTAAATGTTTTACCTACAAAGGATGGTTTACAACAATTGGAATATGTTTGGAATACGCCCAATGGCAAAGTGATTCGTCACTTATTTTCATTGGCACCAAACAAATACAATGTTGATTGGTCCATACAATTACAAGGGGCTTCTACATTATTTACGAATCAACAAGTTAATTTTTTGTGGGATGTTCATTCTTATCAACAGGAACGTGCATCAGTGTATGAGCGTCAAATGTCAAATATTTGCTTTTCTGAAGGCAGTGAATTTGATTATATCTCAAGTAAAACAACGCGAACTTTTGAAAAGCCAGTTCAATGGATTGGATTGGTACAGCAGTTTTTCTCCACAACTATTATTGGTAAGCAAGGCTTTACTTCTGGTAAAGTAGATTGGCAACGTAAAATTGATAGCAGCAATGGCTTAGCTACGATGCAATCACAATTGCAAACAAAGGTGAATGGTGATAATGCGACCATTGATTTGTCATTGTATTACGGCCCTAATGAATTTAAAATATTGAAGTCACAGGCGCCTGAAATGGAGAAAATTGTAAACTTAGGAAGAGACCTTTATTCCTTTGTTCGCCCTATTAATAAATATATTTTGATGCCTGTATTTGATTTTTTTGCAGGCTTTGTTAAAAACTTTGGTTGGGTTGTTTTCTTACTTACTATTTTCATTCGACTTGTCACTTCTCCTTTAACCTATTCGAGTTTTTTGAGTAGTGCTAAAATGAAAGTATTAAAACCTGAGCTAGACGAAATCAAGAAAAAATTGGGTGATGACCAACAAGGATTTGCCATGGAGCAGATGAAGTTGTTCAGAGAAGCTGGTGTAAACCCGCTAGGGGGCTGTATCCCAGCATTACTGCAAATTCCTATTTTCTTTGCATTGTATAGTTTCTTTAATTCAAATATTTCCTTAAGAGGGCAATCTTTCTTGTGGAGTCACGATTTATCTAGCTACGATTCAATTTTTACATTACCATTTACCATTCCAATGGGTTTTGGTAATCATATCAGTTTGTTTACATTATTGGCAGTATTTACAAGTTTCTTGATGTCGATCTATAATATGGCAATGACACCCACACAGGATAATCCTGCTTTAAAGTACATGCCTTATATATTTCCATTCATGTTGCTTTTCATTTTTAATGGATTGCCTTCTGCCTTAACCTGGTATTATACCGTATCAAACGTCATTACTTTATTAATGCAATTAGTGATTCAAAAAGTAATCATTAATCATGATAAAATTTTGGCAGATATTGATGTGAAAAGAAAAACGCCAAAGAAAAAAAGTAATTGGCAAAGCAAATACGAGCAAATGGTAGATGCGCAGAAAAAGGTACAAACCTTAAAGGATAAGACTAAAAAATAACTTTTTACTTAAAGAGACCTACCTACTGGAGGGTCTCTTTTTTTATATCAGTAAATGAACTTCAAACATACCCCCCTTATTGTATGCGTTTTATTTATAAGCGCCTATGCGCATGCGCAAGCTAAAGTGCTTGGGGAGTGTACGATTCAATTTAATATTCAACAGCAACAAAAAAATGAATGGGTGGATATTGGTTCAAAAAAAGTTTGGATCAAAGGCAGCCAATGTAAAACAACATTAGCAACTCCGCAGTTGGTACAAACTTTAATTTTTAATTTGCAAGCCGGTAAAGCAATTGTAACAAAGGAGGTAGGTAATAATAAATATTTACAAGAAATAATTTACCCACCAACTACCTTAGCAACCTTAATTTCAATGAAGGAGAATCCGGCTGATACCATCACGCTGCTTGGGTATCCTTGCAAAAAAGTAAAGCTTGAATTAAGTGATGGGGTTGTTTATGAGGTTTATTACACACCTGAATTCATACCATCGGTGACTACTTTTGAATTTGCATTTAAGGAAGTGCAAGGCTTGGTATTAGGCTACAGTATTATCAATAAAAATGACCCTGTAATTAAATACACCGCTGGTATGTTGGATTTTAGTCCAATTACATTGAATCAATTTCAAATTAATAAATCGGACTTTCAAATACTTGATTAAGTAAAATAAGACGAACAACAAAGAATATTGAGAATTAGCTAAGCACCTATTAAGATAGTAGGTTTGAACTATTAAGGTTGTATACGCGTAGGTGCTTTAAATCTAGGTAGGATAACTTTATAACGATAAGGAATTACATAAGAGATATTTCCTTTGTTATATTTTAAATAAGCGGCGTTACTGCTATTGCTTATCGTGTTAAGTCCTTTGAATTCTAAACTTGATTTTAGCGTATAAAAGCTCGCTGTTTTGCGGGCCATACTACCTAAGTTTTTTAAAGAATACTTTTCTTCTACTTTTTTTGATTCTAAAGAAGTGGTGATTACGGTACTTGCATACGTGCTACTTGAAATAACTAATCCAGTTATTAAACAAGTCACCATTAATATGTTTTTAATTATACGCATTCGTCTACGAAGGTAGTATTTTTTGAACTTTATAATAAAAAATATTTTTAACGATTAATTAGGGGCTATGTGAACAATAAATTATTGATTATTAAGGGGTTGTTTGTATATTTATTTAAGGGGGAATTGAGAAATCAAGAATAACTAAAATATTGATAATCAACACTTTACTAACCTGTAAATAATCGTATTATGTTTAATCCGCATGAAGAAGAGGAGGAAGCTAGGGATATTCAGGAGTTAATGCAACGTTACCAAAATTTAAAGTTTGGAAGGGCCAATGCCTACATCGAAGAGGACGACTTTGAAAAGATAATTGAACATTTGGATGAGAAGGATGAAGTGGCTGAAGCAATTGAAGCTGCTAATTTAGCTTTAAACCAATACCCATTTTCTGCACTTTTAATGATCAAAAAAGCGGACCTGCTTTTGGCGATCAGAAATTACAATGAAGCACTTTCATTATTAGATGCTGCATCCTTGTATGATCACAAGGATATGAATTTGTTTATCTTAAAAACAGATGCCTATATGGCATTGGAACAAACAGGTATGGCCATTGAGTTATTACAAGAAGCATTGCATTTATTTACCGGCCAAGAACGAACCGAACTTTTGTTAGAATTAGCAGATGTGTATGACGATCATGAAGCGTTTGATAAAGTGTTTGATTGTTTACAATTGGTATTAGAGGAAGATCCGAACAACGAAGAAGCCTTATATAAAATTTGTTTCTGGACGGATTTCACTGGTCGCAATGAGGAAAGTATTCGACTGCATCAAAAGCTGATTGACGAGCAGCCCTACAACGCATTGGCTTGGTTTAATTTGGCTGCAGCATATCAGGGACTTAAATTACATGAGAAGGCCATTGATGCTTATCAATTTGCCATCGTTATTGATGAGAAATTTGATTATGCGTATCGTAATATGGGAGATGCTTTTTTAAGATTACGAAAATATAAGGAGGCGATCGAAGCTTTAGAAAAAGTATTAGAATTATCGCGCCCTGAGGATGTGATATATGAAGCAATTGGCCATTGCTATCATCGAATGAAGAATTATGCGCAAGCAAGGTTCCATTACAAAAAAGCAGTGCATTTAAATGCAGAGGACAGTAGGTTGTATCAAAAAATTGCAATCACCTATATGTTGGAATCGAAATGGGAAATGGCCATCAAGCAATTGGAGCATGCGATTCGTATACATAAGCATATAAATGAGTATTACATTTTGATGGGTGAATGTTATATGAATATGGATCAACACAAGGAAGCTGCTTATTATTTTGGAACTGTAGTAAAAAACAAACCAAAGCAAATTGCAGGGTGGGAGTATTTAATTAAATGTTTGGTAGCTAGTGGTCAATTACAGGTAGCACTTGAGCAAACCGAATTAGCCTATATATCCAC
>CAIWBA010000004.1 GCA_903910765.1 uncultured Bacteroidota bacterium
CGATATGGGAAAAACTTGGACCGAAGCTTCTCCTGATTTAACTAGAAACGAAAAATCAAAACAAGGAAAACCGGGCGGGCCATTTACCAATGAAGCAGTAGGCGCAGAAAATTATGGTACATTAAGTTATATCATGGAGTCGCCCAATGAAAAAGGAGTTATCTATACAGGAAGTGATGATGGTTTTGTTCAACTAACAATAGATGGGGGGAAAACATGGAAAAATGTAACGCCCGCTGGACTTGCAGAGTGTTTAATTAATTCCATTGAAGTATCTCCCTTCGATAATGCAACTGCCTACATCGCGACGACAAGATATAAATTTGATGACCATACACCGGGATTATATAAAACAACAGATTACGGAAAAACTTGGACAAAAATTAATACAGGAATTGCAGCAAATGCTTTCACTAGAGTGATCAGAGAGGATACCAAGGTAAAAGATTTATTATTTGCAGGCACTGAATTTGGTATTTACATCTCACGCAACGGTGGAAAAAACTGGACACCATTTCAATTGAATTTACCCAATACGCCCGTAACTGATTTACGTATTCATCAAGACAATTTAATTGCCAGTACATCCGGCAGATCATTTTGGATATTAGATGATTTAAATTTATTTAGAGCATATAAAAAAGATACAGCCAACACAATTGTGTATCAACCCACCAATGCTTACTTAGCTAATGGTTATAGTGAATTAGACCAAAACAATGAAGAATTTAAGGGTAGTAAAATGTTCGAAGGCGTGAATCCATCCTCGGGTGTAGTGGTATATTATCAATTACCAACTTTAAAAGAAAACGAAGTGGTTACCATGGAAATTAAAGATGCTTCAGGAAATGTAGTTAGACAATTTAGTTCCAAATCAGAAACAGATAACAAAACTGGCGGACGTCGCAGTGCGAAGGATCCCAAATTACCTTCAAGCAAAGGATTAAATCGTTTTGTGTGGGATATGCGCTATCCAAGTATACCAACTATTCCAGGTGTATATATTGAAAGTAGCTTTAAAGGGCACAAGGCAATACCAGGTAATTATACCATAACCGTAAAAGCCGGAGATCAAACTGCAAATACCACCGCAACTATTTTAGCAAATCCTTTATTTCAGGTTACTGAAAATGATTACAAAGAATTTGATGCTTTGATGAAACAAATGGAAGGAGAGGTTAAAACAATGCATACGATGATTCTTGATTTATATGAAAGTAAAAATCAATTAGAAGCTGTTTTGAAAAATTTATCTTCAGATAGCAAGTACAGTACTGTTAAAACCGCAGGTGAAAATTTGATTAAACAATTAAAAGCTTGGGATGAAGATATGATACAACGTAAATCAACAGCATATGATGATGTTGAAAATTTTCCCAATAAATTTACAGCTGATTATATGTTTATGGTGAATCAAAACGAAAGTGAAATTCCAAGAGTAAACCAACCGGTACTTGATTTATTAAAGGAATACACCCCTAAATGGGAGGCATTAAAAGCAAGAGGCCTAGATCTAAAAAATAACTTACTCCCTGCTTTAAACAAACAGTTATGGGAGGCGGGTGTAGGTGCAGTATGGATAAAATAGGAAGCGAAAAATTAAATTTTTACACTTGTTGAAACAAACAGGCAATACAAAGGCAAAAGCCCAAACTTACTCGTTAAGTTTGGGCTTTTCCTTTACAGGATACACAATAAATAAGTAAATTTGCCATCATACTTTAGACTACATTATTAATTAGGGGAAATGAAGGGCAAACTACATAAGCTATCTACACAACTACAAGGCGAATTATACGACGACAACACCATGCGTACACTTTATGCAACAGACGCATCGGCCTATCGTGAAATGCCATTAGCGGTTACAATTCCAAAAACAAAGGATGATATTCAAACGTTAATTCAGTTCGCCAAAGAAAATAAAACAAACTTAATTCCTCGAACAGCGGGTACTTCACTCGCAGGACAAGTAGTGGGGAATGGAATAATCGTAGATGTATCAAAACATTTTACAAAAATAATAGAGTTAAATGAAAAGGAATCATGGGTTCGTGTACAGCCCGGTGTCATAAGAGATGAGTTGAATTTATTTTTACACCCTTATGGATTGTATTTCGGACCAGAAACTTCTACTGCCAATAGAGCTATGATTGGCGGTATGGTTGGAAATAATTCATGTGGATCAAATTCGGTTATCTATCGAAGCACGCGTGAACATTTATTAGAAGTAACTGCTTTTTTAAGCGATGGTAGCGAGGTTGTTTTTAAAGCATTATCATTGGATGACTTTCATACAAAATGTGAGTTAACAACATTGGAGGGCGTAATATATAAAAGCATGCGAAGCATGTTAAGTAATTACGATAACCAGGTTGAAATTAAAAAAGAGTTTCCAAAAAAATCGGTGGAGCGTCGTAATACGGGATATGCCATTGATCTATTGGTAGATATGGCGCCATTTACTGCAGGTGGTGATGATTTTAATTTTTGTTCACTGATTGCAGGATCAGAGGGTACGCTTGCATTTATCACTGAAATAAAATTGCACTTAAACGCTTTACCCGAAAAGGAAGTTGGATTACTATGTGTACACTTTAATAGTATTGACGAAGCTTTACGCGCAAACTTAATTGGATTAAAATACAATCCATCGGCGAGTGAATTAATTGATCACTATATATTAGAATGTACCAAAGAAAATATTGAGCAAAGTAAAAATAGATTTTTTGTACAAGGCGATCCTGGTGCGATATTAGTAATTGAATTTACAAAAGCAACGCGCGCCGAAATTACAGACTTGACAAATCAAGTGGAAGCAGATATGCGTGCAGTTAACTTGGGGTATCACTTCCCTGTGTTATTTGGCGCAGACACCAAAAAAATATGGACTTTGCGAAAAGCGGGGCTAGGACTATTAGGAAATTTACCTGGCGATGAAAAAGCAGTGCCAGTTATTGAAGACACAGCAGTGGATGTAGCCGACTTACCAAATTATATCCGAGATTTTAATGAAATATTGGTGAAGCATAACTTACATGCTGTACATTATGCGCATGCAGGATCAGGAGAAATACATTTGCGTCCAATTATTAATTTGAAAACGGTGGAAGGAAATGAATTATTTCGAACCATCGCACAAGAGGTAGCCACGCTGGTAAAAAAATACCAAGGCTCTTTAAGTGGGGAACATGGAGATGGGCGATTAAGAGGCGAGTTTATAAAACAAATGGTGGGTGAAAAAAATTATGGGTTATTAAAAACAGTGAAATACACTTGGGATGCGGACAATATTTTTAATCCTAATAAAATAGTGGATACCCCACCCATGAATAGCATGTTAAGGTATACCCCTGGTCAGTTTACCCCCGAATTCAAAAGTATATTTCGATTCCACCAACAGGATATACTTCAACATGCCGAACAATGTAACGGTTCGGGTGATTGTCGCAAAACACATTTATCAGGAGGAACCATGTGTCCTTCCTTTATGGCAAGCAAAAATGAAAAAGATACAACCAGGGCGCGTGCAAATATTTTAAGAGAGTTTTTAACCAATTCAGATAAATTAAACCGCTTCGACCATAAAGAAGTTTATGAGGTGATGGATTTGTGCTTGAGTTGTAAAGCGTGTAAGTCGGAGTGTCCATCCAATGTGGATGTGGCTAAATTAAAAGCAGAATTTTTACAACAATATTACGACGC
>CAIWBA010000005.1 GCA_903910765.1 uncultured Bacteroidota bacterium
ATATTTTTGGTCTTAATAAATTATAAATCACAATAGCAATATTTTCAGCTGTAGGATTTAAATTTTTAAACACATCTGTATCTAAGTTTAAATTTTTATGATCGAACCTTGAAATCACTTCTTCTCCAACTAGTATACTCAAGTCCTTGGTATTCATTACAAATCCAGTAATTGGATCTGGCACCCCATTTACTTGTACCACTAGTTCGTAGTTGTGACCATGATAATTTGGATTACTGCAGGCACCAAAAACACGTTTGTTTTCAGCATCACTCCAATCCGCACAAAATAATCGGTGCGCGGCATTAAAATGCTCCTTTCTAAATACCGCTACTTTTTGTTCCATGGTTCCAAATTAAGACGACAAAGTTACAATATTAATAACGCTATTGCATCCATTTTGTTTAGCCAAATTGCTAAATAAATTAAACAATTTTTGCTTATTACCCAATTTCGACAAAAAAACTTCAATTCGGCCTTCCGATAGCGTTGGTTTTATTCCCCAAAATACTCCACATAGATACGTGGGGTTTCATATAACTTGACGCAATGCAGTTGGACCACTGGTGGAATATGGGGGGCTAATTGTTTCCATATAGCAACTGCTAAATTTTCAGTACTACACATTTGGCCTTGCATAAATGGAACATCTAAATTTAAATTCATGTGATCTAATTCATCAATCACCTGCTTCTTAATGATTACGCTTAGCTTTTTTACATCAAACAAAAAGCCGGTTTCAGCGTCTGGAACCCCTTTAATAGTTACAAAGAGTTCATAATTATGCCCATGCCAATTTTCATTAGCGCATACGCCAAACACTTCCTCATTCTTTTCCTTAGTCCAATTGGGGTTAGCTAATTTGTGTGCTGCATTAAAATGTTCCACTCGGGTTAAATAAACCATCTGCGCTATAATTTTTGCAAAGATATAAATTTGATTGTCAAGATAGTCATTTTTCACAGGCCTTTCCCGACCTTTGTTACATGAGAGTAATCATTACCGCAGCCACCAATGGCGAATGGATGCCCAGTTTCCAAAAAATTAACCCCGCTTATGCAGGTACAAATAAGCGATTTTCGGTAGGTTTTCATGAATCAGGCATTGGCTTATTGGCGAGTAGCGTTTCCTTAATGAAGATGTTTGTACAAGAAACCCCTAGCTTAATTATTCAAGTAGGTATAGCAGGATGCTTTGATAAAAAATTGCCATTAGGCAAGGTTTTTGCGGTGAAAGATGATTTTGCAGGAGATATTGGTGTGATGGAAAATAAGGTTTGGAAAGATTTGTTTGATTTAAAATTGGACAAAGCCAACGATGCGCCTTATGAAAAAAAATCATTGCCGAACCCTTGGTTAAGTCAATATAATTTATTGAAATTGCCTACTAAAAAAGGGGTTACCGTTAATACCATTAGCACCGATAAAAATAAAATTGATTTATACAGCGGTCGTTATAAAGCAACCCTAGAATCCATGGAGGGCGCGGCTTTACATTATATGGGTCGTGATTTAAATACTCCTTTTATACAAATTCGTGCGGTATCTAATTATGTGGGCGAAAGAAATAAAGCAAAATGGAACATGCAGGAAGCCATTTATAATTTGAATGAAACCTTATTGCAATATTTAGATGCCCTTAATAAAATTGCCTAACCATGCCCGAGTTTGAAATTGGTTTTTCACCCTGCCCTAATGATACTTTTATTTTTGATGCATTAGTGAATCATAAAATAGATACCAAGGGGTATACTTTTAAAGTGCATTTGCAAGATGTGCAAACTTTAAATGAATGGGCCATTGCAGGCAAGCTTCCTATTTCAAAAATTAGTTATGGTGTTTGGCCATTGGTGAAAAATAATTATGCCTTATTAAATAGTGGCGGTGCTTTGGGTAAAGGCGTTGGACCCTTATTGGTTTACAAGCAAGATAAAACTCTTCCGGATGGCAGGCCGAATACTTCCACCATGCGCGTAGCCATACCTGGCGTGAATACCACAGCGCATTTACTATTTAGCTTGGCATTCCCTAATGTTACCAACAAGGAATATTTAGTATTTAATGAAATAGAAAATGCAGTGTTAAATGGCAAAGTTGACGCCGGTGTTATAATTCATGAAAACCGTTTTACTTATGCCAATAAAG
>CAIWBA010000006.1 GCA_903910765.1 uncultured Bacteroidota bacterium
TAAAACAAGTCCTTCTTTAATGAAAAAAATAAAAATTAATTAAGCTGATTTTCTAACAAACTTGGTTAAAATAACAATAGTTTGTTCATTCACCTTTCCTTCAATTTGTTCCGGGTTATCAGGGACTAGTCTTATTTTACGTACAATCGTTCCTTTGGGTGCCATGAAGTTTGCCCCTTTTACATTTAATCCTTGTGTTAATACAATCGTATCTCCATTTTGTAATTCAGTTCCATTGCTATCCAGATGTAGCGCTTCCGTTTGAAAAGCACTTAATCCCCAGGTAACCACGGTTTCGTCAAAATCAACTGAGGTTAATAATTCACTGGCCCATTCATTTTCTTTTATACCATAAAGAATTCGATAGCTTAAAGCGAGTACACTAGGTTCGGTATTCCAAATGCTTCCAGCCAAACATTGCCAATGATTTCCTGCTTCCTTGCCTTCAATGATTGACATACATTGATCACAAAGTGCAACTTCGTTTTCAATTACATCATTATTCTTAGGGCTTACTGTATATGCTATAGTGGCGGCGTCTGTGGTGCAAAGCTCACACAAATCCTGGCATCTTTCCTTTAATTTACTCGAAATAGTTGATTTCATAAATACAAATTTTACCATTTAAATTTTAGTGTGCTTCCCCACTTATAAAGAATTATCTCCGTCGATTAAATCCTTTCTTTACAACCGCTTTTGGATTGTAAGCTGGAGTTGGACCAAATTCAGTTGGTACCGTTCCTTTAAAAATTGGGGCACCTAAAAGTTGTTCTATAACTCCACATTTACCTTGTTCATTTTCGCTAACAAGTGTAAATGCAGTACCTGAAGTAGCAGCACGTGCTGTTCTACCAATACGGTGTATATAATCCTCGCCATCATTAGGCACATCATAATTGATCACTAAATCAATATCATCAATATCAATCCCCCTGCTTAATACGTCGGTTGCCACCAAAATATTAATTTTTTGATTTCTAAAATCTTGTAAATATTGTTCCCTGCTTTTTTGATCTAAATCAGAATGAATTTCAGCAACAGCTAAGTTAGCGTGCTTTAATTTTAAAGTTAATTGCTTGACATTCAATTTTTTTGAACAGAACACAATTACTTTTGAAAACTTCTTTGAGCTTAGCATATCAATAATAATGGGCACTTTTTGTGCTTCATATACAATGAATGCTTTTTGAACTATTTGCTCCGGCGGTTTCGAAATTGCAATATTTATTTCAATTGGATCGTGTAATAATTTTTTTGCTAGCACACGCATCTTTGCTGGCATAGTAGCTGAAAACAAAAGGTTTTGACGAACCGCGGGTAAAAAGGTAACAATCTTTGATAAGTCATCAGAAAATCCCATGTCCAACATTCTATCTGCTTCATCTAAGACAAGATATTTTAAACCTTTCAGTTTCACATAACCCATATTTAAATGTGCAATCATTCTGCCGGGGGTACAAACCACAATATCAACGCCACTGGTTAAAGCTTTTTTTTCTGTGACAAAAGAATTCCCGTCACCACCACCATAAACGGCGATGGAACTAACATCGGTAAAGTAAGAAAGGCCTTCAATACTTTCGGCAATTTGTATGGCTAACTCACGTGTTGGCACAATAATCATAGCATTAATGTCACCAGCATGATGCGGAGAAGTGAGTAATCGGTGTAATAAGGGTAATAAAAATGCAGCTGTTTTTCCAGTACCTGTTTGCGCAGCAGCAATAATATCCTTGCCTTCTAAAATGGGGACCATTACCTGTTGTTGCACAGGTGTCGCATTTTCATAACCCATTGCGTCAATCCCTTCTAAAATACGTGGGTCCAACCCTAAATCTATAAACTTCAAAATAAAATATTTAATACTTGTATACCTCGAAGGTACAACAAAATTAAAGCTATGCCTATTAATTAGATTTGTTCAAAAACAAAAGCTTGGCTTGCACAAAAGTGGCAATGAGTTGAATGATACCCATGGTTAAAAATAAAGCATCAAAAGAGATGTAATTCGCAATTAAACCACCAATAGCAATAGCTATCCCAGATACAAAATGGGTATGACCGCTTGCCAAGCTCCAATGAAAAGTGTTATCCGTATCTTCCATATTACTTGCAAATAAAGAATCCCAAATTGGGGCACTTAAGGCTTCCGCAATACCCAATCCAATTTGCAATAGAAATAGTTGGGTAGGATTTGAAACAAACATATAGCCAAAGGTGAGCAAAGCATTTAAACCATAGCCCGCAATCATCACATGTTTTTTATACGCTGAATTATTAAAATATTTTCCAATGATAAAATAAAAAACACCGGTGGTCACTAAATAAAATGCCCATGCCCATGTGATGTCTAATAAATCACCGCCAATTTTTTCAGCATAAATAGCAAAGAGGGGGCCAAATAAACCTTCCCCAAAATACCATAAGCTGGAGGCGATTAATAATATTTTAGTGGATTTAGTTAAACGCATTATTAAAATTTATAAGTAAGCCCGATTTGAAAATAAAATTGATTTTTTAAATGCAATTCGGAATACGGTGTTGAATTCACTTTATTTGTGGTGGTGCCTGTTGATGAAGTAATTGTGTTTGTAGATATTGTTTCAATTTTATTGAATGGTATTGAATAAGTGGGTGTGAAGAAAGCAAGCCAATGTGTGTGCTCATAAGATAATGGAATTGAAAAATCTGTATTCAATAATTTAAAGCCTTTGTCTTGAACTACGGTACTACTTGTTAATTGGGAGCCGATTGCTTGTCCTCCCTTTGGGCCTCTTAGCCCATTAAGACGACGACTCACATTTGATTCATAATAATTAACTGTGCTCAAATTCAAATAAAAATATGGATTTAAAGTCCAAATGGAATTTTCATTTTTTGAAATATATATCGTTTTCTCAATACCTGGTGTA
>CAIWBA010000007.1 GCA_903910765.1 uncultured Bacteroidota bacterium
AAAACCTTTTTATTTGTTGGATGATTTCTTTTTTCAATTAAACCATCAGCAACTAAAGTTCTTAAACGTTCAGCCAATACTTTAGAAGCAATTTTTTCTTTTATTTCAAGTAATTGACCGTAGGTATATTTTTGGCGAAATAGCATATGTCTTATAATCAACAAAGTCCATTTATCTCCAATAACATCTATACCTGTTGTAATTGGGCAATGTGATCTTAAAGTTGTACTATTCATATGCTTTTTTTAAATTTACTCTTTTTAACCTGTTCTTCTATATTTAATACATGGACGATTAATTAGTGTCTATTTATTGTTTAATAAAATATAAATAATGAATATAAAAATTAAACAAAAATTATCGAATATCATATTCTTATTAACTTATATATCAATTCGCCCGACTATATCTCATTTTTTCTTTTGCCATCGGAAATAAAATATTATTCTCAAGATGCACATGTTGGTGTAAATCTTCTTCAAAGGCTTTTAATTCATCCAAACAAACCCGATGTGTGGTGCAAGCTGTTTCAGGGGCATTATAATGATCTGTAATTCTTCTTATTTCAAATAATAAATCACCAGCATTTTCGTGCTCTATTTCCATTACGCTTATAGGCCCATCAATGAATCCAATTACATTTTGAGCTGCAATTGCTTCCGCATCGGCCCCAAAAATCAGTTTTATTCTTGGAAACAATATTTGCTCTTCTTTTTGCATATGTGGCATTAATTCATCAGATACTGCATTAAATAGTGATAATACTTTTACCATATTTGGGTATCGTTCACCATGCTTGCTAACTACCTTTTCTAAATGATTTAAGATAGTAGGAATTGAATTTGTAACATAAAAATGATGATGGATTAATATATATGATATTAATTGCTCAGCTGACATTTCAGTAAATGGCATTTGCGCCTTAATGGGGATACCTGCTTCATTTATTTCTGCTAAAATTGTTTCTAATGAAATATCATTTTCAATACAAGCCTCTTTTAGTGTTTTTTTGCCACGACAACAAAAGTCTAAACTGTATTTTTCTAAAATGGGGATGAATTCAAAATGATCTAATGCAATACTTTTCAAAGTTGCTTCTTCTAAATTTTTCATGTTTATATTTTATTTATACAAAATTCAATGTTATTAATTTTTACTTTTATGATTGAAGTCACTTTGTTTATTTATTAATAACATCCCAATAAACATAATAATAGCCAAGGCGAATAAAATTTCATTTATAAATGGAATTCCAACATAGTTCATTGCCTCAACACCTTGCACTAATAAGATTATTTGATTTAAAATAATGCCAACAATAAATACAATGCTTCCAATTTTAGTATAAAAATTTAATTTGAATAGATGATTCGCATATATATAACCTAATAAGAATAATGAAATAACACCTAAAAGCATCAAATGTAGGTAGCCAATTACAACTGGTCTAAATCCAAATGCTAGCTGACCTAAAAAGGGTATTGTAGATATTAATTGTAATAATAATTTAATACTCAAGGCTATACCTGCTAAGTAAACCAACCACCTACCTTTGTTATTAAATAAAGCTACAATTTGTTCCTGGTTCCTATAAATAAGTATAAGTAGGAAACCCCAGCCAATACATTGAAGAATTGCTGCTAATACGATAAAACTATAACCAAGCGCTTGTATAGGCAACCATAGTACAGATAGAAAATAGGCTGGGATACAAGCGATAGTAAATAACCAAAAAATCAACTTAAAATTTTTATACACCCCTACAATTTTTTCAATTTGCGAAATAAATAAACCCATACAAGCAAAAAAGAACCATCCATTATATTGAAAATGCAAAAAAGCATAAACTGCTAATAAATAGTAGTTTTGATTGATGCTGCTATTTGCCATTAGGAATGATAAAGCGAATGCACCAATGGATGATAGTATATTGAATACAACACCTGCTTTAAACCACCAATAACTTGTTAAATTATTGCCTAATTTATTTATTTCCTTCCAAACTAATATTCCAAAAACATAAGAATTAATGATAGATAGTGTTGAAAAACTAATAGAATATATTGTATATCCTGAAATAGCAAAACTTATTAGCATGCCATAGGCAGTTATTAAGTTTATATAGAGTAAAGGCGTAAATCTTTTTATTAAAGATTCATTTTGTTGCTTAGCTATTGCATTAATTATCAAAACCATGATTGTCTGATTTATCCAACCAGCAAAAGCAAAATGAGAATGACCATGTAAAAGGTGCTTTTGATCTACCATTGGCAATGCAAAGGCAATTTTATAACGAAGTATCACACCTACAAAGGATACAATAAGTAAATTTATAATTGAAATTCTAATCCATTGCTGAGGCGATTTGCCCATAGTATATATTTGAGAACAAAGTTATTTATACCAACTACTAATTTTTATGCGTTTAATCATAGTTAGTAGTAAACCTTACCTCTTTCAATCACTAAATCACCTTTATCATGCATAATGCGCATCGAACGAATTACTGTTTCAACCCTTAATCCAGTCATGTCTGCAATTTGCTGCCTAGTTAATTTTAACTGATTACAGTTGGCGCAGAAATTTTTATTTTCTTTTTTTAGATAATTTAATAAGGCGGAAATTCTAACTTCTGGCGCATGATATGCAATTGATTTTAATAGCAAGAATTTAAACCGGACTCTTTTTGCTAACAATTTTGTGAATGCAAAATGAATTTCATTGTTTTCCTTTATCAGTTGTAAAAAAGTATTTTTACGTAATCTTATTAATACAACCTCTTCTTCAGCTATAGCTGATGCTGCGTATACGCCATCATCAAATAATGGAAGCTCGCCAAAACATTCCCCTGGTTCAATGATTGTTTGAATATATTCTTTCCCTTCCTCGTCTATATTTACCCATTTAACGGTACCTGAAACTAATTGATTATAGTAGCTACAATCTGCGCCTTCGGAAAATATGATTTCATCTTTCCCCACCTTTTTATATATAGCCCCCCAAGCCAATAAAGTATTTATGTCTAGAATCATTTTTTTGATTTATGTGCTAAACTATTTTTTTATATATGATTAAAACATGACACTTATCATGACGTGCATGACAAATATCATAAAAGACAAAATAGAGTATTAATGTGAAGAAAATCAACTACTTAGGTGAAAGTATACATACGCATTATGTCCGCTGAACTTACAATATGCGTGTACGCATAAAAACTATTTTGAAGCTGTTCTAATCTTGTGTCATCATTCATTAAAATATTATTAGTATGAAAAAAACATTTTCCATTTTGATGGTTTTAACAATGTTATATGCTTGTGGTGGCGAACAAACTGTTGCAACTGATGCAGTATCTGCGTCAACCAATGATCCAAATTCGAATCCCACCTATGACCCACAAAGAGGGGAGGGCAAGTTTACAAAAGTTGAAGTTGGCGCTAAAATTGACGAAAAATTAGTTAAAAGTGGTACTAAGGTTTTTGCAGTAAAATGTAGTGCTTGTCATAAACTTACTTCTGAAAAATTAGTAGGTCCAGGTTGGAAAGGGGTAACAGAAAGATTTAAGCCAGAATGGATTATGAATTTTGTAACTAATACGGATGCCATGTTAAACAAGGATCCTAAAGCCCAAGCGCAGTTAGAAATTTGTTTGGTTCGTATGCCAAATCAGAATGTCACAGATGATGATGCTAGAAATATTTATGAATTCATGCGAAAAAATGATTCAAAAAAATAATTTATCAATTATTCAAATATATTTTATCCAACTTCAAATATTCATTTATGAAAAATTTAAATTTTAAACTTTGGCTATTTATTGCAATAGCGTTTGTTTTCACCATGCATTCCTGCAAGCCCAAAAATGCAAACAATACCATTAGTGCTGATGCTGCAGCAAAGGTGTATGTTGCACCAGGCAAGTATGACGAATTTTACAATTTTGTTTCAGGCGGTTTTAGTGGACAAATGAGTGCCTATGGCTTACCCTCAGGCAGATTATTACGCGTGATCCCCGTTTTTTCAGTTGACCCAGAAAAGGGCTACGGATTTAGTGAAGAAACAAAACCAATGTTAAATACATCTCATGGCTTTGTGCCTTGGGATGATTTACACCATGTACAATTATCAAAAACAAATGGTGATTATGATGGCAAATGGCTTTTTGGCAACGCGAATAATACGCCTAGGGTAGCCCGTATTGATTTGAAAACATTTAGAACTGCTGAAATTATTGAGTTGCCAAATAGTGCTGGTAATCACTCTTCCCCATTTTTAACAGAAAATACAGAATATGTGGTGGCTGGTACCAGATTTAGTGTCCCACCAGATAATGTAAATGGTGATGTACCTATTAATACGTACAAGAAAAATTTTAAAGGCACTTTAAGTTTTATAAGTGTTAAAAAAGAAGATGGTAAAATGGAATTGGCTTTCCAAATTCAATGTCCTGGTTTTAATTTTGATTTAAGTAGGGCTGGAAAAGGCGTATCTCATGGTTGGTTTTTCTTTTCTTGTTATAATACAGAACAAGCAAATACATTGTTAGAAGTTAATGCTTCACAAAAAGACAAAGATTTTATTTTAGCAGTAAACTGGAAGAAAGCAGAAGAATATCTAAAAGCTGGTAAAGGAAAAAAACAAAGTGTTCGCTATGCCCATAATACGTACAATGAAAAAACACATTCAGCTACTTCTGAAATTAAAACAGAGGTAATTGTTTTGGATTCAAAGGAGCTCGCAGATTTGTGTTATTTTATTCCATGCCCTAAATCACCGCACGGTTGTGATGTAAGCCCTACAGGTGAATATATTGTAGGCAGTGGTAAATTAGCTGCGGTAATTCCTGTTTTTGGTTTTGATAAAATGATTAAAACTATCCAAGCCAAGGATTTCATTGGTACTTTTGAAGGTATTCCTGTATTGAAATATGAATCTGTACTTTATGGGGAAGTGAAGAAGCCAGGATTAGGGCCTTTACATACCGAATTTGATAATAAAGGGAATGCCTATACCTCCTTTTTTGTTTCTTCAGAAGTTGTAAAATGGAACATTAAAGATTTAAAAGTGTTAGATCGCGTTCCTACTTATTATTCTGTTGGACATTTATGCGTTGCTGGCGGGGATACTAAAAATCCAAATGGTAAATATTTAGTGGCCTACAACAAAATCACCAAAGACAGATATTTACCTACGGGTCCTGAGCTTTCTCAAAGTGCCCAACTTTATGATATCAGTGGTGATAAGATGCAATTAATTTTAGATTTTCCAACCATTGGTGAGCCGCATTATGCGCAAATTGTACCCGCTGATCTTATCAAAAACAATAGCACTAAATTTTACAAATTAGATGACAATAAACATAAGTATGCTTCCATTGGAGAAGGAGCTACTAAGGTAGTTCGTGAAGGAAAAATTGTACATGTGTATATGACTGCTATTCGATCTCACTTTTCACCAGACAATATTGAAGGTATAAAAATGGGTGACGATGTTTATTTTCATGTAACCAATTTAGAACAAGATTGGGATGTGCCACATGGCTTTGGTATTAAAGGCGCAGCCAATGCTGAATTACTTATCATGCCTGGTGAAACACAAACATTAAAGTGGACACCTGATCGTGTTGGTATGGTGCCTATATATTGCACTGATTTTTGCAGTGCTTTGCACCAAGAAATGCAAGGTTATGTTAGAGTATCTCCTGCAGGAAGTAATGTGCCACTTAGCTATAGCTTAGGTACGAATATGCCTAAAGCAGATGACGATGATAAAAAGTAATTGAATATAAGGAAGGCCTGGGATAATAGCCGGGCCTTCCTTTTTTACAGCATAATTTTAAATATTATTTAATGATTTCCAATAAATTAAATACGAGTAGTCGCGTTATATTATTTTGTTGTGCGATTTTATTGGTTCTCGTTTTATATGTACCCATGTGGCGTATAGAATTAAATGCACCGCAGTATCCAGAAGGTTTAGGACTTTCAATTTATGCCAATAAACTAGGGGGTGATGTAGCAATAATTAATGGGTTGAACCATTACATTGGAATGAAAACATTGCATGAAAAAGATTTTATTGAATTTATTGCCTTACCCTACTGTATACTCTTTTTTTCCATCTTTGCGATGCTTGCTGCTTTGATAGCACGAAAAAAGCTTTTATATACTTTATTGTTATTTTTTATTCTGTTTGGCATTATTGCGATGGCAGATTTTTGGCACTGGGAATATAATTATGGCCATGATTTAAATCCTGATGCGGCCATAAAAGTACCGGGGATGTCCTATCAGCCTCCATTAATAGGCTACAAGCAATTATTAAATTTTGGGGCTTACTCAATCCCAGATATAGGGGGTTGGATTTTTATATTCGTCGGTATTGCGCTACTGGGTTTATCAATTTGGGCATTCAAAAATTATAGCACTGTAACACCGTTTAAAAAAACGATCAATAAAAATGTGCTAAGTTGGATGTTTTTAATAACATATTTATTTTCATGCAATCCCATTCCTTCCGAAATTAAAATAGGGAAAGATGCTTGTTTTTATTGTAAAATGACAGTTTCGGATAACCGTTTTGGGGTTGTTTTAGTTAATGAAAAGGGGAAGAAATATATTTTTGATGATACACAGTGCTTTACTTCTTTTTTACATAAACTAGAAAATCGAAATATAAAAATTGGCGCTATCTACTTTACTAATTTTGTTGGGTCACATCTTTTAGTAAATGCGAATGATGCATCTATTGTTACAAGTGCAAAGCTACATGGCCCAATGAATGGCACTTTCGCTGCCTTTACAGTTAAAGATAGCGCCTTGAATTATATATCAATAAACGCAGGAAGAATTGTAACACTTAATGAATTATTACAATGAGAAAAGGCATTGTTATATTAATTTCATTACTGATTTGGGAGAGGAGTTTTGCAAATATAATTTATGTTGGCCCTTTAAAAAATGTAAAATCAATTCATGCAGCAATATTAATTGCAAATAAAGGGGATACTATTTTGGTTGCTACTGGAACGTATAAGGAAGGTAATTTGATTATTTCAAAACCGCTTATCCTTATTGGCGATAAGTATCCAATATTAGATGGCCAAAATAAATTTGAGGTAATTTCTATTAAAGCAAATAATGTGGTTGTTGACGGATTTAAAATTTACCATTCAGGCGCTTCTAATTTAGATGATTATGCTGGAATAAAAATTTACGACAGTAGGGAAGTGGTTATACAAAACAATATACTAGATGATACTTATTTTGGCATTTACTTACAATATTCAAAAAAGTGTATTGTTAAAAATAATCAATTAAAAGCTTACAATCAGGGCGAGCAGCAAAGTGGTAATGGCGTTCATTGTTGGAAATCTGATAGCTTAACTATCATTGGAAATACGGTTGATGGGCATAGAGATGGCATTTATTTTGAATTTGTTACCAATTCTTTCATTAAAGATAATACCACCAAAAATAATATTAGATATGGGCTACATTTTATGTTTTCAAATAATGATACCTATCAATCCAATTCGTTTATAGGTAATGGTGCAGGTGTTGCTGTGATGTATTCCAATAAGGTGAGTAT
Source organism: uncultured Bacteroidota bacterium (assembly GCA_903910765.1). Lineage (GTDB taxonomy): Bacteria > Bacteroidota > Bacteroidia > Chitinophagales > Chitinophagaceae > Sediminibacterium. The sequence continues at coordinate 7,594 of CAIWBA010000007.1, forward strand.
GTTAAATAATCAATTTAAAGAAAATTGGGGTGATGCAGCTTATGGTTTGCTTTTAAAAGAAATATCAGATAGTTATATTGTAGGAAATATTTTTGAAAAAAATACCAGCGGTATTTATTTAGAAGGTGCTTCTAGAATTCAAATGGATCATAATATATTTAAGAACAATGGATGGGCTATGAAAATACAAGCAAGTTGCATGGATATTATCGTTGCCAAAAATAATTTTGTTGGCAATACATTTGATATTGGGACGAATGGTAGCCTAGTGTTAAATAATTTCAATAATAATTATTGGGATAAATACGAAGGCTATGATTTAAACCGCGATAAGGTGGGTGACATCCCCTACAGACCGGTAAGTATGTATTCTATGATAGTGGAACAAAATCCACCCGCTATGATGCTTTTTAGAAGTTTTATTACTTCCTTATTAGACAAGACTGAAAAATTAATTCCAAGTTTGACGCCTGAAAACTTAAAGGATAATATGCCTTTAATGCATCAGGCATTTTAAAAATTAATAGTATGATTATTGCCAATAATGTCACAAAAAAATATGGGAAGTTGCTAGCATTAGATAATGTGTCTGTAACCTGTAACAAAGGGGAGTGTGTTATATTAATTGGCCCAAATGGAAGTGGCAAAACAACACTTATCAAATGTATTTTAGGTATGGCTATTCCAGATAGTGGCTTTATAACATTTGACACCAAGAATATTAATAAAGATTGGGCATATAGGGCTGCTATTGGTTATATGCCTCAAATTGGTAAATACCCTGATAATATGACTATAGGACAAGTGTTAGGTATGATGAAGGATATAAGAGGCCATTTACAGCCATTTGACGAGGATCTTATAAAAGCCTTTAAACTTGATAGTTTAATGCATAAACGTATGGGGACTCTTTCTGGGGGCACTACACAAAAAGTAAGTGCCGCACTAGCCTTTTTATTCAACCCTGCTGTTTTAATATTAGATGAGCCTACGGCAGGATTAGACCCCATTGCTTCAGAAATTTTAAAAGAAAAAATACTTGCTGAAAAAGATAATGGCAAATTAATTTTAGTGACTTCGCATGTTTTAAGTGATTTAGATGATTTGGTTACCGAAGTTATTTATATGCAAGATGGGAAATTATGTTTTCATCAATCTATTGAATTATTAAGACAAGATACTGGGGAACAAAAATTAGCCAAAGCCATCGCATCCATCATGATTAAAAATAACTAGTATGAAAAAAATTATTAAATATATCATGACCGATATTCTTCGAAGTAGAATTATGATTATTTACACCTTAGTTTTATTAGCTACTTCATTAAGTTTATTTAGTTTAGAGGACAATGCCAATAAAGGGTTATTGAGTTTGTTAAATATTGTTTTGATTATTGTCCCCTTGTTTAGCCTACTTTTTTCTACTATTTATATTTATAATAGCGCTGAATTTATAGAATTATTGGTGAGTCAGCCCTTGCAAAGAAAAAACATTTGGCTAAGTTTTTCAATTGGGCTTGCCTTATCATTGTCATTGGC
>CAIWBA010000008.1 GCA_903910765.1 uncultured Bacteroidota bacterium
GGAGGGACAACTACTGGTAAAATAGCATGTTGAATATTTGAAACCTCTTTTTTGTAGTGACTATTAAAAGCCGCTTCTGCCCATTGGTTAATATAAAATACACCTGCCGCTTTTTTTATAAATTTTTTGAATTTATGTTGTTCTCGAACTTTATTAAAAAAAGAGGTTGTTTTGTCAATGTTAGGGTGCGTTAAGGGAATGAAATAATGCGGAAAAGATTCACTTCCTTTTAAAATAGCACCAAAATGTACCACCATGGCATTGGTTACTTGGCTAACCAATTGCTGTGCTTCCCTAGTTTTAATAATGGTTACATTGCTTTCGTTGGCGGTATATGCCTCCTGGAAATGGGTTGGAATGTGGTCCCCAACAATATAAAAATGCAATTGCGCTGATGCGTTTCCAGCATTGATTATATCAACTATTTTTTGATAAATAACCAGTGTAGGAATGTCAAAATCAGATTCAGTAAGGATAAACAGACGCATATACAAAAGTACAGATTACTTAACAATTTATCCACCAATCATTTATATGGACTTGTTCAATTAAATAGAACCCTAACTTTGAACTATGGCAAGAGATTTACATCAATTGGACTTATTTGGAAATGACATGAACAGCACTGTTCATATTGCAGCACCCAAACCCATTAAATCGAATAAGCATGCAAAGCCAATTGTAAAGCCAGCCAATACTCCGTCATATGCAGCACCCATTATAAATCAAGTAGCCGAAGATGACTTACCCCTCGTATCAAGATCGGCGCAACATTTAAATACTTCATCGACGATTCAAAAAAGGGGACGAAAATCATTCGCATCGATGGATGCAGAAATGGGAAAAGTAAATATCCCTTCTGCGGAGATATTGGAAAAAAAATTATACTATCCTATTGGCGAAGTGGCCCATTGGTTTAATGTAAATACTTCCTTAATCAGATATTGGGAAAAAGAATTCAAACAAATTCAACCGCGCAAAACACGAAAAGGTGATCGCTTATTCCGCGTACAGGATATTGAACTATTAAAACAAATTCATTTCCTACTTCGTGAAAAAAAATATTCCATTGATGGGGCTAAAACTTATTTGAAAAACAATAAGGAGAAAGCCGAAAAAAACATAGCTGTTTTAAACAGCTTAAAAAACTTAAAAAGTTTCTTAACTACGCTAAAAGAAAACTTATAGTTGGGCTATTAATCAAAACTCCAATTGTAAATTCATTAACTCCTATCTAAGTTAATCTAGAATACAACCATCTGAATCGCATTTACCACTACCCTTTTTCTGAAAAACTAATTTGATGCGCATTTGCGTATTCCACTGCTTTCAAATTTAAAGTTTCACGCAATTGCTGAAAAATATTGAAATCGGTTTCCATTGAAATAAAACATTCAATGTGGATGGTGTGAAATTGCTTACCTGCATCTGACACAAAAACCGAACTACTAATAATCGAATGATGTTTTGCGATTTCAGTTCGCATAAAAGAAGCAAAATTTGTTAACGCATCTGCAGTAGTGATAACACTTATTTGCAAATCCATTTCTATTTTACGTTCAGTTCTACAACTAATATTATCTACAATGGTATCCACCATTTGCTTGTTAGGAACCGTTATGTATGTTTTATCTTGGGTGCGAATTCGGGTACTTCTTAAACCAATTTTTTCAATGGTACCTGTGAAATTATTTACTTTAACTAAGTCACCAACAGAAAAAGGTTTGTCAAAAAATATAATAAAGGAAGCAATGATATTTTCTAAGCTTTCGCGCATAGATAATGCCACTGCTGCACCCACGATACTTAAGCTGGTAACCAAATTGCCAATATTTTCATTGAAAACATAGCGCAAAATTAATAAGGCGCCAATGATGTATAAAATAACTTTAAAAAAATCGCGAAAAAATAAAACCAACTGATCATCAGAAAGCGACTTGGTTAATTTTGATTTTTCTTCCAATATGATTGATACAAATTCAAGTGTACGAATAAACACCCTAATTAATAAAATAATGAAAATTAATTTAACCATAGAC
>CAIWBA010000009.1 GCA_903910765.1 uncultured Bacteroidota bacterium
AAAGTAACCCTTGGCGGTGAAAAATTATACCAAATTAATTGTCGCATGTGTCACCAAAAAAATGGCAAAGGCGATGGTACCAGATTCCCATCAATTGCTGCATCCGATTGGGTAAATGGCAACAAGGATACTTTAATATCTGTTTTACTAAGAGGATTAGAAGGCCCTATAAAAATTAATGGCCAACAATTTGTTGGTATGATGCCAAAATTTGCACAGCTGCCTGATCGCGACATTGCTAGTATATTGAGCTATGTAAGAAAAAACTTTGGAAACAATAGTGATTCAGTAACTAAAACTGAAGTTACAATTGTTCGTCAAAGATTAAGATTAATCAAGATGAAACAAATGCAACTTCAGCAGCTTAGTGAAAAGAAATAATTTATTTTACATAAATAGGGTCGGCAAGTCCGTTTAAATCATAGACTACCTTGCCCCCCTTTATGGTTACTTCACATTCGAATTTTTCAGTTCCTTTTAATTTGAAACCGGTTTTATCATAAAAACCAAAATTCCCTTTTCTGATATTAAAGATGGCAATATCCCCTTCTGAACCTACTGATAAATTTCCTAATAATGGGCGATTAATGACCTGTGCAGGCTTCCATGTACTTGCCTTGATTACTTCTACCAATGACATACCCATATTCAAAAATTTGGACATGACACTTAATTGATCCTTCATGGAAGTATTCATGCTACCCGTATGTAAATCAGTACTTATTGTGTTTGGATAAAGACCCGCTTTCAATGCTGGTATTGCTTGCGAATAATTAAAACTTGAACCACCATAACCCACATCAAAAATAATTCCTCTTTTTTGTGCTTCTAATACGAATGGTTTTAAATTATTTTTTACATCTACAATTTCCTCGCGTGCGCCCCCAAGCGCTGCATAGGTGTGCGTATAAATATCACCTGGTCGTAAATGCTTAAAAAATAAATCTTGAATCGGTAAATTAGGCTTAGAACCACCAAAATCAATGATCACAGGTAGTCCAGCTAAATTCCCTGCTTCCACAACACGATCCGTGGGCGCCCAATCTTCCCCATTAAAATGGGCTAATTTAAAACCAACAATATAATCCTTGTATTGCTTGGCTGCACTTGCTGCAAATTTTGGATTCATCTCCGCCAAATCCTGTTCATAATTTCCACCTCGCATTCCTTCTCCAACAATATTTAAAAAAGACAATACCCTTGTTTGGGATACATCAATTACATTTTTCTTAAAGGTGGCAAAGTTTTTCCAACCTGCGCCGCCACAATCCACAACTGTTGTTACCCCTACTCTAAATGTGTAACCATCAGGCATTAAAGCACTTAAGCCATCACTTAAATAATGATCTGGTTGTGTTCCTGCAAATACATGCGCATGCAAGTCAATAACCCCTGGCGCTACAATCAAACCAGTAGCATCTACCACCTGTTTTGCATCTTTGGGATTTAAATTTTTATCAACTTTTAATATTTTACCTTGTTTAATAGCTACATCCATCACTGCATCGATGCCATTTTTGGGATCAATTACATGACCGCCCTTAACCAACACATCATAGATAGGATCGGCATTTTGGGCATTTAAGCCAAAACAAAATACGAGTAAACCTAATAATAGTAGAACCTGCTTTTTCATATAAATTAATTTTAGATAATAAGAAAATCGATTTTTGGTATAGGAAAGCTACACATTTTGAAAATGAAATCAATTGCTTACTTAAAATATTTTTTTGAATACCATTCATCCCGAATTCTGCCGCAAATAATTCCACATCTGAGTGACTTTAATCATTTCGATATAAAAAAGTGTATAAAATATCGTTGAATCGTATCAAAATATGCGTTTTATTGATTAATTTTTGGTTCAAAATATAATCGATTGCTATGAATTTTATTGCTACACTACTAGTAACTAACTTACTAAACTTTTCGCCTGCTGACACCAATCAATACCAATTAGTGGTAGGCTCCTATACAAAAAAAGGAAACCCTGGTATTGAAGTTTATTCGGTCAACGCAGTAACAGGAAAACCCAGTTTATTGTATACCAAGGAAAACGCAAATGCATCTTATTTAACTTTAGCAAATGAAGGTAAATTAATGTATGCAGTTTCAGAAGGATCAAAAGACGCCTCCTCTGTAAATTCATATAAGCTAAATAGCAATAATGAATTTGAAAAAATAAATAACTCCGCAATTAAAGGAGCGGGACCTTGTTTTATCACTTATCGTTCAGAAAGTAAGACTGTGTACACTGCTAATTATACTTCGGGAAGCTTAAGTGTTTTCAAAACAAATGAGGACGGATCATTGCTGCCTATTGCACAAGAAATAAAATATAATGGCTCAAGTATTGACAAAGCGAGACAAGAAGCTTCCCATGCCCATAATGTTGTTTTAAGTTTGGACCACTCCTATTTATTAGTGACTGATTTAGGAGGTGATAAAATTTATCAGCATAAAATTTATGCAGATGGATTAGTCGACGAAAACTATACTGCCATCCCAATCACACCAGGAAATGGGCCAAGACATTTTGTATTTGATGCCACTGGTAAACATGGTTATTTGATAAGTGAAATGTCAGGTACAGTGGATGTTTTTGCAATTGATCAAAATAAATTCAATAAAGTACAAACTATCATTGCAGATACCTCAAGTACCAAAGCTTCAAAAGGAAGTGGTGATATACATATCTCTCCTAGTGGCAAATGGCTAATTACAACGAACAGAGTTACAAGTGACGAATTAACTATTTTTAAAATTGGCGAAAATGGGTTACTAACAAAAATGTATCACCAACCTGTTGCTCAAAAACCTAGAAATTTTAGTTTCACCCCGTTGGGTAATTTTGTATTTGTTGCAAGTCAAAATGACGATAAGGTGCAAATATTTTCATTTGATGACGCTACTGGAAAATTAACCAACACCCATCAGGACATGCAAATTAATGCACCTGTTTGTCTGGTATTTTCAGGCGAACCCATGGAAGTAAATCCTGAAGAAAGAATAAAAAAATTAAATATTACATTAATCCCAGTCGTACCGCCTATTGCAAATTACTTAAAGCAAGTGCAGGTAGGGAAATTGGTTTACCTATCGGGTCATGGTCCTGATAAGCCAGGTGGCGGACAAATGTATGGCCATTTAGGAAAAGATGTAACAGTTGAAGAAGGCGCTGCAGCTGCAAGACTTACAGGGATATCCATGCTGTCAACTTTAAAATCCTATATCGGTGATTTAAATAAAGTAAAACGTATTGTAAAAGTGCTTGGACTGGTAAACTCTGATCCAGCCTTTGTGCAACAGCCCGCTGTAATGAATGGATTTTCCAATTTAATGGTGGACGTGTTTGGAGAAAGAGGAAAGCACGCGCGCTCTGCATTAGGTGTAGCTGCACTCCCTAATAATATTTCTGTTGAAATTGAAATGATTGTGGAACTTAAATAAATTAATAAAATAAAATTTAAAAAAATGAAAATTCAAAATCGCCGCTCAATTTTTAAAAAAATGTTTGCTGGATTCTTAGGAATCACAGGTGCTTCTGTTGCTGCAAATGCGGCAACAAGTTCAACTGTTGATGCGAATGGAAAAGAAGTGTTTAATGTTCAATTAGAACAGGACATTCCACTTTTTTCTGGTGCTACCAAATTTGCAGGAATGGTTTTTGTTGCAGGTAAAGGGGCACACTTTGAAGGAGATATTAAAGCCCATACGGATCATGTTTTAAAAGAATTAGAAAAAGAGTTGATTAAAGCAGGCTCATCCATGGAAAAAGTTTTAAAAGTAAATGTATACTTAGCTGACCTAGGTGATTACAAACAAATGAATGAAGTTTTTAAAGGACGCTTTGGGCCAAA
>CAIWBA010000010.1 GCA_903910765.1 uncultured Bacteroidota bacterium
AAAGTGACGATCGTGACTCACCACCAAAACAATGTTTTGATAATCTGCTAAAAAATTCTCTAACCAACCAATCGTTTCAATATCCAAACCATTCGTAGGCTCATCCAATAATAATATATCAGGATTTCCAAAAAGTGATTGCGCTAACAACACACGTAATTTAAAATTACTTGGTATATCCTTCATTAAACTTTGGTGCATATCTTCCTTTACGCCTAAGTCACTCAATAAACTACCCGCGTTACTTTCTGCTTCATAGCCGCCCATTTCACCGAATTCTGCCTCTAACTCCCCAGCTTTTAATCCATCTTCTTCAGTAAAATCTTCCTTTGCATATAAAGCATCTTTGGCATGCATCACATCCCACATGCGCTTATGACCCTGCATGACCGTATTCAAAACGGTTTGTTCGTCAAATTCAAATTGGTTTTGTTTTAATACCGCCATTCTTTCCCCAGGGGTAATTTCCACCATCCCTTTATTCGGTTCAATTTCACCACTTAATATTTTAATAAAAGTAGATTTACCTGCACCGTTGGCTCCGATGATCCCATAGCAATTGCCTTTTGTGAAGCTTACATTTACTTCATCAAATAAAACACGCTTACCATAAGCCAATGTGACATTTCTAGCACTAATCATTTTTTGATCTATTTTGAGGTTGCAAAGTTAATTTGAATTTTTTAAACCTGCTTCATTAAGTTTACGCCCAACTTGACCTAGCAGATGCCGACGTGGTCATTGGTTCAAAACTACCGGCGATATACTTAAAATGAGCAGTTATCGCTATCATAGCCGCATTATCCGTACAATATTCGAATTTGGGTAAAAAGATAGCTGATTTTGTATCTTTTCCTAATTGATCCATGGCTTTACGAAGTCCACTATTGGCACTTACGCCCCCTGCAATACACACTTCCTTGATTCCAGTTTCTTGCATTGCTTTTTTCAACTTTTTCAGCAAAATTTCAATAATAGTAAATTGAACCGATGCACATAAGTCATTCAAATTTTCTTGGATAAATTCAGGAGATTGTTTTTGTAAAAAATACAATACACTCGTCTTTAAACCACTAAATGAAAAATCCAAATTGGGCACCTGTGGTTTTGCAAAAACAAACGCTTTTGGATTCCCAAGCTGTGCTAATTTATCTAAAACTGGGCCACCCGGATATGGGAGTCCTAATAATTTTGAAATTTTATCAAAAGCCTCTCCTGCAGCATCATCAATGGTTTCACCCAAAATATGCATTTCAGAAGCACTGTTACATTTTACTATTTGCGTATGTCCTCCACTTACTGTTAAACATAAAAAAGGAAAATTAGGTTTGGGGTCATCAATTAAATTTGCCAATACATGTGCTTGCATATGATGCACTGCGATGAGTGGTATATTTAAGGCTAATGCCATTGATTTTGCAAATTGGGCACCCACCAATAAACTACCTATTAATCCAGGTGCTTGGGTAAATGCGATGGCATTTAATTCTGCTAATTGTTCGTTGCGTGTTAATTCCGGGAATGCTTTTTTTAATGCTGCATCCACCACAGGAACAATATTTTCCATGTGTGCCCTACTGGCTAATTCAGGTACCACACCCCCATATTTTTCATGCACCGTTTGATTGGCAATAAAATTGGATAAAATTTGACCATCCACAATCACGGATGCTGCTGTTTCATCACAAGAGGATTCAATAGCAAGTATGGTAATGGGTTGATTCACCTAGCAAAGATAAAGCTTAAAAAAATACGAAGTTTACTTTGATCTTATCGCATCTACCGGATTCATTTTTGAGGCTATAGATGCCGGAATGATACCCGAAATAACCCCTAAAATAATACATATAGATAGTGCTAAAAATATAATACTAGGGGCAATGGTTATTGCAAATGGAAGTACCGTACTTAATCCTAATGCTAAAATCCATACCAAAAATAACCCCACCAGTCCGCCAATAATGCACAAAAAAGCACTCTCTAATAAAAACTCATAAAGTATGGTTGAACTTCTCGCACCAATCGCTTTTTTTAACCCAATTTGACTGGTTCTTTCTCTCACGGTTACGAACATAATATTTGCAACCCCAAAAGCACCCACAATTAATGACAAGCCTGCAATTGCCCATCCACCGCTATTTATTGAGCCAAATACACTTTCAATTTGATCTTTAAATTGCGCCACATCATTACAAGTAAAATTATCTTCCTGTGTTGGACTTAATTTTCTTAACTGACGCATCACCCCATTCAATTCATCTTGCAAAGCCTTGGAAGGTATGCCTGGCTTAGCTTGTACCATGATATAGGGACTTGAATTATCTGGATTAAATACAGAAGCAAAATAATTATAGGTGACGATACATGACTTGTCATAATCAAAACCACCCAACATGGAACTACCCTGCTTTTCAATAATTCCAATCACGGCTAAACGACGCCCTTTATAAGAAACTATTTTGCCTAAGGCTTTTTCAGGTTTCCCAAATAATTCCGCAGCAACTTCGTATCCGATAACACCAAAAGGAACACCACGCTCAAAATCGGTATCCTTAAAATACCTGCCATAGGCAATATTAAAGGCTTGAATTTTATTAAAATCATTGGTGATGCCATACATGCTTATCCCCTTTAATATATTTTCTTCATAAGTAAAGGACTGTGTAGAGGAAACAAAAAACGCAATATTTGAAGCTAGATAGCTCTTTTTCTGAATTGTTTCCATCTCACTCACTTTCATACTTGGACGCTTCATGTATTTCCACCAAGGATAATCACCTTCACCTCCGCCGCCGCCATAGCTCCATTTGTCTATATAAATGGTGTTATTCCCAAAACTTGATAAATCACTTTTAATTTTTGTTTGCAAACTATCGATCGTTGCTAGAACACCGATAATGCAAAAAATTCCAATGGTGATGCCAAATAAGGATAAAAAAGTACGGAGTTTATTGACTCTTAACTCTTGCAAGGCCATTTTGAAGCTGTTCCAAAGAATGGTAAGGACTTTTATCATGGCATAAAATTAGGCCTAAAAATGGTTTTTACTCGATTTTTATGCAAGCGGTTGATAACTTATCTAAACAGCCCTTTTTCAATTATCCGAAGGTGAAACGAAAACGAAATAGTAACATTTCCACCCCTTGTTCCCATTTTTTTAAATCAGCATAAAATTGTTAAACGAAATTTAACAAGCTCGAAATTCATGCGTACTTTTGCATCGATTTTAAAACACATCTTACTATGACTTTTAAGCAAATGTTTACTTCCTCTGTCGGGAAAAAATTAGTAATGGCTTTCACAGGAATATTCTTAATCTTATTTTTAGTGGTACACGCCGGATTAAATGCTTGTATTTGGGCAATGGATGGCGGTTTGATGTTTAATAAAGCTGGTCATTTTATGGGCAGTTTTGTAGTGCCCCGCATTTTAGAAATTGGATTATTCCTAGGTATCTTTTTACACATTATTCAAGGATACATGTTAACCTTGGAAAACAGAAGTAAAAGATCCGTTGGTTATGCCGTAAATTATTCTAAAGGAAGTAAATGGTATAGCCGAAGCATGGCGATATTAGGAACGCTACTTTTAATGTTTTTAGTCATGCACATTTATCATTTTTGGACACCAAGTAGATTAGGTGGCATGGGTAATATTAAAGCTTTAGACACTTTTATTTTAAATGGTGTGGAGTATCATAATTTATATGGAGAAATGCAATTGATTTTTGAAAATCCATTGGTAGTTATTCTATATGTTTTGGCTTGTGGTTCACTAGCTTATCATTTGGCACACGGATTTCAAAGTGCATTCAAAACCATTGGGGTACATAATAAAAGATACCATACACTCATCAGTTGTATTGGCTATGGCTTTGCAATTATTATCCCATTGACTTTTGCAATGATGCCCATCAGTTTTTATTTTAAATGGGTAAATTAATTTTTACAATAAACTTATTCTAAACGATCGTTAAAAGATTCAATATGTTAGATTCAAAAATACCTTCCGGAAAACTAGATGACAAATGGGTCGACTACAAAGGCCATTGTAAACTAGTAAACCCTGCCAACAAAAGAAAAATGGAAATCATTATTGTTGGTACTGGACTTGCTGGCGCATCTGCAGCAGCAGCCATGGGTGAATTAGGATATAAAGTAAAAGCTTTTTGTTTTCAGGATTCTCCGCGTCGAGCACATAGTATTGCAGCACAAGGTGGAATTAATGCAGCAAAAAATTATCAAAATGATGGCGACAGCGTTTTCCGTTTATTTTATGATACTATTAAAGGAGGTGACTACCGTGCGCGTGAAGGCAATGTACATCGCTTAGCGGAAGTAAGTGCGAATATCATTGATCAATGTGTGGCACAAGGGGTTCCTTTTGCAAGAGAGTATGGTGGGTTATTAAGCAACCGTAGTTTTGGTGGTACACAAGTACAAAGAACTTTTTATGCCGCAGGTCAAACTGGGCAACAATTATTAATAGGTGCTTATCAAGCATTGGAGCGTCAAGTTGCATTAGGTAATGTAACCATGCACACCAGACATGAAATGTTAGATGTGGTTAAAATTGATGGAAAAGCGAGCGGTATTATTGCGCGTAATTTAATCACTGGTGAACTTGAAAAACATTTTGGACATGCTGTTTTAATATGCTCTGGCGGATATGGTAACGTTTATTATTTATCCACCAATGCGATGGGATCAAATGTAACAGCTGCTTGGAAAGCGCATAAGCAAGGTGCTTATTTTGCAAATCCTTGCTTTACACAAATTCATCCAACTTGTATTCCGGTAAGTGGTGATCATCAATCCAAATTAACATTGATGTCTGAATCATTAAGAAATGACGGACGTATTTGGGTGCCAAAAAATTTAGGGGAAACAAGAAAAGCCAACGATATTCCAGAAGAAGATAGAGATTATTTTTTAGAGCGTCGCTACCCTGCTTTTGGAAATTTAGTTCCACGTGATGTTGCATCTCGTGCGGCCAAAGAAAGATGTGATGCCGGTCATGGTGTAGGAACTTCAAAGCAAGCAGTATACCTAGATTATGCAGCAGCTATTCAAAGATATGGTAAGATAGAAGTGAGCAAACAAGGTTTAACCAATGTGAGTGTTGATGAAATCACTGCATTAGGTAAAGAAGTTGTGAAAGAAAAATATGGCAACTTATTTAATATGTATGCAAAAATCACTGGCGAAAATCCATACGAAGTACCTATGCGTATTTATCCAGCAGTGCATTATACCATGGGTGGCCTTTGGGTTGATTATGAATTACAAACAACTGTTCCAGGTTTATATGCATTAGGAGAAGCGAATTTTAGTGACCATGGTGCCAACCGTTTAGGTGCGAGTGCTTTAATGCAAGGTTTGGCAGATGGTTATTTTGTAGGGCCTTATACGGTTGGAAATAATTTAGCGGATGCAATTTACAACGCTGCAATACCTACTACACATCCTGCATTTGAAGAAGCTGCTAAAAAAGTGGCGGATCGAATCGCATCTTTGAAAAACATTAATGGCAAACAATCTGTAGAAAGTTTCCATAAGCGTTTGGGTAAGATTATCTGGAATGAGTGTGGTATGTCAAGAAGCGAAGCTGGATTAAAGCAAGCCATTGCCGATGTTCAAGCATTGAAAAAAGAATTCTGGAGTGATGTTAGAATCCCAGGTGAAATAAATGAATACAATCCTGAATTGGATAAAGCAAATCGTGTTGCTGACTTTATTGAACTAGGAGAATTAATGTGTGTAGATGCTTTAAACAGAAATGAAAGCTGCGGTGGACACTTTAGAGAAGAATATCAAACACCAGATGGCGAAGCATTGAGAGACGACGAAAACTTTATGTATGTTGCTGCGTGGGAAAATAAAGGCGAGCATGATTGGACACTACATAAAGAGGAATTAAAATACGAAGTAATTAAACCTAGTCAAAGAAACTACAAATAAGATTAAATAAATACAGCATAATTTATACGATATGTCACATACTACAATGAATTTAAAAGTTAAAGTTTGGCGTCAAAAAAACGCAACAGCACCGGGTGCATTTGTTACTTATGATGTTGCAGGAATTTCAGATGAAATGTCTTTTTTAGAAATGTTAGATGTTTTAAACGAAAGATTAATTACAGAAGGTGGCGAACCCATTGCTTTTGATCATGATTGTCGTGAAGGAATTTGCGGAATGTGTTCTTTATATATTAATGGAAAGCCACATGGTCCTTGGCAAGCAAACACCACCTGTCAATTGCACATGCGTGCTTTTAAAGATGGTGAAACTATTGTGATTGAACCATGGAGAGCAAACGCATTCCCTATTGTTAAGGATTTAACAGTAGATCGTTCTGCTTTTGACAGAATCATTCAAGCAGGTGGATATATTAGTGTAAATACTGGAAACGCAGTAGATGGCAATAGCCTTCCTATTGAAAAAGCAAAAGCAGATGATGCCTTTGCTGCAGCAATGTGTATAGGATGTGGCGCTTGTGTTGCCGCATGTAAAAATAGTTCTGCGATGTTATTTTTAAGTGCAAAGGTTTCTCATCTTGCCTTATTACCACAAGGAGAACCT
>CAIWBA010000011.1 GCA_903910765.1 uncultured Bacteroidota bacterium
AAGGTTGGGATGGACGCGATCCAAGTGGTATATTGCAGGAGATGGATGGGTATAGTTATTTTTTAGCGTATAGCTATATAGATCCATTGACACAGGAATTGAAAAACAGTAAAAAAACAGGATCAGTAATTTTATTTAGATGATACGTATGTTAAGAAATATAATGTTATTGGTTGCTTTTACTTTATTTGTATTTAAAGTACAAGCCCAAGCACCTTTTATTTCCCAGACATTTAATAATAATCAATTTTTTAATCCTGCGAGTGTTGGTTTTGGTAGTTATAACCGTTTTAGTAGTATTTATCGAAGTCAATTTACGAGTGTTGGTAGGCCTTATAAAACAATTGGCTTGAATGTTGATTTTGGTTTTTTAAAAAATGAGGGTGCAGATATGAATAATCTTGGATTTGGTATTCAAGGATTATCTGAGCAAATTTTAGATGGTATATTACAAACTAATTCAATAACTGCAACACTTGCTGATCGGGTATTTTTTGATGATTCAAGAACCACTTATTTGTCATTAGGTATTGGAGCCACTTTTGTTAATAGAACAGTTGATTATTCATCTTTAATTTTTGGGGATCAATTTACATCAGGTAGATTATTGAACGCGACAAGTATGGAAGTGCTCAATAATAACTTTTCAAAAAATTCCCTTAATGTTGGGTTTTTGTTTTCTCGAAATAATAATAATTCTTTTTTTCAATTAGGGATGAGTTCCTATTTTATTGGTAGGTCAACTGGTTATAATTCAACCAATGATAGTGCTAGGGTTAGCCCTTTGAATGAATTTAGTCAGGTATTGGGGCAATTAAACTATGAACAAATATTTTCAGGTAACAAAACATTGTTGATTCACGCCAATTATCAGAACAGATACGAAAATGAGTTTGTTTATGCAGGTGCCGCTATAGGTATTCCATTTAACGAAACCTATGAATCAACCAATAGGATGTATGTGGGTTGTTTTTATCGTACTAAAGATGCAGTAGTTCCTTATATTGGTTTACTATTAAATAAATATAAGTTTGGATTTACTTATGATATTTATAATAATGATATGACTATTGCTAATCTTAAACCGCAAACTTTTGAATTTACATTATCCACCTATTTTGGGAAGCGTCGAAATGAGGGAATGCGAAGCTTATTTGATTAAAGTTTGAAAAATATCTTTTTCTTATATAAGAAATAACACAAGCCCCATTCTATTGAAAATATTAGGGTACAACCTAGGACAGCAATCAGCGTTTCAGAACTGGTAAAGTTATTTAATAAGCCAAACGCAAACTTTTTAACATAAGGGTTTAACCATCCACCACCTGCCGTTTCAAAAAACAAATAAATGAATATTGAATTCAGTGATAATATTCTTAAAAACAATATTTTTTTATTCTGCTTAATATCAATGAAATAATAACTAGCAGCAAAAAATAGGATACACCAGCCAAGAGAAACTAGGGTAAATGAGCTAGTGGCAATTCTTTTGATGATTGGGTTAATTTGTAAAACATCTAAGGCATAACCAACAAGCAACAATCCCAGTCCCCAATAAAACATCTGTTTTATTTTATCTTTCTGTTCTGTTGCGTTCAATAGTAATTTACCAATTAAAGCGCCTGCAATCGTGTGTACCGAAGTAGGAATGCAATTGATTGCCACCCATCCGCCACGACTAGTTTTATTCATGAGGAGCATGTCAACATAATTACCAAAATTGAAATGATTGGTAAATCCTAAATTATAACCGGGAACATTGGTATAGCGATAGAGTAAATCGGTTAAAATTAATAGGGCAATACATAATACTATTTGTGATTTAATGTGCCATTCAAAAATGAAATAAGCAACTAACATGGTAAAAGAAAGCTGGGTTAATACATTCCATAATTCAAAACTCAATCCGGTGTCTTTTACTGCATAACATAATACGCCCCAAAAAAACAACCATCCACTTCGTTTTAAAGTTTTAAGCGACCTCTCTTTTTTGGGAACCTTATTTTGTATTTGATTATGAATTGAGTAGGCCATTGCAGTACCTGCAATAAACATAAATCCAGGCTGGATCAAATCCCAAAATCGCATACCGTGCCACGGATGGTGCTGAAATTGTATAAATACATTTTCAAGAAAATGATCTTTGGAAGCTAAAAAAAATACTTTAAAAATACCCGTGCTTTCAAGGGTCAATAACATCATAATTAAGCCTCGCATAAAATCAAGTGAATACAATCGTTTATTTATATCAACTGTTGAAAGCGTATTGGACATGAATATATATTTATAATGAATTTAGTTAATTATTCTGGTAAATATAAATTCACCCTGCGATGCATGGTGTATAAGCGAAACCGTTGGTGATCTTTCACCACAATACCACTGGACTGATTGTTTTTGATGATTGGATTATTCTTGTATTTTGTCCAATGAATTAAATCAGGAGAAACTGAAATATTGGTGCTCCATTCATGCCAATCT
>CAIWBA010000012.1 GCA_903910765.1 uncultured Bacteroidota bacterium
ATACACAATTTTTACTTGCTTTTATTTTATTTAAAACCAATTTAATAAGTTTTATAATAAATAAAATTAGGTGCATTATTTTGATAATAAAATTCAATAAACAGATAAAATTTTAAAATGAATAAAAAAATAATCTCTATTAGTTTATTAATCAGCACTATTTTTTTATTAGTGTTATTAGTCTCTTTTACGAAATCAAAACAAGAAAGTTTTCAAGATCCTAAAGATCCTAAAATTACTAACCTAAAATTACCAGAAGGTTTTCATGCGGAAAGATTATATGGACCATCTGCAAATGGAGAAGGATCTTGGGTATCAATGACCTTTGATGATAAAGGAAGAATTATTGCATCAGATCAATATGGTTCTTTATATCGTTTAAAGGTTCCTAAAATTGGAGATACAATTACAAAAACAAGTATTGAAGAATTAAAAATTTATGGAGATACTATAAATACAAAATCGCCCGTAACTATTGGATATGCACACGGTTTATTATGGGCATTTAATAGTTTATATGTGATGATTAATAATAGATCTAACGATAAATTAAAAAGAGGAAGTGGTTTATATAGATTACAAGATACAAATGGGGATGACACCTTTGATAAAATAACACTTATAAAAGAATTAGATGGCGAAGGAGAACATGGACCACATAGTGTAATATTATCACCGGATAAAAAATCAATTTATGTAGTAGCGGGTAATTTTACAAAAATTCCAAAACTTAATTCTTATAGAAATTTACCAGAAAGTAAAATTGATAATTTATTCCCATTAATAAAAGATCCTAATGGACATGATAACACTGTACAAACACAAGGTGGATGGGTTGCGCACCTTGATTCAACAGGCGCCAATTGGGAATTAATTGCTTCTGGATTTAGAAACCCTTTCGATATTTCATTTAATGATCAAGGAGATTTATTTGCTTATGATTCTGATATGGAGTGGGACTTTGGAACACCATGGTATCGTCCAACTAGAATTGTACACGTCACCAGTGGTGCAGAATTTGGTTGGAGACCAGGAACAGACAAGTGGTCACCAAAATACCCAGACAACCTTCCTGCAGTTATTAACGTTGGCCAAGGCTCTCCTACTAGTTTAGTTTATGGCGCAAATGCAAGATTCCCTAAAAAATATCGCAAAGCTTTATTTGCATTTGATTGGAGTTTTGGAATTATATATGCAGTATATAACGAACCCGATGGCGCTTCTTATAAAACAACAGGAGAAGAGTTTATTTCTGGCGCACCACTTCCTTTAACAGATGGTGTCATTGGACCCGATGGAGCTTTATATTTTTTAACAGGTGGTCGTCGTCTTGAATCAGACCTATACCGTGTTTATTACGGAGATAATTCTTTACCAAACGACCCACTTCCTGTAACAGAATTAACAAGCGCACAAAAAATTCGCAGACAACTTGAAACCTTCCACGGTGTTAAAAATCCTGCCGCAGTAAATTTTGCTTGGCCATATTTAAAAGACAACGATCGATTCATAAGATATGCTGCAAGAATAGCTATTGAAAATCAACCAGTGGAAGAGTGGTATAATAAATTGCTTACCGAAAAAGACCCAATTATTTTAACAAACGCGGCTATTGCAAACGCCCGCAAAGGTATTGCCGGCACAGGAAAGGCGGTTGTGGGTTTATTGGCAAAGGTTGATTTTACAAAATTAACAGAACCACAACAATTAGATTTACTGCGCGCCATTGAATTAAATTTTATCCGCTTAGGTGATCCAGATACCGAGACAAAAAATTTAGTATCTGCAGCCCTAAGTCCAAGCTATCCAGCAAAGACAAATTCACTTAATCGCGAATTAAGTAAACTATTGGTTTATATAGATGCGCCAAAAGCGGTTGAAAAAACAATGGCACTATTAGCAACAGCAAAAGATGACGCACCGGCGCAAAAATCTATTTCAGAATCATCTGATTTAATTTTACGTAATCCGCAATACGGAATGGATATTGCCGCGATGTTATCAAAAGTGCCACCAGCACAACAAACCTGGTACGCGAA
>CAIWBA010000013.1 GCA_903910765.1 uncultured Bacteroidota bacterium
AAGGATTGATAAAAAGGGAATTGAATTTAACGACCAACAAAAAAATTATGGAGATATAGCAGGATCGATTGGTGTAACCTATGAGGCAACCAATGATTTGGTATTAAAGTTTAATGTTGCGCGCGGGTACCGCGCGCCAAACCTATCCGAACTTGGAAGCCATGGGGCCCATGAGGGAACCAATCGTTATGAATATGGGAACACCAATTTATCGTCAGAAAAAAGCCTACAGTTTGATTTGGGCTTGGAGTGGAACAGTGAGCACGCTTCTTTCACTGGTAATGTTTTTTATAATAGTGTAAGCAATTATATATTTTACCAAAAGCTACTTAATAAAAAAGGTGCTGATTCAATTATTGTTGCTCCCGATGGGAAGGATTTATATGCCTTTGCCTACCAGCAACAAAATGCAAATTTGGCAGGTGCTGAATTCAATTTGGATATTCATCCGCATCCTTTGGATGGTTTGCATATTGAAAATACCCTTTCCTATGTGAAAGGGAGCTTTAAAAATGCATTGGATGGCAGTAACAACTTGCCCAGTATTCCACCACTGAGATGGATATCAGAAATTAGGTATGAGCTGCAAAAAAGTAATGGTAAAATAAAAAATAACTACATTTCGGTACAGTTTGATAAAAGTTTACGCCAAGCCAATCCATTCACAGGATTCAATACTGAAACGGAAACACCAGGATATACCCTCATAAATATAGGGGCAGGGACCCAGTTTTTAAAAAATGGAAAACAGTTGTTTAGTTTATCATTGGTTGCGCAAAATGTAACCAATGTAACCTATCAAAATCACTTAAGTAGATTAAAGTACACTGCCGAAAATTTATTGACCGGTCGAACTGGTGTATTTAATATGGGAAGAAATTTTAGTTTAAAAATAAATGTGCCATTGCAGTTTGATTAAAATAAATTTTTGCTGTTATTTAACAGTGTTGTTGAATCGTTGAAAAAATATTGTGGAATAATTTTCAATAAAAATTGATATCTATTCTACTAAATATTATTAACATACAATTGTAAAATATTAAATAATAGTTTTGTAATATTGTACTGAATCTTATACTATGAAAATGTCCCCCAACAAATATTTTATAATCATTCTTGCTATTTTATTTAGCAGTTGTCAACATGATATAATTTATAATGTTTTCACTTTTTCAAAAGATACTGTCTATGTTGTAACGCCCCCTGTAGTTACAAATCCAAATACTGGAACTACTCCTGCAGTAACATCGGATACCGTTTGTTTTAATACCGAAATTTTACCTTTGTATGTGAGCTATTGTGGTTCTGCAGGTTGTCACGATGCTGCTACGCATAGTTCAGGTGTTATGACTACCGACTATGGTCATATCATGGTTGGAATAAGAGCAAAAAATGCGGCTAATAGTAAATATTATACGATCATTGGAAACGGTATGCCACCAAGGAATAGTCCGCAACTAACTGCAGCACATATTGCCAGCATAAAAAAATGGATTGATCAAGGCGCATTGAATACAAATTGCACCAAGGTTTGTGACACTACCGTATTTACTTATGCAGGTGCAATACAGACTATTTTATCTACCAATTGTGGCGGTTGTCATGGCGCTAAGCCTGGTTCAGCTAATATTTATTTAGGTGATTACGCTAGCACAAAAGCGTATGTTAGTGCAAATAAAAGTATTTTTTTAAATGCAATCAATTATGTAACAACAATTGCTGCCTCAAAGCGAATGCCGCCATCAGGAAAAATGGTTGATTGCAAAATACTTCAAATACAAAAATGGATTAATAATGGGTATCCGCAGTAAGCAAGTAATTATACTATTCCTAGGAATATTTTTATTCTCCGCTTGTTATTATGACAAAAAGGATCAAGTGTATCCACAAGTTGTGGTGACAACCTGCGATACCACTAATATCACTTACGCCGTAACAGTCACTAATATATTAAATGCCAATTGTAATAGTTGTCATGGAACTGCAAGTGCAAATGTATCGGGTGGTGGTATATTATTAAGTACTTATGCCTCCGTGAAACCCTATGTCACCAATGGTAAGTTGATTAATTCAGTATTGCAAAATGGCCAAGCCTCTGCCATGCCTAAAAATATGGCCAAACTAGATCAATGCACTATTAATAAATTGACATTGTGGGTGAATAAGGGCGCATTAAATAATTAGTTACTTACTTAAAGTAAATTAGTCAATAGTGTTAATGAGAAAATAAATTCGAAACAAAGAAATCATTAAAATATTTTTAATAATAAATTATCTAAGTAAATAAAATATATGAACCTAAGATCAAAACTAACTAGGGTATCAAGTTTAATCGTAATTGTTTTACTCATTGGTATGACGCAAACAGCCAGTGCGCAAAAAGTGTTTGCGACTAAATCAGGACAAATATATTTTAACGCGACAGGTGCTTTGGTTAAAATTGCAGCAGTAAATAATCAGGTGGATTCAAAATTTGTGGATGCCACTGGACAAATCATTTTTGGCGTGTTAATCAAAGGCTTCAAGTTT
The DNA here is from genome assembly GCA_903910765.1 of uncultured Bacteroidota bacterium. Taxonomy (GTDB): domain Bacteria; phylum Bacteroidota; class Bacteroidia; order Chitinophagales; family Chitinophagaceae; genus Sediminibacterium. The sequence goes on from CAIWBA010000013.1 coordinate 2,530, forward strand.
GAGAATCAATTAATGGAGGATCATTTTAATGAAAATTATATGGAATCCACCCAATTCCCAAAGGCGGATTTCAAAGGATACATCACTAATATAAAAGAGATTAATTTTTCAAAAGATGGCGCTTATCCTATTCAAGTAGAAGGGGTTTTGACTATTCATGGTGTTTCTCAAAAAACAAATACAAAAGGAACGCTTACCTTAGTGCAAGGAAAAGCGACGATTGAGGGCGATTTTAGCGTTAAAGTAAAAGATTATGGCATCACTGGATTGTATATTGGTGAAAAAATAGCCAACGAAGCCACAATCAAATTGAATTGTAAATATTAATAACGTAAGTATTAAAATA
>CAIWBA010000014.1 GCA_903910765.1 uncultured Bacteroidota bacterium
ATAATAATATTATTATTATTTATAATTAAAACATGCATTTTTTAGAATTATTTCTTAATGATTTGTTAATATGGAAGCTGATTTTTATATATATTTATTGCGTCGTATTAATTAATAAATTTAAAAATCTGATTATGAGAAAACTACTATACACATTCGTTGTGTTATTTTCCATGAGTTTAGCTGCTAATGCGCAGGTCAGAACTCTAAAAGGAAAAGTAGGTGATCAAAATTCGGCCCCTTTACAAGGAGTGACGGTGAGATTACAAGGAAAAGCTGAGAAAGCAGCTATTACAAACGAAAAAGGAGAGTATGAGATTAAAGCCGCAACTGGCGATTTTCTTTTATTTTCATCAGTTGGCTTTAGAACCGAAAGGATCAAAGTAACTGCAGCTGGAACTTTAAATGTGACTTTAACTGAACAAGTTAATATCATGGATGAAGTTGTTGTAACTGCGGGTGGTGTGAAAACAAAAAGAAAAGAAATTGGTACAACAAGTACCATTGTTAAAGCGGAATCTTTAGTGGCTGGTAAATCAACGAGTATCGCTGGAGGTTTACAAGGTAAAGTTGCTGGATTACAAGTAAGTAATACAGGTGGCGGTATCAATCCTAACTTCAGGTTAGTATTGAGAGGTCAACGTTCTTTAACTGGTAACAATGAAGCTTTATTAGTATTAGATAACGTAATCGTTCCTTCTAGTATGTTAGGTAACTTAAACCCAGAAGATGTGGAAGACATCGTTGTCTTGAACGGTTCTGGTGCTGCTGCCTTGTATGGTTCTCAAGCATCTAACGGTGCCTTGATCGTAACTACTAAAAAAGGTAAAAACGGGGTAACCCAAGTAGGTTTCTCTCAAACAACAACTTTAGAAAGCGTTGCTTTCTTCCCTAAAATCCAAGAAAGATTTGGTGCGGGTGGTAGCGGTTATGGAGTTGACTTACAAGGTTTCGGTAATTTCTCTTATTTAGAGAACCAATCTTATGGACCAGCTTTTGATGGTTCAAAGCGTGAATTAGGACCACCATTAGCGGATGGTTCTCAGGATTCAACTTACTACAAATTTTATCCTGGACATAATGATTTCTGGGAAAAAGGTTTAATCAATCAAACAGATTTCAACGTTTCAAATGGTGATGCAAATTCAACCATGTATTTTTCTGCACAATATGTAGATCAAACAGGTACAACACCTGGTGACAAATATAATCGTTCAAATGTGCGTTTAAATGGTACAAGAAGAATCGGTAATACCATTAACTTGTCTTACAGTACTTCATATACGCAAAACAGATATGATATCACTACTGCAACAGGAAGTATGTATGACCAAATGTTAAACATGCCAGTGAACGTTGATATTACACGTTATAAGGATTGGCAAAATGATAAGTTTGCGAATCCAAATGGTTTCTATAACCCATGGTATCCAAACCCTTATTTCACTGCTGCGAATAACCGTTCTGCAACAAGAAACGATTATTTAACTGCAAACGTGGAATTAAAGTTTACACCAGTTAAAGGTTTAGATTTCGTAGCGCGTCAAGGTATTACTACACGTAACTATTCTAATAAGAATACAACGGGTGCATTTAAGTTTACTGATTATGCAAAGCATACGGATGCAAGTTCTAAATCTGATATCTCTGCTGCAGTTTCTGACGGTATGGGTTATTCTACGCAATTATTAACTGACTTCTTTACACAATACAAAAAGACAATTTCAGACTTTAGTTTGAACTTAATCGTAGGTGGTCAATGGAAACAAGACCAATCAAAAGGTATCAACGTAAGTGCAAATGGATTAGTTATCCCAGGTTTATTTAACGTAAACAATGGCGTAGGTACACCAGGTGCGAGCGAATCAAACTATTTGTCTCATACAATGGGTGCATATAGTAAAGGTACTTTTGGTTATAAAAACTATTTATACTTAACTGTTTCAGGTCGTAATGACTGGGTTTCCATTCTTGCTCCTGAAAACAGAACTTTCTTTTATCCAGCAGCTGAGATGTCATTTATTGCATCTGACGCCTTGGATTTCTTGAAAAATAGCAGAACAATTAGCTACTTAAAATTAAGAGGTGGTTGGTCTAAAGTAGGTCAAGTAAACTTAGGACCATACGCTTTATTACCAACATTTGGATCTGCGAATGGTTTCCCTTTTGGAAGTCAAGCAGGTTACACCGTTGGAAATACTTTAGTATCAAACAACTTAAAGCCTGAGATTACCAAAGGTTATGAAGTTGGTTTTGATTTAACTATGTTTGACGACCGTTTCACTTCAAATGTGAGTTTCTTCCATACCAATACGACCAATCAAACAGTTAGTACTGGTGTATCTGGAACAACAGGTTTCACAAGTTTAAGAACAAATACAGGTGAAACAATGAGTGAAGGTTTGGAGGTAACAACACATGTAACGCCAATCAGATCTAAAGATTGGAATGTAACTGTGGGTGGTATCTATACTTTACTTAAAAATGAAGTTGTTTCTATTAGTGCTGATTTACCTCGTTTAGGTTTAACAAGTACAGGTGTGGGTTCATATGCAGTTGCTGGTCAACCTTTCCCAGTAATTATGGGTTATGATTACAAGCGTGATGCAGCTGGCCATGTTATTGTTGATGCAACAACAGGTTTACCTACACAATCTGATACTATTTCAATCTTAGGTAATGCGCAAGCAAAACATAAATTAAGCTTGGATGGTAGCATTAAGTACAAAGCATTTACTTTGTCATTCTTATTTGAATACCGTGGTGGATACCAAATTTTCAACCAAATTGGACCAGGTATGGATTGGTCAGGTACAGGTTGGAGAACTGCGTTATACGATCGTAAGCGTTTTGTATTCCCTAATTCAGTTATTGCTGATCCAGCTAATCCTGGTAAGTATGTTACAAATACAAATATCGAAATTGCAAACGGTAACGGTAATAACGGTTTCTGGACAGATGGTATCAACAGAGGGGTAACTTCAAACTATGTTACATCTGCTGATTTCTGGAAGTTAAGAGAATTGTCACTTGCTTATAATGTACCTTCTAAATTATTGGCTAAATCAAAATTCATCAAAGGATGTACTTTGAGTTTACAAGGCCGTAACTTATTAGTGTGGATGGCGCCAGATAACTATTATACTGATCCAGAATACAGCAGTGCTGGTAGCACAAGCAATGGTATCGGTTTGAGTGGTTCTGAACCGCCTCCGTCAAGATATTATGGTGCAACAGTATCATTTAAATTCTAAACGGAATCATTATAACAAATCAATTACACTCTTTAGCTGAGTGTTCGACTAAAAAGTGAAATGATAAAAAATATGAAAAACATGAAAAATATAACCGCAATAATTCTTTCAGGAGTGATGCTATTAGCCACATCCTGTAATAAGTATTTGGATATAAATACAGATCCAAATAATGCGACTTCTGCATCTGCAGAATTAATTTTACCACAAGCATTGAACTACACTGCAGGTATGATCAGCTCCTTTAACAACTATGGTGTTCAAGTTGGGGGTTATGGTGCTAACGCAGGTGGATACGGTGGTTTTGGTACTTCCATTACTTACAACTTTACAACTTCTGAATATCAAGGATTGTTTAGTTCTTCTTACGATTTATTGAATGATTATCAAACCATCATCAATAAAACAGCAGGAGATGCAAACTACAATTACTTTAATGCAGCTGCTAACATTATGAAAGCATTGCATTTTCAATTGTTAGTAGATACTTATAATGACGTTCCTTATATGGATGCATTACAAGGGTCAAAAAAATTATCACCTACTTATACCGATGCAAAAGTGATATACAAATCAATTGCTGATTCATTAGATGCGGCAATTGCTAAAATAAACGCTGGCGCTGCAAACACGAATGTGGTTCCATTAGGATCTGCTGATATCATGTTTGGTGGTAACACAACTAGCTGGAAAAAATTAGCCAATACTATTAAATTAAGAATTTTAGTGCGCGGTAATGGTAAAGTAACTTTCTCCAACAGCACATTTAGTAGTGATGGCTTCTTAACTACGGATGCTTTAATTAATCCAGGTTACACACGTGATAACGGTAAGCAAAATCCTAAGTGGAATACTTGGGGATGGGGTTATACAGGTTCTCCAGGAACAAAATCTTGGATGCCATCTACCTTCTCTAAAACATTCTATGATGGTATTAAGTTAACCGACAATGGTCGTGGTAAAGCAGTTTACTATCAATTCCCTACTACACCAACCAACCAATTAGGTTTTGAAGGTGTGAGTGTGGTTTCTTCACCAGATGGTACATTTTGGTTCCCAAGTACTTCAAGAGTAGGAACTTCTGCTGGTAATTCAGTGGGTGTTTTAAAAGGACCAAATGCAGGTTTACCAGTTATTACTGCTTCTGAAAGTTATTTCATTCAAGCAGAAGCTGCTTTGAAAGGAATTATTTCTTCAACAACAGCCGCAGCAGCATTTAGCAATGGTATCACAGCTTCATTTAAATATTTGTATACTTTGCCTGACGGTTCTGTTTCAGGTAATCCAACTACAGATGTTGCTACTTATTTAACTGATAATGCTTCTAGCTATTTAGTTAACTACGGTTTAGCTACTTCAGATGCACAAAGATTAGAAGCCATCATCACGCAAAAGTGGGTTGCTTTAAATTTTGTAAATAGTGATCAATCATGGAATGACTATCGTCGTACTTTATATCCTAAATTAGTAAATACACCAGGTGCAACTGCACTTCAAACATTTGCTTCTAGAGTATCTGAAAGTACAAGACCTGATAAATTACCTACGCGTGTTTTATATCCAGCGAGCGAAGGCTCTTATAATACAGCGAACGTACCTAAAGGTATTTCACCATTTAGCTCACTTATTTTCTGGGCACAATAAAATTTAAATTTTTAAAAAATGAAAAATATAAAAATCTTAATGCTTGGTGTATTGATGATCTCTCTTTCTTCTTGTTTGAAGGAAGGAGTGATGAATACGGATCCAAACTATGCAAGTAACGTAATAGAGCTTGCTAATACAGGAGATAATGTAACTACTTCAGGAATACAAGGGTATTACTCTGATTTAGGTTCTGTTGCTGCTGGTGCAAGTAAAACATTCAACATAAACGTCCATTATACAGGACCAGGTAATGCACCTAATGATGTTGTTGTAACCCTTGCTTTAGATGCTGCTACATTAGCTGCTTATAACACAAAAAATGGTAGTTCAAAAGTGGTACCTCCTGCTTCGGTTGTGAGTTTTCCAACTTCTGTTACTATCAAAAAAGGTACCAACCAAACTACCGTTGAAGCTAAAATTACCGTTACTGCTGAGTTTAATTTTAACGCAGCTTATGGGGTTCCAGTTAAAATAACACAAGTATCCAATGGTATCATTAGTGGTAACTACGGTAATGCAGTTTATTCATTTGGCGTTCGTAACTCTTATGATGGTGCTTATACTGTTACTGGTTCATTAGTGGATGCTGCAAGTAGCGCAATCACTGGACGTTTTCCAATGAGCGTTGGCTTGGTAACAAGCGGTGCGAATACGGTACGTTTGTATGATAATGCAATTGGCGGTGTTTATCACTCTATTTTAAGTGGTACTTCTACAAGTTATTATGGTGCATTTGGTGTTGAATTCACTATTGATGCATCTAACAAAGTAACTAAAGTGGAGAATGTATACGGTCAACCATCATCTAATGGTCGTTCTGCGATGATTGATCCTTCTGGCGCAAATTCATGGGATCCATCGACTAAGACATTAAAAGTTAAATACTGGATGGACCAACCAAGCGTTATCGCTGGTCACCGTGTTGCTTTTGATGAAACTTTCAAATATGTAGGAGTTAGATAATATTCTTATATCGCTTTATAAAAGAGTCCCGCTCCGATTTATCGGAGCGGGACTCTTTTTTTTGTACCTTTATTTTATAGAAACAATTTGAAGATTAAATTTTATACTATGAAAAAGCTAATTTTTATACTTGCCATTTTAGTGAGCCAATTTGTAAATGCGCAAAATACGGTTTGGCGTAAAATGAGAATTGCACCAACCTTGGTTGAAAATTACGAATCCGATAAAGCGAATAAAAAATTAAAATTGGGTGAATGCTTTATAGTGAATAGTGCGAATCGTGAGTTGGCGAGAGGAATGTATAAAAATGGATTAAAGGATAGTATCTGGAATTATTTTAGTCAAAATAGTGATTTGATTCAGGTGTATGATTTTACCAATAAAAAATTAATTTATAATATACCTGATGTATCATCTATTGTAAAACAAAGATCGGTGATTGATACCACCGGTTATGTGAAAGCTAAAGTGGTAGCGCCTGTAAAAATTGGTGGGCTTGATTATGGCTTTTACTTATTGTACAACCAACGTAATTTACCACAAGGTGCAAAGGATCAAAAGGAAGATATCCTAATGGAATATATTTTTGATGTTTCCGCTACTGGCAAATTGGAGGATTTTAATATTAAATATACCTCTACCTTTTATAATGCTGAATTTAAACAATCTATCAAGGATTTACATGGCGATGCTTATGAGTTTATTCCTGCAAGCATTAATGGCAATCCAGTAAAAAGTAAATTGGTGTATCAAATCATGTTATACATTAGTCAGGCTAGGGATAGAGGCACTTATAACGTACCTACGCAGAAGTTTTAATCTAATTTTAACTGTGTAATTTTCAGCATAAAAAAGCCCCTTAGAGAACTAAAGGGCGATTTTCGATTGCTTGCTTGTATGGGTAAACCAAACCACATATACAAGCACAAAGGTAGCATTGTATCCGATGTCCATTTAATAACTTATTGTTAAATGTGATGAGGGTTCCCCGCTTATTTGTTTGGGTATACGCGTAAAGCCTGTTCAAGGCAATCCATGGCCAAATTAATGTCCTTTTCGTTTAAAACATACGCAAGCCTTACTTCGTTCAAGCCAAGTCCTGGTGTCGTGTAAAAGCCGCTACCTGGGGCCAACATAATTGTGGCATTGTTGTGCCTGAAACTAGTCAATAGCCATTGGCAAAAATCGTCTGTATTTTTAACAGGTAGTTGTGCCATTGCATAAAATGCACCACTAGGAATTGGGCAATACACCCCTTCCATTTTTGATAGTCGATTCATTAATACATGGCGTCTATTTTTATATTCTTCTCTAGTTTCTTCAAAATAATTAGCGGGTAATCCTAGTGCAGCCTCGGCAGCAATTTGTTCCAAGGTGGGCGGACTTAATCTTGCTTGTGCAAATTTAATCACCGCTTCAATCACATCTTTATTTTTAGTGACTAATGCACCTATACGTGCACCACATGCCGAATACTTTTTACTAAAAGTATCAATCATAATTACACGGTCGGCTACACCTTGTAATGTTAATGTACTTTTTACTTTTCCTTCATAACTAAATTCCGTGTAGGCTTCGTCAGAAAATAAGTACAGATCTTTTTCTTTGATTAAGTCCCTAATTTGTAAAAGCTCGGCTTCGCTATATACATATCCTGTTGGATTATTGGGATTACAAATAAATATGCCCTTGGTCTTAGGGGTAATCTTTTCTTGAAAGGATGCAATGGGTGGTAATGCAAATCCATTTGTAATACTGGATGTTATTGGGATAATATGAATACCTGCGGCCATCGCAAAGCCAATATAGTTCGCATAAAATGGTTCGGGTACGATAATTTCATCACCCTCATCCAAGCAGGCCATAAAAGCAAATAAAATGGCCTCACTTCCGCCAATGGTAATTAATACATCTTCATAGTTAACATCCATGCCTTTGCTAATATAGTACGCTGCTAGTTTTTTTCTTAAACTTAAAATACCACGGCTATCAGTATATTCTAAAACTTTTAAATTGGCTTGCTTCACCGCTTCCATCATGATATGGGGTGTTTCAATATCAGGTTGTCCAATATTTAAATGATACACTTGCACGCCTTCTTTTTTTGCAGCATCCGCGAAGGGTGCTAATTTTCGAATAGGAGAGGAAGGCATTTGATTACCTCGTTTGCTAATTTGTATCATTCGGGCAAAGATAGTCTTGTACACTATAATAAAAAAGCGTCCCGAGCAATCGGGACGCTTTTAATTTTGTATAATACCAAGTGTTCGTTATTATTCGAATGAAACTTTAATTAACCATTGCACTTCACAAGTAATAACTAATAATATTTTGTAGTACTTGATGCGGTGTTTGATCTTTCGCTTTTAAATTACTTCACCTTCAATAGTTATCTCTGTTGGTAATTTAACGCCAGCAAATTTAACGGTCACCTTCTTTTTAAATGCACCTGTTGCAGGTGCGGTATACGTAATTTTAATAGTTCCTTTTTGTCCTTTTAAAATTGGCTTTTGATTGTACTCAGGTTGTGTACATCCGCATTCCGCATTTGCAAATTCAATGACTGCTGGTTTTGCATCATTATTCGTAAAACTAAAGATGACTGATTTGTGTACACCTTGTTTTATTTTTCCGTAGTTGTAACTTAATTTATCAAATTGCACACCTGTTTGCGCCATACTTGTAAACGATATTAATAATCCAAGTAGTAGTGATTTTAATTTCATAATTGATTGTTTTAGAGTAATAATGTATTGTGATTGAAAAATTAAGTTAAATGCGCAGTCGATAATGATTAATAGGTTTTGGAAAAAGCGCCGATTGTATTATTGTTTATTTGGGCTATTAATGATGGGTGCTGTAGGTGCATTGGTAATAGCAACGCCTTCCCCTGCAAATTGTGTTTGTTTAACCAAGCCATTTGAAAATTCAAGCGTAGTGGCACGTGAAAAGGTACCCATGGCACTTCCGTTAAAGGTAATTTGTACTTGCCCTATTTTACCTGGTGCAATTTTTTCATTTGGTTTAAAATTTGGGGTCGTACAGCCACAACCAGGACGCGCGTTCACCAAAGTAATGGTGTCCTTACTTATATTGGTAAATTCAATGGTGTAAGTTGCTGGTTTACCGAAGCTTATTTTACCAAAGTCATACACGTCGTTTTTGAATTTTAAAGACTGATCAATATTGGCTGCTGTTTGTGCTGAAATTGAACTGAAAATGCCAATAACAAGGCTTAAAACAAGGAGTGATTTTTTCATAAAATAAGGGTTGAATTGCGGCGTTGTTGCGTGTAAATTTATCAAAAAATAGGGAATTAAATGATTTTATCTAATTCTTGGTTTTTTATGCTTTTTGCCCCCTATTTTTGCTGTATGGAATCCACCCTCGATGCTGTTTTAACACCTGAAATGCTTTCATTTGAAGCGTTTAAAAAATCTGTATTGGAGGATTACCGAATTGCCCTAATGAGTAGGGAAGTAAGTTTACTTGGCCGACGCGAGGTTTTAACAGGAAAAGCAAAATTTGGGATTTTTGGAGATGGTAAAGAAATTGCCCAAGTCGCACTAGCAAAATTTTTTCAAAAAGGTGATTTTAGAAGTGGCTATTATAGGGATCAAACTTTGATGTTTGCCATGGGCACTTCCAATGTGGAAGATTATTTTGCGCAGTTATATTCTGATGTAGAAAATGATCCTTATAGTGGTGGAAAAAATATGAATGCGCATTTTGCAACTTCATTTGTCAATGAAAATGGGGAGTGGTTGGATTTAGTAAACCGCTTTAATATATCTGCAGATATTGCACCTACTGCTGGTCAAATGGCAAGAGCATTAGGCTTGGCTTATGCATCAAAGTGTTTTAAGCAATCAAAACAAAAGGAGTTATTTTCACATTTATCAAATGATGGAAACGAAGTATGTTTTTGCACCATCGGGGATGCAAGTACTTCTGAAGGACAATTTTGGGAAGTCGTAAATGCCGCAGGTGTTTTACAAATTCCATTGGCCATTTTTGTATATGATGATGGTTATGGAATTTCGGTGCCCACCAAATTGCAAACAACAAAGGGTTCGATTTCTGAAGCTTTACAAGGCATGCAAAAAGAAGCCAACACCAATGGCATTAAAATTTTCACCGTAAAAGGTTGGGATTATGCTGCAATGTGTGAAGTGTTTGAACAAGGAGTTACTTATACCAGAAACACACATGTGCCCGTTGTATTTCATGTGCAGGAATTAACACAACCACAAGGACATTCCACCAGTGGAAGTCACGAAAGGTATAAATCAACAGAACGATTACAATGGGAGCGGGAGTGGGATTGTTTAAAGAAAATGAGAGAATGGTTATTGTTGAATGAATTAAGTAATGAAGCAGATTTACAAATATTTGAAGCGCAAATAAAACAAGCAGTTCGGGATGCGAAATTAAGGGCTTGGAATAAATATGTTGCCCCCATCAATGAAAAACTAAATGAAGGAGTTGCGTTGGCTTATCAAGGATTAGGCCAAGATGATTTATTAACGGCGCAACATTTGACACAGGAATTAATTTCGAATAGAGAGCCATTAAAAAGAGATATTTTCAGAGCACTTCATTTGGTACTTGAAAAATTACCCAATCATCCAAATAAAAATGGGGTGCTTGAATTTTTATCCAACTATCATAATGAACAAGCACCTTACTATAGTAAAAATTTATACAACGAAGGTCCAAAGAGCACATTAAATGTTGCAGGCGTTCCTGCAATAATTAATGCAGATGCGACAACTTTGAATGGCTATGAAATTTTGAATCATTATTTTGATGAATTGTTTGCAGCGAATCCTTTGGTATATGCATTTGGGGAGGACTTAGGAAATATTGGGGATGTGAATCAAGGCTTCGCTGGATTGCAAATTAAGCATGGCGCTGACAGAATTTTTGATACTGGTATTCGCGAACAATCTATTATGGGGCAAGCGCATGGCATGGCCATGAGAGGTTTAAGGCCAATCGCTGAAATCCAATACCTTGATTATTTATTATACGGATTACAAACCCTTAGTGATGATGTTGCAACATTGCACTATCGCAGTAATGGTTTACAAAGTAGTCCAGTAATTATTCGTACCAGAGGTCACCGATTGGAAGGTATATTTCATAGCGGATCTCCGATGGGCGTTATCATAAATGCTTTAAGAGGTATGTATATATGTGTGCCAAGAAATATGGTGCAAGCAGTAGGTATGTATAATACTTTACTTGCGGGTAATGATCCTGCTTTATTAATAGAGTGTTTGAATGGCTATCGCTTAAAGGAGCAAATGCCTACGAATTTAATGTCCTTTAGGGTAGCTTTAGGGGTGCCTGAAATTATTAGACAAGGAAATGATATCACCATTGTATCCTATGGCTCAACACTTCGTATTATTGAAGATGCTGCGATAAGATTAGCAGAAATGGGGATTGATTGCGAAATTATCGATGTACAAACCTTATTGCCATTTGATATCCATCATCAAATTTTAGCATCCTTGAAAAAAACAAATCGTATTGTATTTGTGGATGAAGATGTGCCAGGTGGTGCAAGCGCTTATATGTATCAACAATTACTTGAAGTGCAAGGTGGCTATAAGTGGTTAGATGCAACAGCACGCACCATTAGTGCAAAAGCACACCGCCCAGCTTATGCAAGTGATGGGGATTATTTTTCCAAACCGAATACAGAAGAAATTATAAAAGTGATTACTGAGATGATGGCAGAGTAGATAAATTATAGCCCTCTAATTTTTGCGTGTAGTCCAATGAACCTAATCTAAATTTCACAGCCACCTTTGTTTGTTTTTGTAATGCTCTTTCCATGTTACAAAAAAATCCGGTTTTAGTCGTATAGTAATTTGCTGGCAATTTTGTTTCCTTCGATATCGTATACCTATTAAACAAGGGCCTGGTCGTATCTTTTATTACAGGCGAAATAAAAGCGGTAATTAATAGGGTTGTTATAATTTTCATACGTAAGCCTTTTTTAAAAACTAGTTGGAGGATTTCAAAAAAGCTTTGATTTTTTGAATAAATCATAAGCCGGATTTATTGCACTTTTTTATATTTTAAAATAAAAAGTGCGATAAACCTACCCCATATTATGGAACACTTTATTTACATCTTCATCTTCCTCTAATCTTTCAATGAGTTTACTTATATCCTCCGCTTGTTCATCTGTTACCGGCACTGTGGTGGTTGGGATCCATTCAAGCTGCGCACTCAATGGGTTAATATTTTTATCCTCTAAGGCTTTTTGTAAATTTCCGAAATCAGTAAAAGCACATCTTAATACAATAATCGCATTGCCATTATCATCATTACTTTCACCTAATTCATCTAATCCGTGGTCAATTAATTCTAATTCCAAATCATCCATATTTAAACCTTCTGGGCTTAAATTAAATACGCCCATTTTTTTAAATTGAAAACTCACACTTCCACTATTACCTAATGCACCATGTCCTTTATTAAAATGACTTTTCACATTGGCTACTGTTCTTACATGATTGTCGGTAGCAGTTTCAACCAATAAGGCAACGCCATGCGGTGCATAACCTTCGTATAAAATTTCCTCATAGTTGCTCGTGTCTTTTCCCATGGCACGCTTAATAGCGGCTTCCACTCTATCCTTAGGCATACCTACACTCCGTGCATTCTGATAACATCTTCTTAAGGCTGGGTTGTCATCTGGGTTGGGACCACTTGCTTTCACTGCAATTACAATTTCTTTACCTATTCGGGTAAATTGTTTTGCCATTCGATCAAAACGTTTGAACATGGTGGCTTTACGAACTTCAAATATTCTTCCCATAGTAGTATGTTATTGAGGTCTGCAAAAATAAGCTAAAAAAATAATCCCCCCGAGAACTCGGAGGGATTATTATAATATATGTATCAATGGGGATTAGCCATTTAATTTACTATGCTTGCGACCATAAAGGAAATAGACAACCAAGCCTAAAGCCATCCAGCCAAAGGCAACCTTCAATGTTTGTGCATCTAGCGCAAAAATCATTGCCAAGCAAATAAGCGCTCCTAAAATAGGAACCAATGGCACTAATGGCGTTTTAAATGGTCTTTCCATATCTGGTGATTTGCGTCTTAAAATCCAAATACCAGCACTCACTAATACAAACGCAAACAAGGTACCAAAAGAGGTTAAATCTCCCGCTACATTACCTGGTACAAATGCGGCAAATCCACCCACAAATACAAATAAAATCCAGTTTGATTTATAAGGTGTTCTGAATTTAGGATGTAAATCAGAGAATACTTTAGGTAGTAATCCGTCATTCGCCATTGAGAAGAACACACGAGATTGTCCCATTAACATGACTAAAATAACGGAACTAAAGCCAGCCAAAATAGCCACGGTTACTGCTGTTGCCAACCAACCATAGCCTGTCATATACGTTGAAATTGCATAAGCGACTGATGCTTCACGACCTTTTAAAGGATCCACAAAATCCTTCCA
>CAIWBA010000015.1 GCA_903910765.1 uncultured Bacteroidota bacterium
AAGGAAAAGCGACGATTGAGGGCGATTTTAGCGTTAAAGTAAAAGATTATGGCATCACTGGATTGTATATTGGTGAAAAAATAGCCAACGAAGCCACAATCAAATTGAATTGTAAATATTAATAACGTAAGTATTAAAATAACCACTATGTTTAAATTGAATGCCTGTTTACTTTTTTTATGCATCATAGGAATGCGGATGAACGCAACAGCGCAAACAATTGATCTATTTGCCGAAACCACAAAAACTGTTACGAAGGATATTACCACAGGCTCTTTTAAAACTACCCGAATTGTTAATGGCCAATCCATAGAAAATGTGGGCGCAGGTATTTTAGATTTTAGAATTCTACACCGTTTTGGTACTATTAATTCAGGGGGCTATAATTTTTATGGTTTGGATCAAGCAACCATGCGTATAGGCTTAGACTATGGGATTACTAAAAATTTAATGATTGGAATAGGACGAAGCACTTATGAAAAACAGTTTGACGGTTTTGTAAAATATAAAATGGTAAGCCAACAAACAGGGGAACGTAATATCCCTTTAAGTATTAGTTATGCGGGCACTGCAATATATAAATCACTTAAAGATGCCATTACCACATATCAACCCTATATTTCAGATAAGTTTTCTTTTGCGCATCAAATTTTATTTGCACGAAAATTTAACGATCAATTTTCTTTACAATTAACACCCACACTTTTACATTATAATATTGTTGATAATGCGAAATTGCCCAATGATTTTTATTCTTTGGGTATTGGCTTTAGACAAAGAATTAGTAAGCGGGTGAATATTACTACCGAGTATTATTATCGTTATGATAAATTAGCTGGTTACTACGATCCTTTGTCAGTAGGGGTTGACATTGAAACAGGCGGTCATGTATTTCAGTTACATGTATCTAATTCAACAGGCATGACAGAGCGTACATTTATTAATGAAACCGCAGGTAGCTGGGGCAAAGGTGATTTACGATTTGGATTTAATATCTCTAGGGTGTTTACTTTAAAAAAGCCGAAGGAGTTGCGGAATTTAAAGTTTTAATAAGGCGATTAAAAACCGAAAGCTATGTCTACAAAAAATAAAATAATCATTGCGATTGCTTTGATAGCCGCTGTTGCTTTTGGTGTTTACTATTACGTATTTGTATATTCAAGTCAACATCGTAGACAAGTTCAATCTGAAACTGGTATTGTAATTACCTCGGATTCATTGGTTGCCAAATACCAGGCCGACGAAAAATTAGCAAACAGCTTATATTTAAATAAGGCGGTAGTAGTAACGGGGGTAATTTTAAGTATCGATAAAAATCAGGAAGGGAAAACAACCCTAGTAATTGGCCGAAGCGATTCATTTTCTAATGTATCCATCACCATGATCAGCACCACACCCATTACTCAAAAAGTGGGCGAATCCATCACCATCAAAGGCTTATGCACCGGCGCCTTAAGCGATGTAGTGATTACAGATGGAGTGGTGGAGTAGGAATCATTTCAGAATTTTTTAATGAGGAGTTTGAAAAAAATCATTAATAGTGATTATTGAAGTCTTTTGAAAATGCTTTAATGATAATAAATCATTATCTCCAGTAATTAAATAGTCAACGTCGCCGTCTATAGCGAGAGATAATAAAAAATTATCTTTAACATCTCTACATACCTCAACAACTTAAAAAGACATTTACAAACAAAACCTTATCATTTATTAGTTCAATTAAATATTTAATATTCAAATCATTGAAATAGCGATTGAACTTTTCCCTGTGTACTACCTCTAAAAATTCGTTAAACAACTCTTCACTGAATACAATCTGGTATTTGTCTGAATCAAGAAATTGATCTAGTTTATTGAAATCATTTGTTATTAAAAAACTAATCCAAAGATTAGTATCAATGATTATCCTTTTTATTTTTAATGACATAACGCTTTGTTCTAACCAACTCAACTTCTTTTGTAATTTCTTTTAATGAAGGAGCGGTTTTTGCATTTGAACGAAGGTTATTTAATACAGAGCGTAAGTTTTTATCTGAAGTCCTTTTAATGGATATCAAATTCTGCTTTTCCATATCTTTTAAAATAATGTCAGCTTTAGGGTTCAATATGTTCACTTGAATGGTGTTCATTAATCAAATTTAGAGATAATTTAGCCAGCTTTTTAATTTTGTTTGATTTACTAATATCAATTTGTAATGTACAAGTCTGAGACATTTGATTATTAAGTATTTACCAGCAACTTTTGGGGTACAAATGAATTGAAATAGACGCAACCACCTAAAAACCCGCAAATTTTGGCGGGAAATCGGGAAAAAGACCCGAAAAACCTAAAATTTAGGTATCAAATTCGGTTGAAAAGTTGTACCCTAATCAGGGCTCCCTAATAGAGCGCATTAAATTGCTATAAATCATATAGTTTCCTTACTTTTAAGGCAGAGCAACCAGCCCCAGATGCTGCTAAAAAGCCATTAATTAACCTCCAATTTTAGGTGGATAATAATAATTAGAATAAATTTGTTATATACTGATAAACCTTTGTCTTTTAGTCATTTGCATGTCAAAAATGTGACTAAGAAAGGCGAAGCATTATAAAAAATTATAATATACCAACAAGGTTAGGAATACCTAAAATCATAAAAATCAATTATGAACATTCAAACAGTTACAAAAAAAGCTCAAATAATTATCACAATATCGATGCTCATGTTAGTAATGGGATGTGCAAAGTCGGGATATAACGAAGTGATGGTTTACAATAATAATTTTAAATCAGGATCAACCGATAAATTAACGGGCGCTATCTTATATAAAAACAATGGCGAGTATTTAATTGGTCGTTATAATAAAAATGGGTTTACCATAAATCTGGATAATTTACCAGCGCATCAAGCAATAGAAATAATCGCGGAACCGCGCTTTCATGATAGCTGGGATGGCAACAATAATTATGGTGGTATAGATGGTCCAGATATTTGGAATATCAATATGGATGGAACAACGGTGTTAAATGCAACTTTTTCTAATACACCATGTAATTCAATTTATTGTTTGTATCAATCTTACCCTGCAGATTATGGTTTAATCAATAATCCACCCAAAACTGGTGCTTATATGGATATTGCAGGTATATGTCATATGACAGATGTATTTAAAACTTCAGTATATAAAATTGATAAAACAATAAAACATAGTGCTTCAAAAGTAACTATAAGTTTTAAAGATTTGTTGGTTCAAAAAAATGTTGCGGATCAAATGTGCGATGAATCATGGTCTATGGGAAGTTTAATTATCAAAATAATTAACACACCAGAGTAAGTATTTCAAGCAATCAATTTTGCGAAATATTCATACAATTTTAATTGTAAAAAATAAATGAAGTTACACTTTCCCACTATTAACCAATTTGTATCATTATTGATATTCAGTATAACCAATGCTGTTTTTCAATTAATGGTTATCCCAATATTAGTGCATCATATTAATGCTGAAAAGCTAGGCGTTTATTTTTTAGCATTATCCTTTGGTTCACTCATTGCCATATTTGTTAATTACGGCACCATGCAAACAAGTATGGTTGAGATAAAAAAGGCAGTAACAATGGAAGATAAAAAACAGATTATTGCAAATACTATGGCAATTCGTTTTATACCCTTACTTGTTGCTATAGTTATCGTATCAACTTTACCCATCTTTATAAAAAATGGTGTGTATTATTTTATGATACTTCCAATGATATTAGCGGAGTTTATAAATCCTCAATTTTATTTAATAGCGACCTATAATATCAATAAGTATACATTCATCAACTTATTTTTTAGGCTCTTATTATTATTGGTTATTTATATAATGAGAGATAGTGTTTATATCATCCAAATCAGTTTACTCGGAACCGGAATAGTCATGTTATTATTGAACACCTTTTATTTAAAAAAAGTATTTTTTCAAGAAGGACTTTCTGAATATTATCCCTCAACAGAAAAGTTAATCCAATTATTAAAAACAAATAGCTTGGTATTGGGCAATGGATTAACGGTTCATTTGCAACAGTCATTATTTTTGTTTGCAATACCTTCATTTGTTACCCCATTGTATTTATCAGCCTATGGTTTTGTAGATAAACTTATCTCAAGTTTTAGGATGCTGGTAAATGCATATGGATCGGCGGTGATGCCTCATGCGGCAGGTACCCATCAATTAGGTTTTGAACAATGGAAGCGTTTAAAAAAGCAACAAAATATTTTATTATCAACCTTTTGTTTAGTGACTGGTGGAATCATGTTTCTTTTCCCCGAACAATTATTGACGCTGCTACTCATGGGCAAGCATGAAAATAATTTAGCTTTTTTCATGCAAGTACAGCAATTGATAAAAATCATAAGTATTGTTCCAATGTTAATCGCATTAAATGTTTTAAATGTTACCGAAATATTTTTAGAAAAAAAATATGCTTCCTACTTTGGTGCAGGTGTTTTTATATTATTTATTTCATTATTAAGTATTGATGCATTTCAGTTAGGATTGGATTCCAAATATGTAGGATATTATCCATTGCTCATTGAAGCAATAGCGTTGGCAACATCATTTTTTATTGTACAACGAATTAGGTTTGCAAAGAGTTAGTCTATTTTTATTGTTATTTATTCTCCCATTTGCAATCAAAGCACAAACTGATTTCAAGGATGATAGTTATATCCTAACAAAAAAATTGTGGGAAGATAGTTCAAGATATCAAGCTATCAAGTTGTATAAAAAGGACAGTATACGAATAAGATGGGCACCCTTCTTAAATAAATTACAATATGTACAAGCGCATCCTTATAATTGGAATGATGGTGCAATGGTGCCTTCAAAAGGTTGGCAACAATTCATTAGGGCAGGTGTAAATGCGCAATGGAAATTTGTTGAATTACAAATAGCCCCAGAAATGGTATTAGCACAAAATCAATTATTTGATGGACTGCCATTAGATGCGGACGAGGTTTTGTGGCGCGATTATTATCGTTTTTATAATTTTATTGAGTTGCCTGAACGCATGGGAGATAAACCCTATAACAAAAGCGCTTGGGGGCAATCTTTTATTAAGTTACATTATAAAAATTGGCAGGTAGGCATTTCAAATGAAAATAAATGGTGGGGTCCAGCACAACGTAATGCTTTATTGCTTTCAAATACAGCTGCAGGTTTTCCGCATATTACATTAGGAACAAGCAAACCAGTGAGTTCCAAAATTGGGGAATTTAATATAGAACTAATTGCAGGCAAATTAACAAATGGTGGTTGGGCGCCGCCTAGTACATTTATGCCCCTGCGTGGAAATCCATTATATGTACCAAAGGAGAATCACCAACGAATTATTAATGGAATAAACATAAGCTATCAACCAAAGTGGGTGCCTAATTTAAATATTGGTTTCGAACAAACCTATATGCAGTATGAAAAGGATATGAACCACTGGACCAGTTATATACCGGGTAAAAATATTTTTTACAATATTCCAGATGATGGCTTAAATCAACCAATAATCCTCACGGCATTTTATTTTAATTATTTGATGCCTGAAGCAAACACTACACTATATGGTGAAGTAGGTTGGAATTTACAAAGAACAAGTTTGAGAAATTGGGTATTGCAACCTGATAAAGGATACGCAAGTACTTGGGGAATTAAAAAAATATTCACCACTTCCAACAAACATTATTGGGAATTATTAGGGGAACTTACACAGGTACAATTATTAACACGTGCCGAACAATTTAGTAATGGAATACCTACTAGCTGGTATTTGGGTGCTAATATAAGACAAGGATATACGCATGACGGACAATTGTTAGGCGCGGGAGTGGGTCCTGGCGGCTCCTCACAAACTGTCGAATTTAATTGGCGAAAAAATAATAATCGAATAGGCATTACAGGGGAAAGGCGGGTACATAACAATGATTACTATCAATACACTTATGCACCATCCGGACAGTTTAAACAATACTATGTTGATTTTATCACTACCCTCAAAATTGATTGGCGTATAAAAAGATACACAATAGGCCCCAGGGTAAGTTATATGCAAACCAATAACTATGAATGGGAGTGGTTCCCAACTAAAAAAACGGGATGGATACCAGGCCGAGATATACAGCAGTTTATGTTACAGTTAAACTTGCAGTACGATTTATGATGATTGCTAAATTTTATCAACAAAAGTATGTCTAAAAAATTAGCCATCATATTAGTGAATTGGAATAGTTATGAATTAACCAATGACACTTTACAATCATTGTATCAAACTTCGTTTCAGGACTATGATATTATTTGTGTGGATAATGCTTCAACGGATGAATCCTTAAACCAATTAAGAACAAATCATAACAATATTATTATTTTAACCTGTGATCAAAATACAGGCTTCACGGGCGGTAATAATAAAGGAATGCAATATGCAATACAACAAGGATATGTATATACGCTATTGCTGAATAATGATGTAGCTGTTGAAAGTGATTTTTTAGAACCATTAGTAGGCGCCTTGGATGCAAATAAAAATATGGGAGCTGTACAACCATTAATTTATTTTCATCATGACAGAACACTAATTTGGAATGCGGGCTCCAGTTTTAATCAATGGTTGGGTATCACAAAAACTATTGGGTATAATAAAAAAGATGCGCAACATACTTATCAAAATCAAAACCAGGGATATGTTAGCAAAATAGATTGGATTACTGGATGTGCTTTTATGGTGAAAACCGAAGTGCTAAAA
>CAIWBA010000016.1 GCA_903910765.1 uncultured Bacteroidota bacterium
CATACCTACAAAGAAAAGGAATCGTCATTAAATTAGCGTTAATTGATAGATTATTTATCCACTTTTAATCAAATTATTAGCATCTTTGCCCAAATTTTACTTCATGAACAAAAAGTTGATCAATTGGGGCATTTTTATACTACTTTCTGTTATTTGGGGAAGCTCCTTTTTATTGATGAAGATTGGAATGAAAGCAGGTACCGTTCAATTGAGCCCCTACCAAGTTGCTTCATTAAGGATGGTGTTTTCAGGTATTGCATTACTCCCTTTCGCTTTTAATGCGTTGAAACAAATCCCTAAAAATAAATTAGGCCTCGTTATTTTATCAGGCATTATTGGCAATTTTATTCCCGCTTATTTATTCTGTATCGCCGAAACAAAAATTGATAGCGCATTGGCCGGTATTCTCAACTCACTCACCCCATTATTTACCATTATCGTAGGAATGCTTGTTTTTAAAATTAGTATCGACCCAAAAAAAATTGGAGGCATATTATTGGGATTAGTAGGATTATGTATTTCCGTGGTGGCTGGGAAAACGCTACATTTTGAAAACATTTCCTTTAGTATTTTTATTATCCTAGCTACTATTTGCTATGGCTTCAATGTGAATATGGTAGGCAAGCATATGCAAAATATTAGCGCCATCAATATAGCTTCTCTTGCATTTTCATTTTCTATTATACCCGGCATGGTCATTTTATATACGACAGGTTATTTTAGTAATGATTTTAGCAATCCTGCTTTATTAAATGCAACTTTAGCAAGTGGTACCTTGGGCGTAATCAACACCTCCATTGCCTCTATATTATTTTATGTTTTAGTGAAACGTGCAGGTATTTTATTTGCATCCACAGTCACTTATGCCATCCCGTTTGTTTCTTTAGCGATGGGCTTATTATACAATGAAGCAATACATCCAATGCGCCTATTGGGCCTAGCTATTATACTATGTGGTGTTTATATTGTAAATAAAAGAAGCACCGCCAAATAACCTATACGGTCATCATTTCTTTTTCCTTCGCTTCTAAATGTTTTTCAACCAACGCAATATACTTATCAGTCAAAGCTTGAATGGTATCTTCCGCACCTTTACAAATATCTTCACTCATTCCGTCCTTTTGTAATTTTTTTACTTGTTCAATATGATCTCTTCTGATATTGCGAATAGCTACTTTACTTACTTCTCCCTCACCACTTGCCTTTTTAAATAATTCTTTTCTGCGCTCTTCTGTGAGTGGCGGCATAAATAAACGAATATTGATACCATCATTTTGAGGCGTGATTCCAATATTAGCTGCCATAATTGACCTTTCAATTAAAGGCAACATATTTTTTTCCCAAGGTTGGATACTGATCGTTCTAGAATCCAACACCTGCACATTTGCTACCTGGCTAATGGGTGTGGGTGTTCCATAATAGTCAACATTGATACCTTCTAAAATGGAGGGTGTTGCCTTTCCTGCCCTAATCTTGGTTAATTCAATTTCTAAGTGATTAATGGCCTTTTTCATGGCCAATTCCGCTTCCCCACTAATTTTTTGTAATTCGTCCGACATATTAGAATGATTTGAGTAAACAAAGCTACGCAAATCATCGTATTGTTAGCCCCCCTTTTTAAGCATTTTTTAAAAGTTTTCGCCATCATTTAGGCTTTGAATTCTATCTTTGTGCCCTACTGATACAAAAATTATGGCAACTACCGATTTAACTAAAATTGCATCTCAAATTAGAAGAGATATTGTAAGAATGGTTCATGCGCAACAAAGCGGCCACCCTGGTGGATCTTTGGGCTGTACCGATTTTTTAACTGCTTTGTATTTTAAGGTTTTGAAACATGACAGTAGTTTTTCAATGGATGGAAAAGGAGAGGATCTTTTCTTTTTGTCCAATGGACATATTTCACCTGTTTTTTATTCTGTACTTGCAAGATCAGGTTATTTTGATGTAAAAGAATTAGCTACTTTCAGAAAAATAAATTCTCGTTTACAAGGGCATCCAACTACCCATGAACATTTACCAGGTATTCGTATTGCCAGTGGTTCATTAGGACAAGGCATGAGTGTTGCCATTGGTGCAGCATTATCTAAAAAATATAATAACGATAATCGCACTGTTTATTGCTTACATGGTGATGGCGAATTACAAGAAGGACAAATTTGGGAATCGATCATGTTTGCTGCGCATAATAAAGTAGATAATTTAATTGCAACCGTAGATGTGAATGGCCAACAAATTGATGGCCCTTTAAGTAAAGTATTATCACTAGATAGTTTAGAAGATAAATTCAAAGCATTTAATTGGACCGTTTTACATATGGATGGTCATAATATGGACGAAATTGTTGCCACTTTAGATAAAGCGAAAGCTTTAACTGGACAAGGCAAACCAATTTGTATATTAATGAAAACTGAAATGGGAAAAGGTGTTGACTTTATGGAAGGCAGCCATGAATGGCATGGTATTGCGCCTAACGATGAGCAACTTGCAAAAGCATTAGGTCAATTAGAAGAAACCTTGGGCGACTATTGATTTAATAGCGATTTTTATAAAATATAAAATCGCTATTAAATCCTCTTTTTTATTTCTTTTACTTATAGCTATCCCATAATATTATGAATAATGTTATGGATCAGATGTAAAGGGATTTATTACCTCCAAGCATCACTATATCTTTTCTTGAAAGGCGTCTGCTGCGCGTTTTGCAGGAATCCAACCTGCTAGTATTGAAATAAATAACACCAAACTTATAATGGCGATATAATCAATCAACATTGGTTTGACAGGATAGTAGTCAATGACAAATGAATTGCCTTCCAATTTAATTAAGTGGTATTTTAATTGCAGCCAACAAAATAAGCTAGACAATAGTCCGCCAATAAGCGCGCCCATAAAAGCCATAATACCGGACAAGAGTAAAAATATTTTTTGAATATCCCAGGACTGCGCGCCCATTGCTTGCAAAACATGAATGTCCTTTTGCTTTTCTAATACCAACATAGTTAACGCCCCAACTAAATTAAAGCTAGCTACAATCATGATGAGTGCGAGTATGAAAAAAATAATCCACTTTTCCGTTTGCATGATTTTATATAAATCAATATTCTGCTGATACTTATTTTGGACTTGTACCCCACTACCTAATATTGATTTTATACTTGCAGTAATTTGCTTTTCATCATTGGGGTCAATGGATAATTCAATACCCGAAATTTCATTTGGTGCTAAATCAAACAAGTATTGCGCAAAGCCATCATTCGTGAAAATGTATTGTTCGTCAAATTCCTGTTGAATTGAAAACGCCCCCGATTGCACTACCGACAAGGTGTTTAGTTGATCTAATTGCGCGATTGATTTCCCAGTTCGATTCACCGCATACAATTGCATCGTATCGCCCAATGGCTCCTGAAATAAGCCTAGCCTTTGTTCTACACCAATGCCAATAATAATTTTAGGACTAGCTATATTACCTAAATCAAATTCGCCTCTTTTTAAATAATTAGAAACCTTGTTGATATTGATATAGGAAGGCGACACACCTTTTACCGTCACTACTGATTGTTGATTTCCTTTTACAAGCAAGGCCTTACTGACCACCACTTTACTTAATGACTTAACACCCGTAATTTTTTCTACAGCTTGGTATTGCGCATCTGTGATTTTTATAAATTTCGCATTATTTGGCGTTACACTGATGTCAGCATAAAAATCCGAATACAACCCCTTAACAACTTCTGTGAAACCATTTGAAACACTGAGCACTGTGATTAATGCTGCCGTTCCTAAAGCAATCGCAAATACACTTACCCATGCAATAATTTGTATTGCCTGAAAAGCATACTTACCCCTAAAATATCGCCAAGCAAATAAAAAATGCACTTATAAATTTTTTAAAATCTCGTCCATTTTAAAAACATAATCCAAGGTGTCATCTAAATAAAAATGTAAAACAGGAATGCGTCTTAATTGGTGCTTCATATTATCAGCAAGGTGCTTTTTAATTTCCCAAGCCTTTGCCTCAATTTTTTTAAAACAATCATCCGTGTCATTTACCTGAAATAGGCTGAGGTATATTCTGGCCTCTAATAAATCGGGCGTCACCTTTACCGTTGAGATGGAAATCATCCCCCCTTGTAAATAATTGAGTCCCAGCTTTAAAAATATCTCGTTTAGGGCAGTTTGTATTGCCCCAGCTACCTGCTTTTGTCTTTTACCTTCTTCCATACAATCAAAATCGTTGATTCGATGTAAAATTAGTTACTTTGCTGATTATTTCGTGGAATAGTTTTAATATGAAGAAATTTTTTCGCATCATTAGTTATATTAAGGAATACAAGGCACAAATGGCCTGGTATAGCCTCTTTATTACACTTTCAATTGTATTTAGCCTTTTCTCCCTAGGGATGTTAACCCCCTTTTTAGACCTCATTTTTGGAAAGAGTTCATTAAGTAGCTTACCTGTGAACGCCATCAATGCCAGTAGTATTAAAGATGTCATTTATGGCTTTTTACAAAATAATATTGCCAAATATGGCAAATCTTATGCCTTAGGTTGGATTTGCTTATTTATCATCGTATCCATTTTTTTAAAGAATTTATTTCTTTATTTATCCTACTATTTTTTAGCACCGATCAGAAACGAAGTCACTAGGAAATATTCAAAATTATTATACAATAAAATATTAGCCCTTCCTATTGGCTATTTTACTGAACAAAGAAAAGGAGATATTTTAAGTAGGTCCTCCAATGATATTTCGGAATTAGAAAATTCAGTGGTAGGTGCTTTGGAAGGATTGATCAAAGAGCCCCTTAATATTATTGGCATTTTAATATTTTTATTTTTCATCAGCTTTAAGTTGACTTTATTTGTTTTCGTTTTACTTCCCATTGCCGGATTTGTTGTTGGACGAATTGGTCGCAGTTTAAAAAAACATACCAATAAAGCACAAGTTAAATGGGGGGAGATATTGAGTCAAATGGAAGAAACCTTGACAGGATTGAGAATCATAAAAGGGTTTAATGCAGAACAAAAAGTAAAGAAACAATTTTACGGACTCATTGATGATATTTTTGGGATTAAAAATAGAATCTCCTACCGGCGTGATTTAGCATCACCCATTTCTGAATTTTTAGGTGTAACTATTTTGTCTGGTGTATTATGGTTTGGGGGCAACTTGGTTTTAAGCGGTGATATTTTATCTCCTGGTGCTTTCATTACTTATGTAGCCTTATTTTCTCAAATAATAAATCCTGCAAAAGCCTTATCCCAAGCGGTTTATAACGTTAATAGAGGAACAGCGACCTTGGATCGTTTGAATGAAATTTTGGAAGCCCCTGTAACCGTGAATGATATTGCAGATCCAATACAATTAAATGAATTTAAGGACAGCATTAGTTTTGAAAACGTAGGGTTCTCCTATCAAGACGATACCATTTTACATAATATTAATTTAACTGTAAAAAAAGGAAAGTTAGTTGCATTGGTGGGTTCCTCTGGCGCAGGTAAAAGTACTTTAGCCGACTTGGTCCCAAGGTTCCATGATGTGAGTGAAGGGCAACTTTCAATCGATGGTATTAATATCAAAAACTATAGCTTACATAGTTTAAGAAAACAAATTAGTATTGTTACACAAGAACCTATTTTATTTAATGATACCATTGCTGCAAATATCGCATTAGGAAAACCAGAAGCAACGGAAGATGAAATTATAGCAGCAGCAAAAATTGCGAATGCCTATGATTTTATTATCAAAAAAGAAGGTGGATTTAATAGCACCATTGGAGATAGAGGTAGTAAACTGAGTGGTGGTGAACGTCAACGTTTAACCATTGCGCGCGCTGTTTTGAAAAACCCACCCATTTTAATTTTAGATGAAGCCACATCGGCATTAGATACTGAAAGTGAAAAATTGGTGCAAGATGCCATTAACAATATGATGCAAAACAGAACCTCCATTGTTATTGCTCACCGACTGTCTACCATCCGACACGCAGACGAAATCATCGTAATGCAAAAAGGTAAAATTGTGGAAAGAGGTAATCACGAAACGCTTTTAGCACAAAATGGTTATTACCAAAAATTAATCGAGATGCAAGAGGTAAAATAAAAAACCCCCGATATTGCTACCAGGGGTTCACTATTTTTATAATCACTTAGCTTATTGTTCTGAACTATTTTTTACATAGCCTAATTTAGCTTCTAAGCTTAAGGTTGCATGCGGTACAGCGCGTAAACGAGCCTTATCAATTAAACGGCCAGTAACTCTGCAAATACCATAGGTTTTATTTTGAATACGCATTAACGCTTTTTCAAGATGGTCAATGAAAGTAAGTTGACGACTCGCCATTTGGCCAAGTTGTTCTCTTTCCATGCTAATGCTACCATCTTCCATAGTCATATATCTTGCATCATCATTATCCCCACCTAATTCATCCTTACGTGTAATTAAACCTTGTAAGTAAACAAGTTCTTTTTTAGCAGCTTCTAATTTCTTTGAAATTAAATCTCTAAATTCTGCTAATTCAGCGTCGGAATATTTAACTAATGTCTCTGTTGATCTTTCTATTTCTTTTCTCTTCTCCATTGGAACATATCCCGGTTGGTAAGGCACACTACTTTTGCTATTTATTTTTGGAACTTTTACATCCTTAATAGGCTCTAATGCTTTACGAACTGGTTTTACTGGAGGGGTTGGAATTTTTGGAACCGGCTTTGCTGGGGGAACATATTTTTCAACTGGCTTAACAACAACAGCAGGTTTTGCTGGTAAAACTTTTACAGGAACTGATTTTTTTGCTGGAACAACCACTTTTTTTGCAGGTGCTGCTTTCTTTATTGGGGCTTTGATAGGGGTTGCTTTTTTAATGGGTGCTTTAACAGGAACCGCTTTTTTTGCAGGAACTGCTTTTTTTGCGGGCGCTGCCTTTTTCGCTGGGACTACTTTTTTTGCAGGTACTGCTTTTTTCACAGGAACTGCTTTTTTCGAGGGCGCTGCCTTTTTCGCTGGAACCGTTTTTTTCGCAGGTGCTGCTTTTTTAGCAGGCGCTGCTTTTTTTACGGGTGCCACTTTTTTTGCAGGTACTGCCTTTTTTGCAGGTGCCGATTTTTTCGCAGGTGCTGCTTTTTTAGGCGCTGGTTTTTTTGTAGCCATAATTATCCTTTTTGTAATACTGAAATCCTTAATTTTTGGTCATTTATTTCGACATCCACCCCGTCTTCCAAAGCCGGGACCCAGTCTATTTCCAATGCCAGGATTTCGCGGCAAATATAATCTGAAAATTCATTAATAGCATCCTTCAACTCTGTGTTATCCACAATTCGGAGTAAAATCTTGTCAGTTAGCTCGAAATTGGCCTCTTTTCGGATGTTTTGAACCCTATTTACCAGCTCTCTAGCATTCCCTTCCTTCAATAAGGCTGGACTTAGGGTGATATCAAGGGCCACCGTGAGGGCATTTTTAACGGCAACGCTCCAACCAGGGATATCTTCCGCTATAATCTCTACCTCACTCAATAACAAGGGTATTATTGTTCCTTCCACGTCCAAATCAAGCGATCCGTCCTTTTCAAGCTGGCTGATTTGTGTTTGGCTTAATGCCGTAATAACCGCAGAAGCTTGTTTCATCTTGGTGCCCAATTTGGCTCCTAATAATTTAAAATTAGGTTTTAGCTTTTTGCTAATGACCCCCTCTGTTTCGGTTATATAATTAATTTCTTTAACGTTAACCTCTGCCAAAATAAGTTCTTCCATTAAACTGATCGCATCCTTCATTTTCGGATCTAACACGGGAATTAATATTTTTTGAAGCGGTTGGCGAACTTTGATATTTACCTTTTTACGAATGGACAATACCAAGGAGCAAATATCTTGCGCCATTTGCATACGCTCCTCTAAAGCACTATCAATTTTTGTCGTATCCGCTTTAGGGAAATCGACATGATGTATAGATGTTTGTGTATGTTTTGCGGTAACACTATTTAAATTTCTAAATATTTGATCACAAAAGAAAGGTGCAATTGGTGCCATTAAACGAATAATAGTTTCAACACACTCATGCAAGGTTTGGTAGGCTGAAATTTTATCTTCCGTATACGTGCCTTTCCAAAAACGACGACGACACAAACGCACATACCAGTTACTCAAATGTTCATCCACAAAAGTTTCTATTGCACGACCCGCAATGGTTGGCTCAAAATCGTCCATGGCAATAGTTACGGTTTGCACCAAACTATTTAAAGAAGAAATAATCCAACGATCAATTTCTGGTCTTTTGTTTACCGGAATATAATCTTGTTCAAAACGAAACCCATCCACATTTGCATACAACACAAAAAATTGATAGGTATTGTATAAAGTGCCAAAGAATTTTCTTTGCACTTCCTGTATGCCTGATAAATCAAATTTTAAATTATCCCAAGGCGAAGCATTGGTTACCAAATACCATCTGGTTGCATCCGCACCATAGGTTTGTAAGGTTTCAAATGGATTCACCACATTACCCAAACGCTTACTCATCTTGTTACCATTCTTATCTAGCACCAAACCATTACTCATTACAGCTTTATAGGCTACGCTATCAAATAACAAAACACCAAGTGTATGCAATGTATAAAACCATCCGCGCGTTTGATCCACGCCTTCACAAATAAAGTCAGCAGGGAATGCTTGTCCTTTGTCAATTAAATCCTTATTCTCAAATGGATAATGCCATTGCGCATATGGCATCGCGCCTGAATCAAACCAAACATCCACTAAATCTGAAACCCTTTTCATAGGTTGACCTGTTGCACTCAATAATTCAATTTGATCAACAAATGGTTTATGTAAATCCACATCTAATTTGCCATCTACTATTTGCAAATTCACTTCTTTGTTAAAACCTTTTTCTTTTGCTGCAATAAAAAGTGTCGTTAATTCTTGTATGGACCCTATGCAAATTTCTTCTGTACCATCTTCTGTTCTCCATATAGGCAATGGCGTTCCCCAATATCTGCTTCGAGATAAATTCCAGTCCACCATGTTCTCTAACCAATTACCAAAGCGCCCTTCGCCGGTGCTCTTTGGTTTCCAATTAATTGTTTTATTCAATTCAACTAGGCGATCCTTAACTGCAGTAGTTTTAATAAACCATGCATCTAATGGATAATATAATATCGGCTTATCTGTTCTCCAGCAATGCGGATAATTGTGTTCATATTTCTCCACCTTGAATGCCCTGTTTTCTTTTTTCAACTTAACAGAAATATCAACATTCACATCTTGAAAATCCTTTTCGTCCTTGTAATTTTTCACATACCTGCCACTAAATTCTCCCACGCCTTCAATAAATTTTCCTTGTCTATCCACCAATGTGATAATGCCTAAGTTGTTTTTTTGTCCCACTTTATAATCATCCGCTCCAAACGCAGGCGAAGTATGTACAATAGCTGTTCCGTCCTCTGTGGTTACAAAATCACCCAGTACTATTTTAAATGGATCACCTTCAAAGGTTGCAGGATCATTGGCTTCAAAAGGCATCAACTGCTCATAGCGTAACCCATTTAATTTTGCGCCTTTAAATTCAGTAATCAATTTCCAAGGAACAATTTTATCTCCTTCCGCAAATGTTTCAATCGTCAATCCTTCTTCCTTAAAATATTTTGAAAGCAACGCTTTGGCTATAACCACATTCACTGGTAACGCAGTGTAAGGATTATAAGTGGCTACTAAAGCATAATCAATATTAGGACCAACCGTTAAACCTAAATTAGATGGCAATGTCCATGGTGTTGTAGTCCATGCCATGTAATACAAATCTTGGTTTTTATCATTTGTCGCAGCGGCGTCAAACAAAAATTGACTCTCGCTATTTTGCAATGCCTTAAACATAGCAACCACCGAAGTATCTTTTACATCCTTGTAAGTTCCTGGTTGATTTAATTCATGTGAACTTAAGCCGGTACCTGCTGCAGGGGAATAAGGTTGTATACTTACACTTTGATACAAGTATCCTTTTTTATATAGGGTACTTAATATCCACCAAAGTGTTTCGATGTAATTATTTTCAAAAGTGATATAGGGGTCATTCAAATCAACCCAGTATCCCATTTTATTAGTGATGTCATCCCATTCTTTTTTATAACGCAATACTGCTTCTCTACATTTTTTATTGTATTCTTCGACCGTTATTTTTTTACCAATATCTTCTTTGGTTATACCTAATTCTTTTTCAACGCCTAATTCCACAGGTAATCCGTGGGTATCCCAACCCCCCTTTCGCTTCACTTGAAATCCTTGCATGGTTTTATATCGACAAACCATATCTTTTAATGTCCTTGAAATAACATGGTGTATGCCAGGCATTCCATTGGCACTTGGGGGTCCCTCGTAAAATACAAAAGGGGTTTTTCCTTCTCTTAAGCTAACCGATTGCTCAAAAGCTTGTTCTGTTTTCCAGGCAGCCAAAATTTCTGCCTCAATGGTAGGCAAATGGAGTCCATTAAATTCTGTGTACTTTTTATTCATAAAACGCTTATCCTAGCTCATTTTTAGGGCACGAAGGTACGAATAAGCTTGTAAAAAAGGCCAGACCATTTTTTGGTCAAAATTGGGTAAATCCTCCTATGAAATAGGGTTAGCTGGGCTTTCAGGAGGAGTCGCTACTGGATCCTTGAAAAATTTGCCTTGAAAAATAAACAAAGAAATAACCCCGGTGCTTATTGCAGCATCTGCTACATTAAAAACAGGTCTAAAAAACTCAAACTCCTCACCGCCCCAAATAGGGAACCAAGCGGGGAAATGCGCATTTTGTATAATTGGGAAATAAAACATGTCGACTACTTTACCTTGTAGTAAAGGGGAATATCCTCCACCCAATGGGAACAACTGAGCTACCATGGTTGTATAAGGAACACTTGCTTCAAAAAGTACGCCGTAGAAAATGCTGTCAATTAAATTTCCTAAGGCCCCTGCAAAAATGAGCGCTGCACAAAATAAAAAACCATTGTGGTATTTTTTTTCGATGAAACCTTTGATTAAAAATACACCCCATATCACAGCAACTAATCTAAATAAGGTTAAGGTAATTTTACCAATATTGCCACCCCACTTTAAACCCCAAGCCATTCCTTCATTTTCCACAAAATGGAGCCTAGCCCATGTGCCAATAATTGCATGCTCCTCGCCAATGAAATAATTTAATTTAATATAAAACTTTAATGCTTGATCAATAAAAATAATCAAAGCAACTAATGCAACTATTTTTTTTCCGTTCATATCAATTTCAAATTATAATGATGTGCAAAGATAATACTTTGATAAGTTAGTCGGCAATATAGATTCTTTTTACTCTTTGTCCAATGGAAGTTAATATTTCATAAGGAATGGTTCCCGCCCATTTTGCAACTTGTGAAATTGCTAAATTTTTGCCAAATACCTGTACCGAATCTCCTTCATTAACAGATGGAATATCTGTGACATCAATCATCGTCATATCCATACAAATATCTCCTACAATAGGCGCGAATAAGCCATTTACCCACATAGCCCCCTTACCTAATCCCAATTGCCTGCTATAGCCATCCGCATATCCTAATCGAACTGTAGCAATAATACTATCCCGCAATAACACACCTGCACGATTGTATCCTACCGTATCCCCCTTTTTCAAATGTCGTATTTGCGAGATGGTGGTGGTCAACTGGATGACAGGCTCTAAAGCAATAGCGCCTTGAGTAGCACCATATAATCCAATACCTAAGCGAACCATATCTAAATGAAAATTGGAATTCAATAAAATTGCATCTGAGTTTGCAATATGTTTTAGTGTCGTATAACCCAATGTGGTTTCAATTTTTTTTGCTGCACTGTTAAATAAATCAAGTTGCTGATGCGTGAATGTTCCAAAATTTTTATTCCCACTTGCACTTAAATGGCTAAAAATGGATTGTACTTTTAGGCGAGCATTTGATTTTAATGCGCCGCAAAGTTTTTCAATCGTATCCATATCAAAACCCAAACGATTCATTCCCGTATTTAATTTTATATGAATGGGGAAGTTTGAAATCGCTTGATTTTTTATATACTGATCAAATTGTTCATATTGGGAAATAGAAAATATTTCAGGTTCCATATGATACTTTACCAAAGTATCAAACGTAGTTTCATCTACATTCATCACCATAATGGGTACATGAATACCCGCCTGTCTTAATACAACACCTTCATCTGCATACGCCACCGATAAGTAGTCCACATGGTGAAATTGTAAAATGCGCGCTATTTCAACACTACCCGTCCCATAGCCAAAAGCCTTCACCATGGCCATTATCTTTACCTTGGATCCTACGACATTTTTAATTTTTTTATAATTACTCACCAATGTAGTTAAATTAATTTCCGCCATGGTTTTATGCACCTGTAGCTGTAATAACTCATTTATTTTTTCTAATTCAAAAATGCGTGCCCCTTTGATTAATATAAATTCCTCTTTAAAGGAATGTATATCTATTTGATGAATGCATTGCTGGGTAGTATCAAAACTAATAACATGAACACCCTTATTTTGTAAAATTTTATTTTGTTGCAGCGCTTTCGCTAATTCAGCGCCAATGGTAATGAGTTTCTTTATTGGAAAAACAGCTAACTGCTGAAGTAGCTGTTCATATTGAACTGGATCCTGATTAAGCTGAGCGATATCCGATAATATTAATGTAATAGGTAATGCCCCCGCTTGCTGTGTCGCATAGGTTAAGGCCAATTGTAAAGAATGTATATCATTACTGTAACTATCATTTAAAATATAACAATGCTGAATGCCTTTTTTTATTTGCATGCGCATATCTAAATGCCTTAACTGACTAATGCCTTCCTGTATTTCAGACATAGGCATTTGTAAATACAATAAAGTAAGTAAGCAGGTAATTGTGTTGTTTACAGAAATCAAATCCGTAAATGGAATAACTAATTGTATATCTGTACCTTGATAATTTGCCTGCAAATGCGTTTGGCCTTGCGTAATTTTTTCACTTTTAATTTTTAAGCTAGCTTCACCAGTTCGACTCCAAGTAATAATTATTGGAACGCTTAAATTTTGCGCAACATCATTATCACGCAATGCCACGTCCGCTAATGGCGCAATGATAACTTGTGCTTTTTGAAATAACTTCCATTTTTCATTTCGCTTTTCCGTTTCATTTTCAAAACCTTCTTGATGTGCCGTTCCCATACTGGTTAAAATACCAATGGTGGGCTGTATAATATTTGCCAATACATCCATCTCCCCTTTTTGTGAAATGCCAGCTTCGAAAATGGCCAATTGGTGCTTCTCCTCCATTTCCCAAACACTTAAAGGCACTCCAATTTGTGAATTATAACTACGTGGACTACGTATAATATGATATCGATTCGCAAGCAATTGATTCAACCATTCCTTGACAATGGTTTTTCCATTGCTGCCTGTTATTCCAATCACTGGATAACTATATTGGGAACGGTGATTGGAAGCAATGACTTGTAAAGCTAGAAGCACATCATCTACTTTTAAAAAATTGACATCGGGAAACGCACTAGTGTCAAAATTTGCTTTTACAACAAAATTAAATACACCCCGTTGTATTAATTCTTCAATATATAAGTGCCCATCATTTTGCCCCGTAGAAATAGCGAAAAATAAACTGGTGTCCGGATAAATTAATCGTCGGCTATCAGTAAGTAAATGAGCAATATGGGCTGGTTTTTTAATAACAGAATTTGTAGTTAACCAACTTGCAATATGTTCAATAGTATATGACAACTAAATGATATGATTAAATTGAATGATCCTTTAAATCCTTGGGAAGATTTTTTTGCTTATTTGAAAAGATAGAATACAATATAGAGCCCGAGATTGAAAATAATATCACTAATAAAGACAACAATACTTGCGTGTTTTTATCCATCACCATATTGATATAATGTTCTCCTAACATTTTAACACCTATAAATATTAAAACAAGTGCAATTCCTTTTTGCAAATGTTCAAATTCATTAACAGCGCCGCGCAGCAAAAAGAATAAGGAGCGCAATCCCAAAATGGCAAAAATATTTGAAGTATAAATAACTAAACTATTCATTGATATGCCCATGACTGCAGGTATTGAATCAAGTGCAAATACTATATCAATGGCCGCCAATAAAATAACTACAACAAATAAAGTAGTATAAGCTGGTTTTCCATTTTGACGAATCATAAACTTACCATCTCCATCCGAAGTAGTCAGCGGTAAAAAGCTTTTCAAAAATTTGTAAATTTTTGATTCATGTGGATCAAAAGAGCTTTCCTCGTCGGCCACAAACATTTTATATCCTGTATATAATAAAAACACCCCAAAAATATATAATACCCAAGCAAATTGTGCGACAAGCGCCACACCCAATGTAATAAACAATACTCTGAAAATGATCGCTGCTAAAATTCCGATCAACAGAACCCTTGACAAATGCATTTCCTTCACTTTAAACGCATCAAAAATTAAAATGAAAACAAAAATATTGTCAATACTTAAACTCCATTCCATTAAATAACCACTTAAATATTCAAAGGCGATTTTTTGCCCTTCTTCTACCCACATAAACACAAAAAAACCAAGTGCTAATAAAACCCATAGAAAGGTTTGACGCATTGCTTGGCGAATAGTAATGGTTGTATTTTTTTTACTCAAAAATCCTAAGTCAAGTGATAATGCAATTAATATTACCACACCAAATACCGTATAAACAATTTGATCTGTTGTCATATCGTAAAGATAATAATAGATTTTTACATAGCCCCAAAACGGCGTTGGCGATATTGGGTCCAAAAATAAAAAAATAAGGATAGTATTACAAAAGGGCCAATCAAAAGCACACATTGCCAAAATAGGCGATTCTCGGCCACCTTTGTATTGTCCAATAATCTTAGTACGATTCCCTTATTTCTACTTTCAATTAAGCCTATGGGCTCATTTAAGTATTGTATTGAATTAACAAAGAAATCTCTATTGGCAAATTGGTAGGATTCAAACGGAATCATACCCATGGGTAAAGGCCCATTTGACTTATCTACCTTATTTGTAAATAAATCAGCATCTGAAATAAAGATTTGTTTAGAAGATTTCCCCTTAGAGGCAAAAGCGACACCTAAATTTTGCTGAACTGTGTCTTTTAAAACCTGAGATAACCTGTTTGCAAATAAAGAATTGAAATTTCCTTCTGACAATACCGCTACTGGAAAATGATGTTGTTTAAATTGTACCATATCCTCCTCCCCTTTTACAGAATTCAATGACACCTGCGCTGGCGAAGGCAAACTTCGGGAACTTGTATCCGTCGTTAATAAAATAGTATGTTTAATGCCAATGGACGCAATGGTATCAATACTGGAAGGAAATAAGGATAATACACGATCCATATTTTGCGAAACGGGATGATTATCGTTCCCATTTAAAAATGGATAATAGGGCCAGGGTACTCTTTTAATCAATGGTGATCCGTCCCCTTGTGTACCCACGACCAATGGTAATTTGGCACAATTTAAATCCTGAATCAAATTTGAGTTGATACGAATTCCATACTTAAATAATAAATCATCCAATGCTAATCCGCGATCGAAGGAAACATAGGCGCCATCGGTTTTCTGTAAGCTATCATACTCGGCATATAATTTATCTATCGCCCAAATGATATTTCCACCCCCCATAATATATTGGTCAATTTTTAATTTATCCAAATCACTAAATGGGGTGGTTGGTTTTACAATAAGTAATGTTTTTATTTTAGTGGCGTCTGGAAATCCTTTACTTAAATCAAATACCGATAAATCATATTGGTCCTTTAATGTTTCCCCAATATCATTGACTGTTAAATTAACAGGCTCTCCATTTCCAATTAAGTAGGCAATGGTGGGCACTGTCTTACGATTTAATAAATAGATAGCTTGTATAAATTTATATTCCAACAATGCTTCTGCTGCATTTGCACTGGCTTGTTCATCCACCTCGGGTATATCCTTTACTATATTATAAGGCTTAAAATATTTTTTTGAACTGCGTAAATCAATCGCGTAAGGCTTTCGCCCATCTACTTCCACCAATGCCCCTGGTATAATAAGTTGATCCACTCTTTTGTCACCACCTCCAGTTCCTTGTTGTATTCTTTCAATAGGCAACCCTAATTTGGATAAACTATCATACAAAACATATAGAGCCGTATCACTGACTGACTGATTAGGAATTTCTAAATTCCATTTGATCAAGGCTGGGTTAATTTGATGCAACTGATCCAATAATGCGACGGCTGCATTGGATATTGTTTTATAATTGGATGGTAGGTCGCCCCCTAAATACAAATGCACTGTCACTGGTGCCTTTATTTCATTAACCACTTCTGTGGAACTTACACTTAATGTGTACCTTTTTTCCTTGGTTAGGTCAAATTGAATAGGGAATATATTACTTAGATAATTCGCTCCTACAATCGCAATTAATAAAAATAGGTATTTAATTTTCCCTTTTAAATTTTCAATGGTACCCAATATAAATAAAATCAAGATGGATATAAAGTAAATCATATCAGTCATCTTAAGTAACCCCTTACTCATGTTATTATAATGCAATGATAATCCCAATTGCTTTATATAAAAATCATAGCCATTTGCAAAAAACGAGACTGTACTTAACCCATCAAAGCTTTTTAATAATAGTATTGAAATGATGATGGAAACTAATAAGGCGATGGCGCTGTTTTTTGTCAAACTACTCGCAAACACACCCACTGCAGTATATACGGCACCTAAAAAAATTAATCCGATATAGCTTCCAAAAGTTGCACCCCAATCTATCCCCCCAGTTGAACTTAAAGCGTTTAATACAAATGCATAAAATATAGTGGGGGCGATGGCGGCAACTACGATTATCAAACTACCCAATAACTTTCCAAGCACCAATTGTAGGGATGAAAAAGGCAGGCTATGCAACACTTCATAGGTGCCCAGCTTAAACTCGTCAGAAAAACTTCGCATGGTGATGGCGGGCACTAAAAATAATAAAAACCATGGTGCAAAATCAAAGTACACTTGCAAGCTTGCATAGCCAAAATCAAGTAAATTATAGTTGGGTATCACAAATAACAATAACCCATTCACTATTAAGTAAAAGCTGATAATTAAATAGCCCGTTAGGCTACTAAAATATTGTGTCCACTCTTTTTTACATATTGACCACATAAGCCAAAGCTACAAAAAAAATAGCCCCGACCCCTTGCCGAATACTCGGAATTAGGTGGGACTATTTTGTATTTCTTTTTTTGAATTAAATAGTACTATACTGCGAAACTTTCGCCACAACCACAACTGCGACTTGCATTGGGGTTGTTAAAATAAAAACCCTTGCCGTTCAGTCCATCCGAAAACTCCAACTCGGTGTTGACTAAATAAAGGAAGCTTTTTAAATCAGTGACAATTTTGATGCCATTATCTTCAAATACCTGATCCATTGGCTTTATTTCATTATCAAAATCAAGTTTGTAGCTTAATCCTGAACAGCCACCGCCTACCACACCCACACGTAAAAAATAGCTAGCATCACCCACAACGCCTGCATCCTGCATTAACTGCATGACTTTTTCCTTTGCTTTCGCACTTACGTAAATGGAATTTTCTTGGGCTACTTCACTCATTTTTTAGCAATTCAATTTTTGCAAACTAAACATGACTTTGTTCAAACACTAATTCTTCCAAGCCATTTTTTGAACGGAAATCATTGATTGCCGCTTTAATTGCATCCTCCGCTAAAACGGAGCAATGTATTTTAACTGGAGGTAAATTTAATTCCTCTACTAAATCCATATTGTCAATTTTCACAGCCTCATCAATTGTTTTTCCTTTTAACCACTCAGTGGCTAATGAAGAAGAAGCAATAGCTGAACCACAACCGAAAGTTTTAAATTTTGCATCAGTAATAACACCTGTTGCTTGATCTACTTCGATTTGTAAACGCATTACGTCACCACATTCTGGCGCACCAACTAGGCCAGTACCTACACTTTTAGAAGCCTTATCTAATGTCCCTACATTTTTAGGATTAGAATAATGATCGATTACTTTATCTGAATATGCCATGGTTGTATTTTTTAATTATTATGTTAATTTTTATGCCAAAAAAATTGATCGAATCTTAAAAATGGTTAGTGATGTGCCCATTTTTCAATATGCACATTAACATTTCAAGCTTCGAAACTATCGTTTCTCCGCTTGTAATGGTTAATGATGTGCCCATTGAATTGCATCAATGTCAACCCCATCCTTAAACATTTCCCAAAGTGGACTCATGTCTCTTAACTTTAAAACAGTATCTGTGACTGCTTTAATGGTAAAATCAATTTGTTCCTCTGTGGTATATCTTCCCAAACCAAAACGAAGTGAACTATGTGCCAAATCATCCCCAAGTCCTAATGCTTTTAAAACATAACTTGGTTCCAATGAAGCTGAAGTACAAGCTGAACCAGAAGATAAAGCGATGTCCTTATTAAAGCCCATCATTAAACCTTCTCCCTCAACATATTTAAATGAAATATTGCTTACATGTGGTAATCGGTGTGCTGGATTTCCATTCACATACGACTCATCAATTTGCTTTAATGCATTTTCTAACTTATCTCTCAATTTTGAAATTCTTTCTGTATCCGAAGCCATTTCTAATCTTGCTAATTCACATGCTTTTCCAAATCCAACAATGCCTGGCACATTTAAAGTACCGCTACGCATTCCACGCTCATGTCCACCACCATCTAATTGCGCGGTTACTTTAACACGTGGATTTTTACGTCGCACATATAAAGCACCCACACCCTTTGGACCATACATTTTATGCGCAGTGAATGCCATTAAATCAATGCCATCTGCATTTACATCCACTGGAATTTTTCCAACGGCTTGTACCGCATCTGTGAAAAATAAGGCACCATGCTTTTTGGCAATCGCACTAATTTCTTTCACTGGTTGTATTACCCCTATTTCATTATTTGCATACATGATTGCCACTAAAATAGTAGTTGGTCTCATGGCTGCTTCTAATTGTTTTAAATCAATCAAACCATCAGGTTGTACTTCTAAATAAGTCACTTCAGCGCCTAATTTTTCAAGGTGCTTACAAGTATCTAACACTGCTTTATGCTCTGTTGTACAAGTAATGATATGATTTCCTTTGGTTGCGTACATTTCAAATACCCCTTTAATTCCAAGGTTATCCCCTTCGGTCGCGCCCGAAGTAATGATGATTTCCTTTGGGTCTGCACCAATTAATTGGGCGATTTGCTCTCTTGCATAATCCACTGCTTCCTCTGCTTGCCATCCAAAAGAATGGTTACGACTAGCCGCATTTCCGAAATTTTCGACAAAATAGGGTAACATCGCCTCTAAAACCCTTGGATCCATGGGCGTAGTTGCGTTATGATCAAGATAAATTGGTAATTTTAACATGTTGGAATTTAGTTTTTTCTAAAGCACAAAAGTAACGCTTAGGGCTTGATTTTACTGAATTCGTTCGGTTTTGAGTGTAATTTTTTCCCAATTCGTAAAACAAAATAGGCATGGATTTTAAAGTAGAACATATCGGCATTGCGGTTAAGGATTTAAAAGCGAGCATTTCCTTATACGAACAATTATTAGGTAGCCCTTGCTATAAAACAGAATCTGTGGCATCAGAGCAGGTGGAAACGGCTTTTTTTTTACAAGACCATACCAAAATTGAACTAGTTGCAAGCACAGATCCACAAGGGGTCATTGCAAAATTTATTGAAAAAAAGGGGGAAGGATTGCACCATATCGCATTTGAAGTGCCAGATATAATTGGGGAGATGGCCCGATTAAGAAATGCTGGATTTACCCTTTTAAATGAACAACCCAAAAAAGGGGCTGATGATAAGTTGGTTTGTTTTATACACCCAAAAAATTGTAACGGGGTATTAATTGAATTGTGCCAATCAACACATTAATTTAAATATGCAAAATCTCAATTGCTTTTTGTGCAGCTAATTGACTGGCATCTTTCTTCGTATACCCTTTTTGACTGGCGACCACTTCACCATCCAAAACTACATTGATGGTGAATAAACGACGTCGGCCTTCTAATTGTTCTCCTGCCAAAACAAAATCAACCTGTTTGCCTTGCTTCAATGCCCATCCAATAATTTTATTTTTAATGTTGATATCAATCAACTCTAATTCATCCATAAATAAATAAGGTTGAATCATTTTATTTACAATCCACTTTTTTGTGAACTCGTATTTTTTATCAATGTAAATAGCGCCCACCAAGGCTTCCAAGGTATTACCAAATATTTGACTTGTTTTTAAACCCCCATCTAACTTATTGAATTTGGTTAATCTTTTCAATCCCATTTGAATGGCAATATGATTTAATTGCTGACGATTCACCATTTTACTGCGCATCTCCGTTAAAAAACCTTCCCCTTTGTAGGGGTATTTTTTAAATAAATAATCAGCAACCACGGAACTAATAATGGCATCGCCTAGAAATTCAAGGCGCTCATTATTTTCAGAGGAATGTTCTTTTACTGAACGATGATTTAAGGCAGTTTGAAATAATAATAAATTATTGGTGGAATACCCAATGAGTAAAATCAAATTTTTTTCAAAAGCAGATTTCTTAAAGAAAGAAAGTAAGTGTTGAATTTTTTTCACTAAAATTAATCCTTGTATTTTTTCACAATCACACAGGCATTATGGCCACCAAATCCAAAAGTATTACTTAAGGCCGCATTGATCGTTCTTTTTTGCGCTTTATTGAAAGTGAAATTTAAACGACTGTCTAATTCAGGGTCATCGGTAAAGTGATTAATAGTTGGAGGTACAATATCATGTATCACTGATTGTATACAAGCGATCGCTTCAATAACCCCGGCTGCCCCTAAACAATGCCCAGTCATTGACTTTGTACTACTTATATTTAAAGCATATGCATGCTCGCCAAATACAGCTGTGATTGCTTTGGTTTCAGCAATGTCACCCAATGGCGTTGAAGTGCCATGTGTATTGATATAATCGATATCACTTGGTTGCATGTCTGCATCCCTTAAGGCAGCAATCATTACATTTTTTGCCCCCAATCCTTCCGGATGCGGTGCTGTTAAATGATAGGCATCTGCTGTAGCACCACCGCCTACCACTTCACAATATATTTTAGCGCCCCGTTTTTTGGCATGTTCTAATTCCTCTAATACTAATACACCTGCAGCTTCTCCCATAATAAAGCCATCTCGATCCTTATCATAAGGCCTACTTGCAGTTTTAGGATCATCATTTCGCTCACTCATGGCCTTCATTGCATTAAAACCACCAATACCAGCGGCGCCAATCACTGATTCAGCACCACCCGTTATAATAATATCTGCCTTGCCTAATTTTAAATTATCCATGGCAGTGACCATTGCGTTTGTACTTGAAGCACATGCACTAACTACCGCAAAATTAGGCCCACGAAATCCATGCTTCATGGAAATTTGTCCAGCAGCTATATCCAAAATCATTTTAGGAATAAAGAAAGGGTTGAACCTTGGTGTACCATCCCCTTGGACAAAATTAGTCACCTCTTCACTAAAAGTGTTTAACCCACCAATACCACTGGCGAAAATTACGCCTACTCTATCATGATCAACATTGTTTTCAGTAATACCTGCATCAGCAACAGCTTGGTCACTAGCCACTAAAGCAATCTGCGCAAAACGATCCAATTTTCTTGCTTCCTTGCGGTCCATGAACTCAGTTGGCTCAAAGCCTTTTATCTCACAAGCAAATCTTGTTTTGAATTTAGACGCATCAAATTGTGTAATCATGTCCGCACCCGATACGCCATTGATTAAGCTATCCCAATATGCGTCAAGCGAGTTGCCAATAGGAGTAAGTGCTCCAATACCTGTAACTACGATGCGTTTGGTTTGCATGAAAATCTTTTTAAAAAATTAAATCCGCCTTTAAAGCAAAGGCTCAAAAAGGCGGATTAAAATATGCCGATGTATCAAGTTTGATTTACAATTAAGTAAACTTACTATTTAGCGTGTTCCTCTAAATAAGTAACTGCTTGACCTACGGTTGTAATAGTTTCTGCTTGTTCATCAGGAATAGAAATATTAAATTCTTTTTCAAATTCCATAATTAATTCAACGGTGTCTAATGAATCAGCGCCCAAATCATTGGTAAAGGAAGCCTCGTTTGTAACTTCTGCTTCATCCACACCTAATTTGTCAACGATAATTTTTTTAACTCTAGTAGCGATGTCTGACATTGTAAAAAGTTTTGTTTACGGCGCAAAAATATACTTTTTGTCAAAAACGAAGTATTTTATTTGCCTTTTTGTTTACACAATTTAACCCTTATTTGAAATAAAGGGTTCATTTGGTTGTTTTTGGTAAAAAAGCAGGCAAAATCAAGGTATTCTCGGCTATCGAAGGTCCACAATTTGCTGATGAATAGTTAATTATTCACACCAAAAAACAAGGGTTAGTAGCTAGGAAAAGCTTCGTGGATGATACAAATCCTCCTTAAGCTTTGTTGTCTTTATGCTTTTGCTTTAAAATACCTCTCAGTTCATGCTGATGCTCCATCGGGATTGTTTCCTTACTTACTAGAAAAAAGGATTTAGGCCCAAAATAAAGATGGAAGAAATAAGGGCTTTCAAAATAGTAGGTTAACTCGGACCATTGCCATTGTGCATCCGCATTTTCTGAAACCAAGGTTGCCCCTTGTTGACTATAGCTAAAGTCCCAATTGGATTTAAATAATTTTGTTTTCTTATAAAAAATAATTGGAAGCAGGTACCAAAAAAGTAACATTAATATTAACCACAAAACCGAACCAAATAAGAAAAGCTCTGGTCGTATTTTTTTTTGAAATAACAAAACAGCAGTCACAATCGCATAAATATTGACTGCAATCATTAACCCTTTAATTTCAGATTGCTTTATAAAATGATATCGAAGCGCTTGCAATACTTCCTTCCGATTATAACTAATTAAAAAAGACATGTATGAATAATTACTGTTAAGGAGACAAAGTTACTACACCAAAGAGGTATTGAACGATAAATTTTAAAATATTGTGGTATATTTAAAATAAAATAAGCATGCCGAAATATATTCACTTCGCAATTTTAACTTGGGCATTTTTACTTTGTGCTTGCGCTAAAGCGAGTAATACCAATACCACCAATACATTCATAGTAACTGACACTAGTTTTTACGCAAAGGGGGCTGATATCGGTTGGCTAAGCCAAATGGAAAATGAGGGTAAAAAATTTTATGACGCTGCTGGCAAACAGATGGATTGTATTGAATTATTGAAAAGCAAAGGAATCAATTCCATTCGATTAAGGGTATGGGTAAACCCGTCAACCATTTATTGTGGGACGAGTGATGTAATTGCACAAGCCAAAAGAGCACAAAACTTGGGTATGAAAATTATGATCGATTTTCATTATAGCGATTGGTGGGCTGATCCAGGCAAACAAAACAAACCTGCTGCATGGAAAACTTTAAATTTTGATGCACTTACTACTACAGTATATACCTACACCAAAGAGGTCGTTACCCAATTAAAAAATAATGGCATTTCGCCTACTTGGATTCAAATTGGAAATGAAACCAATGATGGTATGCTTTGGGAGGATGGTCGTGCTTCAAAAAGTATGGGAAATTTTGCTGCTTTATTAAATGCAGGCGCAAAAGCAGTGAGAGAAACAAGTCCGAATTCAAAAATTATTGTACATATCTCCAATGGCTATGACAATGCCATGTTTCGATGGATGTTTGATGGCTTAAAAACAAATAAAGTAGATTATGACGTCATCGCAATGTCATTGTATCCTGATGCTAATAATTGGCAAATAACCACTGACCAATGTTATACTAATATGTTAGATATGATTGCCCGTTATGGTAAGCCAATCATGATTAGTGAAGTGGGTATGGATGTATCAAAAGCAACTGAATGCAAAAACTTTTTAACGGACATCATTAAAAAAAACAAATCACTAGCCAATCATATGGGGCTCGGTGTTTTTTATTGGGAACCGCAATGTCATAATAATTGGCAGGGCTATAATATGGGCGCTTTTTCAAATGATGGTAAACCAACAATTGCAATGGATGCATTTTTGAATTAACACAAAGTAGTATATAAATCATTAATGCATTCCCCTCCAAACCAATTGCCTAAATA
This sequence comes from uncultured Bacteroidota bacterium, assembly GCA_903910765.1. Lineage (GTDB taxonomy): Bacteria > Bacteroidota > Bacteroidia > Chitinophagales > Chitinophagaceae > Sediminibacterium. The sequence goes on from CAIWBA010000016.1 coordinate 24,228, forward strand.
AATACGAAACCCTTACAATAAAAAAAGCCTTCCTCCGCATTTGCGAAGGAAGGCTTTTAATTTTATACAAAAACTTGAACTAGTTCTTAACCATTGTATAGGTTTTAGCAACAGGGTCTAAAACAAATGTATATGATCCAGCAGCAGCAACAGCAATGTTGGCACCACCATCACTCAATACACCACCTGAGCCACCTAAGTTAACGCCCCAGTTGTGGTTTTTTCTAAACTTAACCTCACCTGCAGCCAACGTAGTAGTCAATGACCATTTACCATTACTATTATTACACTTCATGTTTACATCTGATCCCCATCCACCTGAAGTAGCAGATCCGATCAATCCCCATGATTGTAATTCGTAGACAATTTTATTGGTGTTCAAATCAGCAGTGACTAAAAAGCTTTCAGTAGCATAAGTAACGCCATCTGTTGTAAAAGCAGTAGGTCCTACTAAATTTCCACCTGCTACAGCAATGGTTCCTGCACTAGATCCAGATCCGTATTCAGGTGCACCCCATGACTTTTTCTTTAACAATTTGAATTCTTGCGCAGAAGCAGTAAATAAGATAACGCCTTTGTAAACGCCATCACCAGTAGCAGATACTAAACTATCCGCTGTGGTTGGATCCCATCCTTGATAAGCTCCTGGCATATACAAAGTACCTTTCAATGCAAATGGTGTAACGCTCACTGTTTTTACATTGGTATATACAGCAGCAACACTTGATGAAATGGTTGATTTTACTCTGAAATCAACACTTGCAGCCACTTCAGGCACTAAGTTCATCGCAAGTAAAATATCATTTAAATCTAAATGAGTTAAAGATTTAGAAGTAACACCCGCTTCAAGGATAATTTCCTTAGCCCCTGCAAAACTTGTACCTGCTTTAGCAATTTGTAAAGTATTAGTAGCTGCAGCACTAAATCCAAAATCAGCTGGCGTAAAGCTAGCCTTCACCGCTTCCACTGTTAAGTTGGGTTTTGAAAGCACCACTGAACTCACAGAAGTAGTTAATACCCCTGGTACAGCAGTTGAACCCAAAGTAACCATTTCACCTTCTTTTTTACAAGCGATAAGTAATACACCAAAGGTGACTACTAGAAGGATTTTATTTATTATTGTTTTCATGTTTTTCATTTTAAAGTAATAAATCAAAATTAATAATTAGGATTCTGCTTTAAATTTGGATTTGCAGTAAGATCGTCCGTTGGTATTGGGTAAATCTTTCTCCAAGATTCAACACCCTTTCCAGCTTTCACATCTCCTTTCCAAGGCCAAACATAAGTGCTTGTTGTGAATTTATCATCAAAACGGATTAAATCTGTTCTTCTGAAACCTTCCCAATACAACTCACGTGCTCTTTCATCCAAAATTTGATCAAGTGTGTAAGAGGTAATGTTACCGCTCTTGTTACCAATAGCACGCTCACGCAATTTATTGATATAAGAAACAGCAGTTACATCAGATCCACCAGCACCACCACGCTTAACAGCTTCTGCATAAATTAAATACATTTCAGCCAAACGGAATAAAGGCATATCAATGTCAACCTGCGTTGCATCTGATCCATTGGAACCATCGCTTTTAATGTTTTTAAATTTAGTGATGCCATAGCCATCTTTAAAGTCACCAATGTCATTTATTTCAACACCATTGTTGCCAGTAAAGAACTGCGCACGTTGGTCTGGATTTGAAACAGTGTATGATAATGCACCTGGTTTTACAGTTAACACTACTTTGTAAAAACCGCCATCGGTTTTCATATTATCGCCATTCGCTTCCAAGGATAAATTAGCACCATTATCACCATAGTTTTCGGACCAATCATTATTAACTCTGATTTTCCATTCCCCACTTAAAAATTTAACATAAGCAACAAAAACGCCAGCAGTTGCAGTAGGATAAAAAGGAACATCTGGTGTAGCACCCCAGTTGTTTACCGCTGAACCTACTAAACCATATTTACTAGCAGTTCCCAATGTAGATGTTACCGCAGGTAAGTTTAAGTCATAGGTAAATGTGTTCACTAAACCTTTAGTGGTTCTAATACCACCCCAACCACCATCAATACCATAATCAGAAGCCGCCATATTACCACCCACCGCAGCGTGTGTTAAGAAGGTAGTACCTCCCCAGTTGGTAGTGAATTTACCATCATAGTTAATGGTTAAAATAAACTCAGGGTTGTTTAGGTGATTATCTGCTCTCATTATTTTAGTATAATCTGGCAATAAACTATAACCTGTTACCCCAATTACCTTATTTGAATATGTAATTGCATCGGTGTTTTTATCAGCACCTGTGTAAACTTTTGCATTTAAATAAATACGTGCAAGCAATGCCCAAGCCGCAGCTTGATCCGCTCTTCCATACTCATTTGCTTTTGGTGCAGCAAGTGATGGTTCAATTTCCTTCAATTCTTTTTCAACATAAGCGAAAAGATCTGCTCTTGAAATTTGCTTAGGTAATTCACTACCCATGGCAACAGAATCCGTAATGAAAGCAGGGCTTCCAAACAAATCCATTAATACGGAATATTGATACGCTCTTAAGAATCTTGCTTCTGCTTTGAATCTTTTAATATTATCAACATCTGTTCCAGTGATTCCTCTTTTAGCAAGATTCGCATCACTTGCTTGTCTGATAAAATCATTCGCTACCGTAATTTGATAAAATGAACGGTAGTACAAAGCTTTAACGAATTGGTTATTTGCAGACCAGTTCATTTTGTGAAAATCAGGTAATCCTGCATCACCCCATGATACCACTGCTTCATCTGTAGGTAATTCTTGTGCATTCCAGTAAAGACGGAAGAAATCCGAAAATCCACCATCGATACCTTGAATGTCGCCACCCCCGTTTGCACCATTATTTCCACCCAATGCAAAGGCGCCATAAACTTTAGCGAAAGCCTTTTTATAACCATCTACCGAGCTGTATACCACATCGGCAGTGATGTCATTTGTAGGTAATACATCAAGTTTTTTTACGCAAGCTCCAAATAGGATTGCAACAAAACTCAACGTTAACCCAACTTTGTATAAATTATTTTTCATAGTTGTTTGTTTTGTATTGATTAAAATTCAAGATTTAAGCCTAATGCAAATACGCGAGGTCTAGGATAAAAATTATTATCGATACCACCACCAATTTCAGGATCCAATCCTTTGTATTTAGTTAAGATGAAGGCATTTTGAATATTTGCGTTGAATCTTAAATTTGCTTTATCCTTAAATACTTTTCCTGCATTATAGCCAATGTTAATATTGTCTACTCTTAGGAAGGAAGCATTTTGAATATAATAATCACTCATTAATTGATTCACCCCATTTTGTGTAAAGCCTGTTTCTAAGATATTTCTTGAAGCATTACCAATATGCGTTGCTAAACTTGAGATGGCTTTGAAAGTACCTAAAGTGCTATACACGTTATTGTACATGTAATTACCCACATTCGCTCTTACCACAAAACCAGCATTCCATTTTTTGTACGTCATATTAGATGTAAATCCTAAGAAAATTTTAGGATCCACGCTTTGGTATTGGTATTGGTCTTTATCATTAATGATACCATCTTTGTTTCGATCTACAAATAATCCTTCAATTGGTTTACCTGCAGCATCATATACTTGTTGGAAAACATAAAAAGATCCTCTGTTGTATCCAACTGAATTAATCATGATGGTGTTACCAACACCACCAGAAATACCACCATATTTGTTACCAGGATAATTAGGATCTGGAGAAATAGTTAAGTTGGTAATTTTATTTTCATTGTAAGTAATGTTAAAACCTAATTCCCAATTGAAATTAGCTTTATTTACTGCTTGCAAATTCAATCCTAATTCAACGCCTTTATTTTCCATATCACCCACATTCGCAATCACTTGGTTAGAGAAGTTGGCACCTGCAGGTTGTCCTACTAAGTTTAATAAATCAGAAGTTACTTTTTTGTAAACATCTAAACTACCCGTTAACTTATTATTGAACAAGCCAAAATCTAAGGCTAAGTTAGTCGTTGCTGTTTGCTCCCACTTCCTTCCACCATAATAACCACCTGGTGCATACATATTGTAGAAAGTATTTCCCAATTGATATTTACCTTGTTGGCCACTCAAAGAATAATAAGATAAGTAATCATAGTTACCAATACCATCTTGTTGTCCAGTTTCACCATAACCAAATCTTAATTTCAACGCAGAAATTACTTTAGATTGCTTAAACATAGGCTCTTCCGCTAAGTTCCAAGCAGCAGCAAATGAAGGGAAAGTCGCAAAACGATTATCCGCATTGAATCTTGATGATCCATCCTGACGAATCGAAGCTGTTAATGAATACTTTCCTTTTAATGCATAATTAAATCTACCATAAAATGATACTAATCTGTTTTCAGGAATATCATAAGGGAAATTAGGCGCAGTTACAATAGTGCCATCTTCTGTTAAATCATTGAAATTAAAATTCTTTGATTTAAATTCTTGATACGCATAACCCGCAACCACATCAAATTTACTTTCGATATTGTCAACATATTTAGAATAGTTCAAGTAAGACTCTGCCAATAAGTTTGAGTTTTCTTGTTTGTATTGATTGTTAACACCGCCCTTGCCATTAAAACGTTTAAAAGTAGATGCAGCTGTACCAGGTATGAAAATAGTACCTGAACCATTGGAAACATCAATACCCACATTGGTGTGCAATCTTAAATCCTTAAAGAAAGGTAAAGTGTAATCAATGTCCGCATTTGCAATGGTTCTGTTCACATTGCTTAAATCTTGCTTTTGCATTAATAACCCTAATGGATTTTTTGGCGCTAAGCCAGCTAAGCCTGTAGTTGAACCTGCATCCAACCACTCATAAAAACCACCAAAAGCACTTGCATTTGATGAATAGATAGGCTTGGTTGGATCAAAACTAACCGCATTTCCAATAGCTCCTTGATCTGCGAAACGACTTTTACTGAAAGATGTTTTTGCATTCAAATCTATTTTCAATGCATTCTTGAATAAACGAGGGCTTAAATTTAAACCAATAGTGGTTCTATCTAATTTACCAGTTTTCAACACCCCTTCTTGAGATAAAGAAGCGACTGAAAAACGATAAGGCATCAATTTAGTAGCACCAGAAGCGCTAAAGTTATTTTCAAAAGTTACTGCACTTTGATAAATTTGTTTTTGCCAATCAGTTTTCTCAGTTCCTAATAATTTCTTTTGCGCTGCAGTACCATTTGTGTTTACATAAGCAGTAAATTCATCAGCACTTAACACATCCACATAATTAGCCACCTGTCCAACAGAAGTTTGAGAACTAAAATTATATTTCGTTTTTCCTTTCGCACCTTTTTTAGTGGTAATAATAATTACACCATTAGAAGCACGAGATCCATAGATCGCTGCTGCAGATGCATCTTTTAAAACACTAAATGACTCAATATCATTTGGATTGATTAAAGAAAGTGGATTTGCAATACCTGCAATTCCATTATTACTTAAAGGAACGTTATCAATAACGATTAAAGGATCATTACTTGCATTAAGCGAAGCACCGCCTCTAATTCTGATGGTACTTCCTGCACCAGGCGCACCACCGTTTGAAGTTATTTGCACACCCGCTACTTTACCAGCAATTAATTGTTCAGGACTAGTTAATTGTCCTTTCACAAAATCCTTAGCAGAAACGTTAGCTACGCTTCCTGTTAAGTCCTTTTTGCGAACGGAACCATAACCAATTACGACAACATCGCCTAATTGATCGGAATTTTGTGTCAAAGCAACATTGATGTTAGTTTGACCTGCGATAGATACTTCCTTAGCTGCATAGTTCAAAAATGAAACTACCACTGTATTTTCTGTACCAGCAACTTTCAAAGAAAAAGTACCATCCGAAGATGTACTCACTCCTTTTTTAGTTCCTTTTACAACGACAGAAGCTGCAACCAAAGGAGATCCATCTTTGGCGTCGGTTACCTTACCAGTAACCGTACGATCTTGCGCAAATGCTGGCAAGCAGATAACTGCTAGCAACAAAGCAACAAGTGTTTTTTTCATGTTCATAGATTTACGATTTCAAGTTTAAGAATTGTTAATTTGTAATTAAAAGTTTATTTATTTTTTGTTTTTGGTTTAAAGTGATGGATATAAAATACATGCCCGGCATTTGCATGCTTGCATTTTTATTAATAATAAATTGTTGACTCCCCTTTTGCTTGTAGCCAGTATACAACACACCGCAATCATTTCCATTCATATCATAAGCATGTATGCTTAATTGACCGCTTTCCGTTAACTGATAATTGATGGTGGCACTTGTTCTTAAAGGATTAGGGGTAATGGTCACTGGAATTTTTAATTCAGGCATATCCGGATTCAATACATCGGTGATGGTCACCGTAGAAATATTTTTATTTGCATACACATAATACTCTCCAGGTTGCAAAGTAATAGAAGCCGAACCGCCCACCACAGATTGGTACTTATTAGTATAAATACTGTACCAAATGCCATCAGATGGGAAAGGCACATTCGCTGTAGCAGGATTAACATCAAAATTACCCAATACTACTAATTTTATAGAGTCCCCATTTAATTGCATTGATTTTACAACACCAGTGGAGGTAACTGTATATTTATTTGAAATGAAGTCGTTCGTATAGGATGGGTTATTTCTCAATTTTAAAAATTGTGCATAGGCATTATACAAGCCTTTTCGATTGGTGTTCGCTAAATAATCCCACTTAATTGGTTTCATTGATAAACGACAATTATTATTCACTGACAAATCGGTACAAGTATTAATAGAATAATCATACCCCAATTCCCCAAATTGCCACATGGTTTTTGGTCCAGGCGTTAAAGCCCAAAACGCAGCGGCCATTTCATTACGCTTTAACCCAGTAGCCAAATCACGCGTCGAATAAGCGCCGCTTGTATTTCCATACATGGTATTCTTATACATTAATCTTTCTTCATCATGGCTTTCAATATAGGTGACCAAATGTTGTTGATTCCAACCACGACCATTTGCAAATGCATTAGTAAATGATGCATCCGTAGTAAAACCCATGGTCGCTTGATTAAAATTATAATTTGCATTGCCCCACAATAACATACCATAATCCGCCAATTCCTTTTCCTCGGTGTTGTCTGCAAAATGTTCTAAAATGCAATAGCTATTGGTAGATGCCTTTTGCATGGTATCATAAATATTTTTCCAAATGGTAATACGAGATGCATCATACGCACCCCAAGCATTGACGTCTGTTGGATTATTTTTTTGCGTAAAGCCTTTGGACAAATCCCATCTAAAGCCATCTATATGATATTGTGTTAGCCAATGTTTAACCACATTCGAAACTAGTTGCTTGGTTGCAGGAGATTCATGATTAAAATCATTACCTACATTAAAAGGATGTTTTGCAGCTGTATTTAACCAAGGATTGTTTGCAGCAGGAGCACTTGCCTTACTATCCCAATACATTTGTGCTAGAGGAGAAGATCCAAACACATGATTTAAAACCATATCCATGATCACCGCAATCCCTTTGGCATGAGCTGAATCAATAAATTCCTTAATCGCTAGTTCAGTGCCATAAAATTTATCAGGGGCAAAAAAGAAACTTGAATTATACCCCCAACTATCATTCCCCTCAAATTCTGAAAACGGCATAAGCTCAATAGCATTAACACCTAATTTTTTTAAATAGTTCAAACTATCCTTTAATGTTTGGAAATTTTGCTTTTGAACAAAGTCGCGCAAAAGCAACTCATATATAATTAAGTTCTTTTTATTAGGTCTTACAAATCCCGCATCCTTCCACTGGTATTTGGGCTTGGCAGTTTGCAAGATGCCTACAATACCTGTTGTTTTACCCGTTGGATAGGCTTTTAAATTCGGGTAAGTAGCTGCAGGAATACCCGCATCATTATTTGGGTCTAATATTTTTTCAGTGGTATAATCAGCCACTCTTAAATTATCATCAATCAAATATTGATAAGCATATTCTTGTCCGGCTTTTAAACCATTAATTTTTATCCAGAAACGTGCACTATCTTTTGTCATGTTCATGACATCTGCTAAAGTGGGTGTCCAATTATTAAAATCACCCATTACAGTAACACTCGTTTTTTTGGGGGCATATAAAACCAAGGTGACTGATGTATCACCCGCATGATAATTGATACCATCGCTAACACCTGTAGGCAAATCCTTAATTGAAATAGCACCCGCTACTAAAAAACCCAAAGAATCTTTTGAAGTTGTTGAACCATTATCACCGACCACCAACACTTTTTGTGTACCTAATCGATTAATAATTTTAAAAGCCGATAATGAACTTGTATTGGTCATCGACTTTAACAAAGTGTCATTGAAATAAATGGATAAATTTGCGTCAGCACTCGCCTTTGCATTGATAAATAAAGTATCTCCTAAACCTTTTTTAATTGCTTCAAATTGAGGCTGGTAAAGTGGTTGCAGAAATGGCGTATCAATTTTAACTTGAAATTGATTATCCACCACTGATAAAAACATATCTGAATTATCTTCATTCGCTAGTTTAACACCAGCGACTGTTCTGAATAAAATGGCAATTTTTAATATTTTTTCTGAAGCATCCGTGATACCAAAAAATGCTCTTAAGTTTCCTGGAATCGTATAAGTCCATTTATTATTTCCAATCGAAGTACATTTAATTCTTGCATCTGTTCCACCCCAAACTGAAAAACTAGGCACATATTTCCATGCACTACTATTGGCGCTTAAGTTGGTAATGACGCCAATATGCACATAAACATCGCCGGTAAAATTTTGTAAATTTTTATTTCCTTTATTTGCATCAGCGGTAATCAAAACATTGCTGCTCGACTCCAAAATAAAATTTGGATCGGTTTTTAATAGCTGCCCATTGGCATTCATCACTGTTGTTAAACAAAACAAAGCAATTAGTTTTTTCATTTATCAAGCAATCAAATTCAGCAATCGTAGTAATGTGTATATTTTACACACTTGTAATTTATCAAAAATAGGTGTAAAACATACACATATAATCATATTTATTATATGTGTATATGTAAATCATTGTTAATATATTATTTAACAAAATCATCACCCTGTATTATATTATCGTTAACAATAAATATGGGGCATTCCTCCGTCAAATGCTACAAGCACAAAAATTTAAAATAACAAGTGTTAGTTATACGATGCAAAGATAATAATTGAGAATGGTTTACAAAATATTTTGTACCCTTCTCTATTTTCCAATACAGAATTTGGAGAAAATAAAATCCAATTGATCTTCGCTAGTTATTTCACCCGTAATGGTGCCTAAATAATGTAGGGCTTGTCGAATATCTAACGCGAGTAAATCGCCCGTAACATTTTGCATTAACCCTGTTTCAACATCATTCAATGCAAGTAATAATTTTTTTAAGGAACTCACATGTCTCGCATTCGTAACAATCGTACCTTCTTTTTTTAATTGATCTCCAATCACTTTTTGCGTGATGGCTTGTGTTAATGCTTCAATATTATTTTTATCTCTTGCAGAAATGAAAACAATATTTTTAAATTTATTAAAATTATTTACAACATCCGATGTAGTCAAATCCATTTTATTTCCCACCAATATAATTTTATCTAAGCCAATCTCTTTTTCCCAGGCATGAATTTGTTCGGGGCTTGTGGCGTTTACATCAAATAAAGCAATCACAATATCTGCTTGAATAATTTTTTCTTTACTCTTATCAATACCCATCTGTTCAATTACATCTCCGGTTTGCTGCCTGATACCAGCTGTATCAATTAACTTATACAATACGCCATCTATATTTAATAGCTCTTCCACGGTATCCCTGGTAGTTCCTGGAATTTCACTTACTAAGGCTCTTTGTTCATTTAATAAAGTATTTAATAAGGTAGATTTTCCTGCATTGGGTTTTCCAACAATGGCCACTTGCACCCCATTCTTTATTACGTTTCCTAACTTGAAAGATTCCAAAAGAATATTTGTTTTCAATTGCATCTGTTGCACTAAAACTTCTAACTCCTTTTTATTTGCAAATGCGACATCTTCCTGTGAAAAGTCAAGTTCCAATTCAATTAATGCCGAAAATTTAATTAGCTTTTCACGCATTAATTTTAAATCATCCGAAAATCCACCCTTTAAATTATACAAAGCTGCTTGACGGGATGCTTCTGTATTACTCGCAATTAAATCTGCGACCGCTTCGGCTTGTGTTAAATCTAATTTGGCATTTAAAAATGCCCTTTGTGTAAATTCACCAGGCTTTGCTAATCTGGCACCTTGTTGAATCATTAATTGTAATAAACTATCCTGAATAAAAGGGGAACCATGGCAGGAAATTTCAACCACCTCCTCACCTGTATAAGATTTTGGTGCGCGATATAATGTGACCACTACTTCATCAATCACGATATTGTCAAATTCAATTTTACCAAAATGAACGGTATGCGTTTTTTGTTGCAATAAATTTTTCTTTGGAAATACATCATTTACAATTTCAATTGCTTTTACACCACTTAATCTTATTACAGCAATAGCGCCAATGCCTGGCGCAGTAGCCAAGGCAACAATCGTATCATTCCAATTACTTATATTTTCGCGCATATGCAAAGGTAACTTTTTGAAATTTATTTTCTGCGCTAATAATTATGACCCTCTATTAATTTATTAGCGTGCAAAAAAAAATCCTTCCCGATGAAATCGAGAAGGATTTTATATTTTTTATTCGTTTGAATTAGTCTTCTGAAACCATGAAAACAATGGCTTGACGATGGCGGTAAATTACATTACGACCATTTTGAACAGCTGGCTTCCATTTTGGACCTCTTTGGATTACACGAACGGCTTCATCTTTTGTACCATATCCTGGATCATTTTCCGCTTTTACTTCAGAAATTGCACCATCTTTTGCTACGATAAAAGATACAACCACACTATATTTTCCAGTAGGGGCACCATTTTCAACTGGCAAATCCCTATTTAAGGTTCTTTCCAAATAACGAATCCAACCTTGTTGTCCACCTGGGAATTCAGCAGGTATTTGAACTACGGTGAAAATTTTATTTTCATCGTCATCCTTTGGTGCTTCCACGATAGCCGTGCTTTCAACTGGCGCAACCACACCTTCATCCTTCGTTCCCTCTTGGTTAAATGTACCAATTTTAGTATCCTCTAATTTCTCTACTTCCTTAATTTCATCCTCTTCCTTCACTTCCTCGTCTTTTACAATCTTAGGTGGCGTGAATTTAGTGACTTCCACTTTAGGCGGTTCTTGCTTAGGCGGAGGTGGTGGTGGTGGTTCAGGTTTTTTCTCATCCTGAACATTTTCTAATGAAAGATCCACAGCAATCACTTCTGCTTGTTTTTTCTTGATAGAATTTGATAATATAGCACCTACAGAAAGTAGCAAAGTAAGTCCCAACATACCAATCATTCCTGTTTTGATACGTTGATTGTATGTTTTGCGTAGTTCGTAAGCACCATAATCCTTATTTCTACCTTCAAAAACCAGGTCAAGAAAATCGGCGGTTAATATTTTATTTATATCCATTTTTAATGCTTTTAATTGCTTGTAGGAGATTGTGAACTCTTATCAGAAATAGAAACTAGTTGCGCCTCACCTTCTGAAATATCTACTAATGCATATTTTTTAACTACATTAATAGCCATCTCATCCAAAATATCAACTACATTTTGATAATTGCAGTCAACACTAGGCTTGATAACTACTACGAAATCTTTTTCTGGATTTTCAGCGTCTCTAGAACGGCTTCTTACTTCAGCCTTCTTTTTTAATATAACATCACGAATTGAATTTTCTCCATTATAGGAAGCAGACAAAAAATTAGAACCGTCTGATTTTAATTGCCCCTCATAATAATAGATATGATTATCCGCGCCCATCATAATAGTAAGTACGCCTGATTCCTTCGCTTTGTTTTGGTCCTCTGGGATTACTTTATCATCAGGCAAAAACAGTTTAAATGCTGTTGGCTGACTCATTGTAGTAGTGAATATAAAAAAAGTAATCAACAAAAATCCTAAATCCACCATCGGTGTTAAATCCACACGCGTTGATAGTTTTTTTCCTTTTTTGACTCCTGGTCCTTTTTTATGGCCACCGCCCGAGGTATCTAATTCTGCCATATCAGTAACTTTTTATTAGTTATAAAATTTAATTATCCTGATTATCTCCGCTGATTGACTTTTTGTAAAGTTCAGATCCAACAGGGGCATTTTCAGGATTGGTTACCATTTGGAATTTCAATAAATCGTTTTTCTTAAATGCAACAATTACATTTTTGAATGAAGGATATTTAGACACATTGTCCCCTTTTAATAAAAGGTCCATTTTAGCGCCCGCATATGCTTCCTTCACTACTTGCATCCAAGTGATTAACTCATTATTGGTACTATCCTTACATGGTATCCCTGGTAATTGGTCTCCTTTTCTGTTTTCTTCAGGAATGGCTAAAAAAGAATTTAATCCGCTAAATGGTGCTCCAATAAATCCTGCTTTTTTAAATGCAGGAACATTGATCCCTAAATTGCGTGTTGTATTTAATGCATTCGCTACAACTTCTCTTTTTTGCTCATCATCAATCGTCAGAAATACTTTACCATCTTTATCAATCGTTATCAAAACAAAGTCCTTGCTTGGTGCAATTTTTGAAGCAACCGAACTTGGTGTCGTTACTGCAATTGCTTCCGCTGGCTTAAACTTTGTCGTTAAGATGAAGAAAGACAATAAAAGGAAAGCCACATCGCACATGGCTGTCATGTCGATATTGGTACTCTTACGAGGTAATTTGGCTCTACCCATTGTATAGTCTTTTAAAAATTATTAGGTGCTAACACCTAAATTAAATTACGTTGTTTTCTACTATTTGTAGTTTGCTGCGAAGCTTTGAGTTAATGTGAAACCAGACTCATCGATACCATAAGTGATACCGTCAATTCTTGTCGTGAACACATTATACATAATAATCGCAACTGCAGATGTACCAATACCTAATGCAGTATTGTACAAGGCCTCAGAAATACCTTGCGATAATTCACGTGCTGCTTCACCACCACCTTCTTCACCTAATTTAGAGAAAGAACGAATCATACCTAATACCGTTCCGAACAAACCTAATAAGGTTGCAACAGATGCGATAGTAGATAAGAAAACTAAATTCTTCTCCAACATTGGTAATTCCAATGCAGTAGCTTCTTCAATTTCTTTTTGGATATTCAATACTTTTTGGTCTGTATCTAATTCAGTATTTGAAATCATTTCTTTGTATTTTTTCAAACCAGCGTTCATTACATTACCAACAGACCCTTGTTGCTTAGCACACTCAGCTATAGCTTTATCCACTTCTTTATTCGCTAAATGAAATTGTACTTTACGAACAAATTGTGCAATGTTTCCTTTTCCAGCTGCTTTTTTAATTGTCATTAATCTTTCAATAACAAAAGTTAAAACGATTAATAAACTACCAATTAAAATTGGAACAACGATACCACCCTCATACATTTTAGTAAATGTTCCTTTTGGTCCTTTGTGCGAAGGCCAAAATCCACCATTCGGATCAGGAGTTGTGAAATTACTAGCGTTACCTAGCACAAAACGCCAAATAACATAACCTGCTACGATACACACGATAGGTGCAAGTGTAGCAACCAAATTTCCGCCTTCTTGAGGCTGTGCAGCGCTCTTAGCTGTTGCAGTTGATTTTGAAAGATCAGCCATGATTCAATTGATTTTAGTTTAAAATTATTTTTTAAATTCGCCCTTGATAATTACGAACCCCATTTTCTCTTAAAATGTATATTAATAGTTATTAAGGGCTTACAAAATAGGTAATTTATTGGTCCAAACAAATTTCCAAGTATTTTTTTATTATAAAGTTTTACAAAAAACCATCCGTGTCCCGAAACTTGTATATTTACTATTCTATTTTAATAACTAATAATGTTTAATATGAAAAAAATCATGCTCGTTTTTGGCCTATTTGTTATGATACAAAGTCAGGTTCAAAGTCAACGCCCAGGCGGTCCTAGACCCGATCAAATGCCAGGCCAACGCCCTGATACAAGTGGCGTAAAAAAGGATATTCCGCCAGTAAAAACCGGCCCCAAAGC
>CAIWBA010000017.1 GCA_903910765.1 uncultured Bacteroidota bacterium
GTTTGTAAAATATCATTTACTTTTTCGTCCTCAATCCACTCCCCTCTGATCCACCATATAAAATCCATATGTTTGAGCTCGGGCAATAAATATTCGCCATCAAATTGATTGTGGTAAACAAAATGCTGAATGGAAGTAGTGGGTTCAGTTCCCTCATACATGGAAAAATAGTAGGTTCTATTTTTTCTTTTTAACGCAATTTCATGATCAGGATTAAACCTGAATTCAAAACCCATGTATTGATTTAATAAAATACAGAATTGATAATTTTTGATAGGCGCAGAAATTCCTAAGATACGAGAACCCTCGAAATCATTTTCGTTAATTGCGTCCTGATCTAAAATTAATTTACTCACTTTATAAATTTATAAAACTATAGGTAATTATCAAAGCAGTTTTCTTTGTTAAAACTCGATATCTAATTTCACCTCATCTGCACCTCTCTTATATAGAAGTGTTGTTTTATCCCCTTTTTTAAATTTAGAAAGCGCTGTCATATAACTCATCACATCTACCAACTTATAATCACCCAACTGCACTAATACATCTCCTCCTTTTAAACCCAAACGCTCCGCTAATTTTCCTGGTGTTGCGCCTTCAATACGAACGCCAGTACCCGTAAATGCATAGTCGGGCATCACCCCTAAACTCACCGTGAATTTATTACTTTTCCCCATGGAATTTTCACGCGTTTTTAAAAAATCAAGTTTCCCAGCAGCATCTGTATTTTTAATAATACTATGTACATATTGAATGATGGTTGCTTCCCCTGCATAATTAATTTTATCCCAATCATCGGTGGCTTTGTGATAATCACTATGGCTGCCAGTGAACATAAATAATACAGGCATATCCTTGCGATAAAAACTCGCATGATCGCTAGGACCCGCGCCAGCACTATCATAATGCGTTAATAAACTAGTTGGTGTTTTAGCCAATACCTCAGCCCATTTTGTTGAAGTACCATACCCGCCCACTGTTAATTTACGTGCGGTATCATATCTGCCCACCATATCCAAATTAATCATGTAATTTAAATTGCCTTTGTATGTTGGATGTTCTAACCAATACTTACTTCCAAATAATCCTAATTCCTCCCCCGAAAAATGCAGGATTAAATAGTTATTATTTTTAGGTGATTTTTTCTTTAATAATTTAGCTAATTCAATAATTGCACTAGTACCACTTGCATTATCATCTGCACCATTACGAATTGAATTATTAATATCTAATGCATTGTGATCTTCATTGTAGCCTAAGTGATCCAAATGCGCGCCAATAACAATAGTATTCGTAGCTTGATTATCAATAAAAGCTGCCACATTATGTGCAGTTCGCGTAGCATGTTCAAATTCAATGTTCGCATTAATTTTATACGTATCAATGTCATCATTGAAATGTTTCAACCAACCATTCTTTGTAAAATATACAACTGGGATAGACAAAGAAGTAGCAGTGTCAAATTTATTAAATTGAATATTGTCAACAAAAGTTCCTTTGTTATATAAAAATAAAGCGCTAGCCCCTTTTGCTTTTACTTCCTTTGTAAAATCAATGATCCATTGATTCAAATCAAAATGTGGGTTGGTCACCGCAGCATCTAACACTTCATTTAAATCCTTAAACCAAACTTGCTTTGATTCATTTAGCGCAATCGCTGCATTTGAATTAAACTTTCCTGATCCACTATTTGATAATGGAATAAATTCTTTATCATATACAAGTGCTTCCCCATTAATATTCAAAAATGAAGCCGCTGTTAATCGCTTACCCTCATCAATGGGGAATGCTTGGATATAGCCATCCGTCCCCATGGGTTTTATACCCAAGGCCTGATATTGTGCAACGATATAGTTCACCGCCTTTTGCTCTCCTACCGAACCTGCACGACGGCCTTCAAGTTCATCACTCGCTAAATACTTGATATGATTTTGTACATTTTGAATAAGCAGTTTATCTGTTTTTGTTAATTTTTGGGCCATCCCAATAAATGGCAACAAAATCAAAACCAACCCGAGTATTTTACGCATAATATCTGTTTGTGTAACAAAAATAAGCAAAGCAGCTAGGAAATAGAAGGTATTTATCAAATACCTAATAAGAAAA
>CAIWBA010000018.1 GCA_903910765.1 uncultured Bacteroidota bacterium
GTTAGGCGCACTTAAATTTTTCCTATTAAGGGTTGATCCTAAAAAGAAAATGATATTTAACCCTGAAGAAAGTATCGACTTCCATGGTTTCACAGGTCCATTTATTCAATACACACACGCGCGTATCAAGAGCATCCTACGTAAAACTGGAACTGCAGTTTTACTTACGGCAAATGAATTATTACCTTTGGAAAAACAATTAGCTATTGAATTATCGCTATTCCCGGCTATCATTAACGAAGCAGCCGAAAATTTAGACCCTTCAAAAATTGCGATTTATGCTTTTAATTTAGCAAAGTTGTTCAATACCTTCTATTCCGAACATTCTATTGCGAATGCGGACTCAGAAACGAAAAAACAATTGAGAATAAAAATCGGAATTTTAACAGCGGCTACTTTACAAAAAGCGATGGGCTGTTTAGGTATTGCAGTACCAGAACAAATGTAATGCATACCTTGAAAATGAATTCGATTAAATTTCATTTTAGCTTCGCTTTAAAGTACCATTACGCTTCGCTATAAAATCAGATTAACTTCGCTTCAACTTTGAATTATTATACACTTCTGGTGTTTCCTCTTCAAACCCCCACTGCGTTAATAATTCATCCATTTGCTGCTTAGGAAGTGTGGCTTGATTATAATGTCCCGCATTCATTTTTTGTCGCATGGCTTCATAAATACTCACCGCACATGCCACTGAAATATTTAAGCTTTGTATAATACCCATTTGTGGAATAATAAAATTACCATCCGCTAAATTTCTAAACTCTTCAGTGACACCTGCATGTTCATTGCCAAAAACCAATGCTATAGAATCTGTAAAATTAATATCGTGTAAACTTACCGCATCACTTGACAAATGGGTGGTTAATATTTTTTTGAAATTTTTTCTTAATGCAGCAACACATGCTTCCAAATTATCAAATTCATGAATGGTTAACCATTTTAAAGCACTACTACTACTGCGATATCCCCATTTTTTATGTTTTGCTATTTTAGTGGTAAGTACATACACATCCTGTATACCCACTGCATCACAGGTACGCATAACAGCAGAAACATTATGTGGATCCTGTACATTCTCCAACACCACCGCTAAATTGGCTTGTCGCTTGCTTAAAACTTTTAATAATTTACTAGTTCGTTCTGGTGTCATAAAATTTATTTCTTGAAAGGCATACGATACTGCACACCCAATCCTGGCCTATTTAATGGTGCAATTTTACCACTGTTTTGCGCAAAACTAAAATCAAGTCCTACCCCATTTAGTTCGGTCATTAATAAGGGGCCATCCATATCCACATAATCCAATTGGGGTAAAAACTGCGCGATTGCGGCTGAACCAATCACACTTTCATTCATACTTCCCATCATCACTTTCAATCCCAAGCCTTTGGCTTCCTTGATCATTCTTAATGCCGGTGTTGGTCCACTACATTTGGTTAACTTAATATTGATGCCATGAAAATAATTTGCACAAGTGGCCACATCCTTTTCAAACACACAACTTTCATCCGCAAATAAAGGAAGGACAGATTGCTTTTTCAATTCCGCCATACCTTCCCAATTATCTTTGGCCAAAGGCTGTTCTATTAATTCAACGCCTACCTTGGCAAATGCAGGTATTTTAACCAAGGCTTCTTCTAAAGTCCAACCTGCATTGGCATCCACACGCAAAGGTGCAGTTGTATGCTTTCTTAATTCAGTTAACATTTCAATATCGTAATCGGTACCCACTTTCACTTTATATATTGGCCAAGGATGCGCATTCATTTTTTCCACCATCTTCTCAATTGCATCTATGCCTAAAGTATAATCGCAGATGGGCGTTACCGTAGCATTATCCCAAGTGGTATGCCACATTTCATGAAGGGGTTGCTTTTTCATTTGTCCAAACAAATCCCAACCTGCCATATCTAACGCACATACTAAAAATGGATCCTGGGGAAATAAGTGATGTAAGAAATGCCAAAATCTTTCTGGATCAATCAACGCGAATTTTTCAATAAGTTTTCTTTGCTTTTCTAATTGTTCCATCATCCCTTGCACAGTGACATTATAATACACAATGGCTGGTGCTTCACCATAGCCTACCCAATTGCCTAAAGACAATTTAACCATTAAGCTATGCTGATGGGTTTTAGTTCTACCATTTGAAATGGTGAATGGATACTCAAAAGGTAATTGCTGTTCCCAAAATTCTAATTGCACTAATCTATTTTTTTGCTAAGATACAAAACATTAGCGTCCACTTGATTGGATGGTCTTTTTCCATTCCTTATTAAATTCATCTTGTTTTAATAAGTTTTCAAGGGTGATATGCATTCTATAGCGCCAATAATGTTTTGGATTTGCTGGCACATTGATTTGCTCCTCTTTTGGATTATTTCTTCGAATGGTAGCATCCACGCCTAAAAAGTCCTGCAACTGAAAAATGGCCCACATGGCGGGTGAATATAAATGCTGTGCTAAAATTGCTTTATTTATCCAAGGTTCACAAAACTCAGGTGCTTGTCCCTTTTGCCCAATTTCATAATTGAAAAATTGTTGGGTTTTGTTTTTATCTTCCTCCCACCATCCACGAATGGTGCTTGTATCATGTGAACTTGGGGTAACCACACTTAAATAAGGGGCGTCCGTAGGATGAAAAAATGTTTTATTACTTGCCTTAGGCATACGTTGTACTTCCAAACTCAACATCCCTAATTGGCGCAACACATGTGGCACACAATTGGGCACTAAGCCTAAATCCTCGCCACAAATCAACATATTTGTTGATTTTTTTAGCATCGGTAATTTATTTAAGGCTTCCTTTTCCCATGCATTATCTTGACGTATGAAAAAATAATTTACATACAAATCACGTAAAGCATTCTTTGATTTTTCATCTAAATTTTGAAAGGACAAAGTCCCCTCCATATTAAATCTAAAATGATAGGTATGTGGTTCATCCCCTTTGAACAATACCACATTGCTTATTAAATTATATAATCCTTGTTGCATTTTCAAATGCCAATCATCATTAGGCAAAGTTTTAAAATATGCTTCAACTGATCTTTGCGTTAAAAAATTTGGGGAAAGTTCATACTTCCCATCCTGCAATGCTTTTACAAAATGTTGCTTTGCGTAATCGTTATCATACCCAAAGTAAGTAAACAAAACAGCTTCATTAATGAATGGCTTTGTGTATCTATCCATATCAGCTGAAATGCCTTTTTTATCTAGCTCCTGTTGCGCAATTGGGATTGCTGGCACAAACCTTCCCATGATACCCTCCACTTGATCCATTGGAATACTCCAAATTCTAAAAAAACCAAGAATATGATCAATCCTAAATGCATCAAAATAAAAACTCATTTGCTCAAAACGTAATTTCCACCAACTATAATCATTGGATGCCATTACCTCCCAATTATAAGTTGGGAAGCCCCAGTTTTGACCTTTCACTGCAAAATCATCTGGCGGCGCGCCTGCTTGCATATCCATATGAAATAAATCAGGATGTTGCCATGCGTCAGCACCATATCGGTATACACCAATAGGGATATCCCCTTTTAATACGACGCCATTTTCATGGGCATATTTTGCACTCTCACTTAATTGTAAATGCAAATGGTATTGTACAAAATAGTATAAAGCAATGTCATTGTATGTTTTAGATTTTGCCCCTGTTAATTGATCAACTTCTTTTTGATCAAATTTCGAATACGTTGGCCAAGAATTAAAATCCACAGTCCCATGCAAATCTCTTAAATAGGAAAATGCACTATAGGAAACCAACCAGTGTTCATTTTGTTTAAAAAACTTTTTGAAGCCCGCGGTTGCAAAATCCTTTTTTCCATTCTCCGCATAAATTAATTTTAGCAATTGCCATTTTAATTGCATTACCCCATCGTAATCAATCTCAGCTAATGCATTTAATGCATCCATTTGTTTTTGAAAGGGTGCAATTAAATTGGTTTGGTCTTTTTTAATCACTTCTTGTAACCTTAAATACATGGGATGTAAAGCAAAAGCAGAAATGGCTGCATAAGGATACGAATCCAACCAAGAATGTGTTGCTGTAGTATCGTTTAGTGGTAAAAGTTGAATTAGTTTTAAACCAATTTTCTTTGACCAATCGACTAAATATTTTAAATCAGAGAACTCGCCGATACCCGCACTGTGATTTGAACGCAATGAAAATACAGGAATCGCAACGCCTGTTCCTTTCCATTGTGTATTTGGTAATTGTGCGAATCCATCATTAATAATCGCTAATTGATCTTTTGTAATTGATTTTGGCAAAACCCTATTTGTTCCATCTTCAAAACAAACAAATTCATTTTTTGAAATATCAAAAACGCCATACTTATATTCAAATGGAAATGTTGCCTTCTCTAAATCCATACTCACTTCAAAATAAGGAGCTTCCATAATTTTAGTAAGCAAAATTGGATTTTTCACCTCCCATTTTCCTAATTCCTTGGAAGCACCCACAATACACAGCGTTTGATTCGTTTCAATTAATGGCGCCTTAACTCTAAAAATATGTGTTGTATTTTTTTGAATACCATTAGATGGCTTTTGCTTTAATGTAGGGGGTAGCAATACTTTAATAAACGGCTCTGTGTAAAAAACATTCTCTATGTAACCTGTATAATTCCAAGCATCCATTAATACCAAACTGCTTGTTGTTACCCTATTGGGGTTAAAAACTTTGTCATTTCCCCAATCATATACTCTAGTTCCATCTGGATTTAAAATAAAATAATGGTAAGTGATTTTATCAAATGCTTGATAATTACTAAAATCCAAATTCAATCCCCAATAAGTATCATTTAAAAATTTAAGTGGGATGGCCTTTTCAATCAAATTATTTCCTAAAAGTGGATGATCCCCATAAACATATATTACCTGTCCAAAGGTTGTTTGATATTTTAAATGAAAACTAACCTTCTTTAAAATATTAATATTGTCTAAAGTTATTTTCAAATCCGACTTGTCATATTCCACAGGCTGCATATCAATCTATTTTGCAATTCAATCGTTTGGTCTAAATTCGTATCAAGCGGCATAAAGATAAAAAAATAGTGTGTAAAACGAACACATTAAAGTAAAAACTTGATAGAATTTATATAATCAAGGCCAATAATTGGTATATTGCTTATTATCAAGCGCTTAGGGTAAATAAATGGACAAAATTGTAATATATACCGATGGTTCCTCCAGGGGAAATCCAGGACCTGGGGGTTATGGTGCCCTATTGATATGGGGGGAGAAAATGAAAGAACTTTCAGGCGCCTATCGTAAAACCACCAACAATCGCATGGAGTTATTAGGGGTCATTAAGGCCCTTCTTTCTATTAAAAAAAGAGAATTACCCATTCATATTTATACAGATAGCAAATATGTGGTAGAATCCGTAGAGAAAAAGTGGCTGGACAATTGGATTAAAACCGACTTTAAAGGAGGTAAGAAAAATAAAGATTTATGGTTACAGTACCACAAAATAGCGGGCCCTTTTACAATTAAATTTCATTGGGTGAAAGGACATGCCAATAATCCGTTCAACAATCGCTGCGATGAATTAGCGACCCAAGCTGCCGATAATGGCCCATGGGAAATTGATGCTGCATTTGAAGCAACGCAAGCTTAATCTTCCGAATTATACCGTTTTAAATTGGGGCACCATTAAACGGAAGCTACCAAATAAAACGCCGCCAAATACTAAAGTACCTGCAACACTATATGGATAAAATGGCAAGCCATCTTCCATTGTTTGCATAAGTCCTGACATATTTAAAGCATGATGATATCCACCTCCTGCTGCCCATACTAAAAAGTTGGACACTAAAAAATACACGGTGGGTGCTGCTAAAAAGCCAATCACAAATTTTGAAACTTTATTGTTTTGTAATCCAAAACCAAATACTGCGGTACCTGCAATTAAAACATAATTTAATAATTGTCCGCTATAAAAACCTTCCATTGGTGACAAATGATAAATGAATAATACTTGGTATAACAAATCTGAAATAAACATGGATAAGATAGGCAATAAAAATGCATATTGCTTTTGCTTAGAAAACAAAGATCCTCCAAATAATGCAATTGCAATTTGTGGTGCAAAACCATAAGGACGTCCTGGCATTACACGATACAATGCACTTGTTGCAATCATGATCACTAAAGCAATAACTATTTGTTTATTTAATCTCATCGTTGTTGTTTTTCTATGTTTTACCCTTCGCCAATTATGATTTAATTGGATTAGGTTTTCAAAAATAAGGATTCAGATTAACATTGCAGAAATTACATTTTCCTCAAATGTGAATAACCTTATGGAACAAATGCTTTAAACAATACGGAATCGCTATTGGCAGTCAATACAACCGATTGCCCTGCAGGCAACATAGCCACTTCACCAGCATTTAATGCGAGCTTATCCAGCTGAATTTCGCCTTGGGTCAACAATATCATTTCCAATCCGGTGGTATTAATTGTGTAAGATTTAGCCTTGTCAAGGGTAATTTTTGTTAAACCAAAATCAGGAACTGGACAAGGATAGGTAGTTTCATATTCATTCAAAGCCTCCCCTTTTAATACATTTGGATAGGTCGGAATAAAATGAACCTGTTGTATGAGCTCATTAACATCCACGTGTTTGGTGGTTAAACCGCCCCTTAATACATTGTCACTATTTGCCATCAACTCAATATTCTGTCCTTCCAAATAAGCATGTAATAATCCCGCGCCTTGAAAAACACCTTCATATTTTGCTACTTGAACAATATTTAAAATATAGATGGAAAAAATTCCTTTATCAATATTTTTATCTGGCACATGACCATCATAATATTTATTCGCCCACCAATGTGGATGTGACTTATCTACTGAACCACTTTTTACGGAACTCACCGCATCCAACATTAATGGCTTTAAAATAAAATCAGCATCCTCCGAAGAAAGCTGCATAAAAAAACGATACAGGCCTTCATAATCTACCCCTCTAAAATGATCTTGTAATGGATTAAAATAAAAAAACTCCTTTAATCTTGCTTCAAGTAATTCAGGTGCTAAAAATCCGTGCAATAACCAAAAATCACTCAAGGCCACCATGACTTCCGGTTTGTGATTTTTGTCTTTATAATTTCTTACCGCTGCATTCAAATTAATTCCTGCAGCTTCCTCCTTTTCATAACCAAGTTCTGCATTTACCTTATTAGGATGTGCTTGAATACTTAACATCTTAGCCACATCCAACACTTTATATAAATAAGGAAGTGTGCCAAAGGTTGCTAGTGTTTTATCACCCAAGAGCATCGCCCCATTGTCCACTAACATTTTATCTAATAAAACAACGCCCTGCTCTGTTGTAATTTCTGAAACAGCCGCAGGATGCGCGCCCATCCAATATTCCGCATAAGGCGTATTGTTTGGGTTTTCCTCCCCCATTAAAGTAGGAATAAATTGGGTGCCTCCCCAATCATAATGCCGATGCTTTCCTTGTAATTTATACGCTTTTTGCATGTAATATATTCCGTTAGGTTTACGCATAATTATTAAATGCGATGAACAACAAAGATACTGGGTTTTTGGGCGAAAACATAACCGCACAATACCTAACAGAAAACGGATTTGAAATTTTACACCGAAATTGGCGCTATAAGCATCTTGAAATTGATATTATTGCGTTCAAAGATGGAATACTCCATATTGTTGAAGTTAAAACCCGAACAGATAACCAATTTGGCTTCCCTGAGCAATCGATCACTGCAAAAAAAATGCAGTTTTTGAAAAATGCAGCCGCTCATTACCAATATGAATACCCACAATGGAAATAT
Organism: uncultured Bacteroidota bacterium; assembly: GCA_903910765.1. Taxonomy (GTDB): domain Bacteria; phylum Bacteroidota; class Bacteroidia; order Chitinophagales; family Chitinophagaceae; genus Sediminibacterium. Next base: position 7,827 of record CAIWBA010000018.1, read on the forward strand.
ATTCAGTTTGATGTTGCAGCATTATTATTAATGCCATCCAAAGAATGGGATTTGCTTTTTATAACAGATGTATATTTTTGATTTTTTTTACTAAGTATTAAATGTTAAATTGTAATAACATTATTGCGGCCACCCAAAATTTTATTTTATGAGCAAGATTAAATCAAATAAAGCACTGATTACAGGCGGCGCTTCGGGCATTGGGAAGTTAATGGGATTGCAATTATTACAAAAAGGATTAGCCACTTTGGTTATTTGGGATGTCAATGAAACTTTACTTCAAGCAACGGCATTGGAATTTAAAAAAATGGGTTACGATGTTTACATTTATTTAGTGGATGTCATGAATACCGCGCAAGTAATAAATACAGCTGCGCTCGTAAAAAAGGAAGTGGGTAAAATTGATATACTAATTAATAATGCCGGCATTGTCGTTGGAAAATATTTTATCGATCACACACATGATGATATTGACAAAACTATGGGCATCAATAGCAATGCCCTGATGCATATCACTAGGGAATTTTTAGGGGACATGATGCAAACAAAACAAGGACATATTGTTAATATAGCATCTGCAGCGGGTATGGTCAGTAATCCCAAATTAAGTGTATACGTTGCAAGTAAATTTGCGGTGATTGGCTGGAGCGATTCCTTGCGACTTGAAATGGAAAAAGAAAAAACCAATGTAAAAATTACAACAGTTACGCCCTTCTATATTAGTACAGGTATGTTTGAGGGTGTCAAAAGTAGCATTGTCCCTATTGTAAAACCACAAAACGCTGTCAACAAAATAATAAGGGGCATTGAAAACGATCGGCTTTATGTTCGTATGCCTGGTATTGTAAATTGGATTTATTTTGTTAAAGGTGTATTACCCGCGCGATGGTTCGATACCATTGTAGGCAAATGGTTTGGCATGCATGACACTATGAATGAATTTAAGGGCCGACAATAAAGGAACAATTATTGCAATAGGGCTTGCATCTTCTCCACCATCTTGTAAGTGGCAGGACATAATTCCACATTTTGCTTGTGCACATGCACATAATCCGGCAGCTTCTTTTTGGTTAGATGTGGAAATCCGGCACAATCTGCAGGACGCACTTCATAAATATCACACTTATGCGTTTTCAAATTCAAAAATTGACAAGGATTTAATTTATTCAACCAATCCTTATCTTTCTTATCATAATGAAGCCACTTTTCTTTAAATTCCTTTGGTGTTGTATTTAAATGCGCTGAAATTCTTTTTATATCTGTAGGCGTAAAAGTGGGTGTCATTGTTTTACAACAATTGGCGCAGCTTAAACAATCTACTTCCTGCCAAACTTCTTTATTCATTTTCTCAGCACTCGCTTCCCATGCTTTTGAATTATGCTTGCTTACTTTTGTTAAAAAAGATTTTAATTGTTTACCGTTGTGTCTTACTTTCTGCTTAAATGACCTTAAATTTACTTTCATATAATGTTTAATCTGAAGTGGAATCAGACGCGAAATAAAATCATTATAGCTTAACTATCAAATCTATTATATCAGTATCATGCATTGGACTGTCTATAAAAAAGGATTTAAGGCTTTTTTACAACTTGA
>CAIWBA010000019.1 GCA_903910765.1 uncultured Bacteroidota bacterium
ACAACCAATACGGAGGCTAGCTTTAATAAAAAAATTCATTTATTAAATTATTCGGGCACCCAATTTGACTTAGAGGTCAATAGAAAAATAAAATTATTAAGTGCTGAAAATATTAGCAATGTCCTTGGTGTAAAAACGGGCGCTTCGATAAAGGCGGTTGGATTTGAAACAGAAAACAAAGTAAAAAATATAGGCCAATTCGCTTGGACCAAAAATACAGGTCAATTATCTATATGGGTATTGAGTATGTTGCAAGCAAACGACCATACCACAGTTTTTGTTCCTTACCAAAATGGAGATGAAACTAAGTTGGGAAAAATTGTTACTGATGATTATTTTGGAAAATTAGATGCCACAAGATTACAAGTAAAAAATGGGCACTTATTATTTAAAGCGGATGCAAAGCAAAGAAGTAAAATAGGTATTTCGCCATTACGCGCAACGTCAATGGCGGCAAGTTATGATGCAGAAAATAAAGTGTTAACTATTATACAGTTTACTTTACCTCAAGGCAAAACCGATTATGTAAATTCATTATGGCAAATGCAATCCGAACCCTTTAAAGGTGATGCGTTAAATGCCTATACGGATGGCCCTGTGGATGGCAAACAAATGGGTAAGTTTTATGAATTAGAAGGGTCATCTCCAGCAATGGCTTTATCTCCAGGCGATACCCAAACGCATATTCAAAAAACAATTCACCTAAAGGGAAATGAAATGGATTTAAATGCTTTAACACTAAAGCTGTTTGGTGTTCAACTTAGTGAAATAAAGTTGTAGGTAAGTTTATTGATACCATCTAATTTCCATCCAATTTAAGAAGTATCAAATTAACGTTGATAGCTAGTTGTTGTTGCTATTCCTCCAGTATCGGTTAGTATATAGGTATACTTATTATTTAAGTCCCAACTGTATTTTACATAACCAGTTTTAGCGCCAATTTTATAGGTTAACAAATAACCATTGTTGCCAACGGCTGCAAAATCGGTAATACTAGCACCCTTTAATGGATTGGTAGCTGGTCGAACAGCTTTGGTAAATGCTTGTGGTAATATTTGATTTTCTGGAGCAGCAGTACTTGGATCTAAATTTACTTTTCCTTTCATCGCTCCCACCACATAAGGGTAGTTTGTAGTCCCATGGTAATGGTAAATATTATTAGTACCAACATGACCATGGCATGAATCTAATATACTCATTACACTTCCATCAGGTTCTTTGCTGCCATAAACAGGGAATCCATCTAAGGCAAATGCAATTGGTTTTAATCCAGATGTAGTTGATAAGTGCAGTGGTGCTGAATGATAGTGATAATCATCGCCACGACCACAATGCCCTCCCCAATTATCTAATTCCCCAATCAAATAGGAATCCTCCCCGCGATTATTCAATGCATTAAAAATGGGTATACCATTTACTGCAACAGCAACTGCACCTTTCATTAAATTCGTTTTGGTACTTAATGGTGTTGTTGCATAAGCGGGCTGTAATGGGATAGACCAACTGTTGTTATCGGTATAAGGTTGCGAAATAGGTACTTGTTGTTGCCAATTTGTAATCCCGATCATCATATTATGACTAGGTATGCCGGTTGATCCAATATAAAAATAGGTATCATCCCATTTGGTTGTAATTGAAGGCTTATAGGGGGCGAAAGCAGAATCCATAAATCCAGTACTTGTTTTTGGAAGGGTAACAACAATGTTATTGTTATTATTTGTATTCCCAGTTGTATTGGAAGTTGTGGCTGATTTGCTACAGGCAATAGCGATGGTCGTAATGACCAACAATGAAATTCCTACCAGATTTAAATTATTTTTTAAAACATATTTGTTAAATAATAATGGCCTACTTATTTTGAATAGTAAAAGCGGTGTGAGTATAATTAATAGATATTGTAAAATATTGATTAACAGATTTGAACTTGTGTTGCTAGGTGTTGGATTGTCAAATTGGTAATTAATACCATTTAATTTATTAATCTTAAAATTGGCTAATTTTTGATCTTGTATGCATAAATCTTTTATAGGCACTGCTAATATTTGTCCATCTTCTTTTTCTAAATAAATCACATCACCTTTGTTCATTAAAAAATTACCTTTTAATGGGTTGCCATTTTTTAATTGCCATGTATTGTATACCGTTCCATCTCCATGATGATAATGACCACCACTATGTGCAAGTGTCAGTATAGGGCATAACATTACTATTGTTA
>CAIWBA010000020.1 GCA_903910765.1 uncultured Bacteroidota bacterium
AATTGACATTGCAGTAAACTGTTTTGTTACTGATGCTAATCGAAAATTTGTATTTTGGGTAATTTTTTCTTGGGTAGAAACATTGCTTACGCCATATCCTTTTTTAAATACAATTTTATCATCCTTAAAAACAAGTACACTTGCACCTGGCTTATCCATGGATTGGTAAGTGGACATTATGTCATCAATACTTTTTTCTTTCATTAACATGCCACTTGACTTGCAAGAGGAAAATGAAATAATAACTACCCCATAAATAAAAAGCGAACTTTTTAATTTATTTACCATTTGAATTTAATTTTAATAATGCTTGCTGTGTTTCTAACACTGCTTTTTCTGTTTGTTTGGTTGGGGGCATATCTGTATGAACCAGAATCTCAAACAGTGTATTAAATTTACGAGCAATTTCTGGAAAATTGACCATACTTTTTTTACGACCTTCGTAACAAATTACGGATAAATCATGTTGCTTTTGTAACTGTGCAATAGGCGTTTTGACACGCGGATCCATTTTTATGGTTAAATTTTGGATATATACCTTTCCTTTCACGGTTAATTTAACCGTATAATTACCTGGCATTACCCAAGGGGCAGTCGCATTTGGGGCGGTATTGTGTATTACAGAGGTCATTGGATATTCCACTGGCACATTTAAGGGATTGTATTTCATATCCCATAAAAAACGGTGGGCTCCTTTACTTGCAGCTAATATTTGTTGCGGACGTATCCAATATAATGGAATATTCACAGCAGGAATACTATATAATGTATCCTTATTGCTGAAACGTCGAATTAGGGTGCCTTTGTCATTGAATACTTCTAATTGTACCAGCTCCTCATTATTATTCAAAAAGTAATCAATGGCTGCGCCATCTGGAGGATTTTCTCCTGCTGGTTCTTCCGGTGGTAGTGGCGTATCCGTATTCATATTCCAACGAATACGCATTGCTTGTTGTGGCTTGTATAAAGTAGTTTCTTTTTGTGCGTTTACTTTTAATTGACGAAGCGGCGTGATATTATCTAAAATCCAAAAACTACGACCATGCGTCCCAATCACGATGTCATCATCTTTAATGACTAAATCTCGGATGGATGTTGCAGGCATGTTTAATCTTAATGATTGCCAATTTTCACCTGCGTCTAATGAAAAATAAACTGCATTTTCTGACCCTGCAAATAATAATTCCTTTCTTACCGCATCTTCCCTTACCGTATTGATAGGTTCATTCGGTAGGCCGTTAATTATTTTTTTCCACGTAACACCAGCATCTGTTGTTTTATAAATATGTGGTGTCATGTCATCACATCTTATTCTATTCACTGCTACATACGCGGTATTATTATCAAACCTACTGGCATCAATCATGGAAACCTTACTCCAGGAAGTAAGGGTAGTAGGCGTGATATTTTTCCAATGTTTGCCGCCATCTTTTGTAATATGAATTAAGCCATCATCAGTACCAGCCCAAATTGTATTGATATCTTGATAGGATGGCGCAAGTGCATATACCACACCACGACGCGCCATTGTTTTTACATCAGGGGTATTAAAGATGCCCACGCTTTCAGGAATATCATAACTTTCTCTTGTTAAATCAGGACTAATTTGTTCCCATGCATCACCGCCAGTGGTTGTTTTAAAAATTACACTACCTGCAAAAAATAAAGTTTTATTATCTACTGGTGAAAAAATTACGGGTGCCGTTCTAATGAATCTCACCTTTCCTGTTCTTACTGGTTCAGGTGAAATATTTTGTACCTGCCCGGTTAACTTATTATACTTGGTGATTTTTCCGCCATAAATAATATTAGGATCTAATGGGTCAGCGGCAATATAACCATATTCTTCAACGCCAACGGGATGCCATTCCCTAAAACTAATATTACCATCGTTTGAGCGTGATGCAATTCCAATGGATCCACTTTCTTGTTGCCCCCCATATACATTATAAGGGAAAGCATTATCAGTACTCACATGATAAAATTGCGCAGTAGGTTGATTGTACCAACTAGAGTATGTTTCACCACCATTCACCGTAATGGTTCCTCCTTGATCTAATCCAATGGCAATAATATTTGTATTGTTGGGGTTAATCCAAATTCTGTGATAATCATCACCACCTGGCGCACCTTTAATTCCTTCCCAATTTTTTCCGCCATCTACTGATTTCCACATTACCACATTTGCTGAGTAAACAATATTTTCATTTTTTGGATCTGCTTTTACTTCAGCAAAATCTGCACCTCTTCCCCATAATCTACC
>CAIWBA010000021.1 GCA_903910765.1 uncultured Bacteroidota bacterium
CTGTTTTGCAGCTAAATTCACTGCCTCCTGCAAAGAATGAACCAATGTAGCTCCATTGGTTTTAATATTTTTTTGATTCGATAAAATTAAATTTAAGCGTCCAGGCAACACCTTATTCCCCAGAGATTCAAAAGTTTTTCGTCCCATGAGTATGGGCAGGCCCCAGGTGGTATTTTTGAAAAAGCGCATATCCTTAGGCAAGTGCCATAGCAATTGATTATCTTTTCCAATTACATTATTGTCTGAAGCAGCAACCACTAAGGTAATATTCATAATGCTAAATTTTTATACTGCTACAGGTGCTTTAATTGAAGGATGTGATTGGTAATCCTCCAAAGTAAAATCACTAAATTCAAATGAAAAAATATCTTTCACTGCTGGATTTATTTTCATGTTAGGTAATGGAAAGGTAGTTCTGGACAATTGTAATTGCGCCTGCTCCACATGATTGTTATACAAATGAACATCGCCAAAACTATGCACAAAATCACCATATTGTAAATCGCATACTTGCGCAACCATCATGGTTAATAATGCATAGGAAGCAATATTAAAAGGCACACCTAAAAAAACATCCGCACTACGTTGGTATAATTGACAGCTTAATTTTCCATCAGCCACATAAAACTGAAACATATTATGACAAGGCATCAAAGCCATCTTAGATAAATCTCCCACATTCCAAGCGCTTACAATTAATCTTCTACTATCGGGTGTGGTTTTAATTTGATGAATTAGATCTTTAATTTGATCAACAACAACCCCATTCGCCCCTTCCCAACTGCGCCATTGTTTTCCATATACCGGACCAAGGTCGCCATTTTCATTTGCCCACTCATCCCATATACGAACGCCGTTGTCCTTTAAATATTTAATATTCGTATCTCCTTTTAAAAACCATAACAATTCATAGATGATACTTTTAAGATGTAACTTTTTGGTAGTGACCAAAGGAAAGCCTTTGGAAAGATCAAATCGCATTTGATATCCAAAACAACTTTTGGTTCCTGTACCTGTTCGATCGGTTTTCGGAGTCCCTTCGTCAATAATGTGTTGTAATAAATTCAGGTATTGTTGCATAGTGCAATTTACAACCAATACCCATTATGTAGAAATCATTTTTTTGCCTTTCTTCTGGCTAATTCCTTTCTGATTAACAATAATTCACGGTTCGTTTGACCATTTACACTGGAGTTTTCCTGTGCACGACGCATCAAATAAGGAATCACGTCCTGAATAGGTCCAAAAGGCAAATATTTACTGACATTGTAATTTTCCAACGCCATATTAAAACTGATATGATCACTCATACCAAATAATTGTGAAAAGTGCACTTTAGGGTCATTATTCGACATGCCTAATTCTTGCATTTTTGTAACAATATTTAAATTGCTCTGTTCATTATGTGACGCTAAAATCAATGAAATATTTTCTTTGTTTTGAATACAATATAATGCAGCAGCATCAAAATCAATATCTGTGGCATATTTATCATCATGAATAGGCGAAGGATAATTCATCGCCAAAGCACGTTCTCTTTCTTTTTCCATATAGGCGCCTCGCACTAATTTTGCACCTAATAAAAAATTACCTTCTACCGCAAGCTGATGTGATAACTTTAAAAAATGTAAACGATCATGTCGATACAATTGATAGGTATTATACACCACTACTTTTTCTTTATTGTACACACCCATTAATTCAATCGCCAATCGATCAATCGGATCCTGTATCCAAGTTTCTTCTGCATCTATTAAAATGCCAATTCCTTTTTCATTCGCAACATCACAAATTGCATACATTCTTTCTCTAACCCTATCCCACTCCCCCGTTTGGCTTTCACTATCATGAATGCCACTGCGTAATCTTGGCGCTTCGTTCAAAGTTTCCAATAAATGCATACTTGCCAAGCCTGTTAATTTCACACTCACAAATGGCACATTTTTTTCAGTGGCAGCAAATTCAACTGCTTCAATAATTTTTTCTGCAACTGCATCAAAATTTTCCTCGCCTTCTTTTGCCTCCACCCCATAATCCAATATCACTTGCACGCCATAAGATCCCAATTGCTTGGTTACTCTTGCAGAATCTTCCAAAGTTTCTCCGCCAACAAATTGTTTAAAAATGGTACTCCGAATTAAACCATTAATTGGTAAACCCGACTTCATTAAAAATGGGGTTACACTCGTTGCAACAGATACCACCAATGGGCTTTGAATTACACTAAATAAAAATCGGGCTTTACGTAAATCGGCATTTGACTTATAGGCAAATGCATGTTGGGTATTTTCTAAAGATAGGTTCATGCTAACGTTCATTCGTACTGCAAATATCGGTAGTTCTGCTTATACGACAAAAGAATAAACAAGCTAAATTGCTTGATGATTAAAGGGTTGTAAAACCATTTCACTCACCACGCCAGAACTAGGCTGTTGGCACAAAAACCAAATGGATTTTGCAGCCTCCTCGGCTTGTATCATTTTATCTCTTTGTACTCTTAAATCAATATTATCCCAGAAGGGCGAATCTACCCCACCAAGATACACTTGTGTTATTCTTATTTCAGTACGTTTCAATTCCTCCCTAATGGATTGCATCATTCCAACCAATGCATATTTACTTGCGCAATAAGCTGCAGCCCCTGACATAGGAATTTTACCTAAAATACCAGGAATATTGATAATAAGTCCCTTTTTAACCTCCACCATTTTAGGCAATATTGCCTTTACAATTTCAAAAGTGCTCAATACATTCACTTGATAGGATAATTGCATATCTGATACCTCCAATTGATTCAAGGGTTTAATAATACCAATGCCTGCAGCATTAATGTAAATATCGAATGCCTCATTTTCAATTTTTTTTATAAAGTTTTGAACGGAGGCGGAATTGGACAAGTCGACTTCCAATATCTGCGATGCCGGTAATTGATTACTTTCTGCTATTATATTTAATTTAGCTAACTGACGCCCTGCGATCCACACTTGTGCGCCACTATTAGATATTAACTTAACTAAATGGGCTCCAATACCTCCTGTAGCACCTACAATGAGTACTTTTTTATTTTTTAAACTTTCCATATGATTTATTCAATTATTAAAATAACAAAGCAGTAGTGAAATTGTTTAAATAAACAATGTAAATTTACCTGTAACACAAAAAATAGATACTTGAAAATTGTAGCCACCCATATTTATCCCTTTAAAATTCCAATGGTCCCTTTTACCATTGCTACTGGGACCATGCATTACGCGCAAAACATACTCATTAAAGTAACTACCGACGAAGGCATTATTGGTTATGGTGAGTGCTCGGCCTTCCCTATGATTGTGGGTGAAACACAACAAAGTTGTTATCTATTGGCCAAGGACTTTGCTAGTTATTGGAAAGGTAAAAATCCGTTAGCAATTGCAGAACGACTCAACGAACTTGATTTAATTATCGCAGGAAACTATACCGCAAAAAGTGCATTTGATATGGCATTGTATGACATTGCAGCAAAGGCAGCCAATCAACCATTGTATGCTTTTTTAGGCGGGCAACAAAAATCCATTGAATCTGACTTAACCATTGGTATTGACACCCCTCAAAAAATGGCAGTACAAGCCATTGATTTTGTCGCCAAAGGCGTGCGCATTATTAAAGTAAAGCTTGGCAAACATCCTACGGAAGATGTGGAAAGGATTAAAGCAATAAGAACTGCCATTGGAGATGATATTATTTTACGCATTGATGCGAATCAAGGCTGGTCATCCAATGACGCATTAGGTGTATTAACGAATCTGTCAAAATATACAATTGAATTTTGCGAACAACCCATGCATAAATACCAGGATGATTTATTACCTGCACTGTGCAAAGCTTCTCCCATAAAAATAATGGCCGACGAATCTGTATTTACGCACCATGATGCACGCAAGTTGATTGCACAAAAAGCATGCGATTCCATTAATATCAAATTTTCAAAAAGTGGTGGCATTCAAGAAGCGATAAAAATTCATGACCTCGCCAAACAACATAATATCCCATGCATGATGGGTGGTATGCTCGAAAGTAGATTGGCCTTAAGTGCAAAAATGCATTTTGCAATGGCGCATGACAATATTAAATATTACGACATGGATACCTGCTTGTTAGGTCATTTGGCGGACCCAGTTATTGGTGGCGTCCAATTTTCAGGCATGCATTTAAGTATCAATGATGCGCCTGGAATTGGGGCAGAAGTAGATCCCGCGTATTTAGCAAATCTAGAAAGCTTTATTGTTTAAGGACAATAAATACAAGTATGAAAGGGGCTACAAAATGCAGATTTAGCCTCCTACCATTTCGCATCTTATTATCCTACTCTTGAATTGCGAAAATGTTGTTTTTTCAATTCCTCCTATTGTCACACAAGTTTGTATCTTTACTTTACAAAGCATAACCTTATGAAAGCGCGCAAAGCAATTGATTCCTTTACCACGATGAATGAATTAGTATTACCCAATGACACGAACACCTTTGGTGATTTAATGGGTGGGAAACTGATGTATTGGATGGATATCGCCGCCTATTTATCTGCAGCCAAGCATTGTAATTCAGCATGTATGACCGCCTCGGTAGATAACTTAAGTTTTAAAACGCCCATTAAATTAGGCAATGTTATTTGCATTGAAGCAATTGTTACTAGGGCCTTTGCTACTTCCATGGAAATCCATTTAAAAGTATGGAATCAAAATATGATTAGTCAGTCAAAGGAGCTGAGTAATGAAGCCTTTTTCACTTTTGTTGCTTTAGATGAAAATAAGCAACCCAAAGAAGTACCAGCAATCATTGCAGAAACAGCGGAACAAATAAAATATTATGATGGCGCATTACGTCGTCGTCAATTGCGTTTAATATTAGGCGGTAAGATGAAGCCAGATGACGCTACTGAACTAAAAGCTTTATTTATAAAGGACTAGGATAAATTGCTATTATAAATTTATTTACTAACCACTTGAGCCAAGTGATGCTTCCCCTTTAGCATGTATTCTTTACTTTGCTCAATGCCATCCATGATTTGCTCTAAGATATGTTCCACCGATTGCGTGTAATCAATCACCAAGGGTTCTTTAAAACGAATACTTAAAGGTGTTCCCACTTTTTTAAATTTCAACCCCTTTTTATTAAATGCGCGCCAAAAACCATTAATCACAACAGGCACCACAATGGGTTGGTTATTTTTAATGATATGCGCAGTTCCTTTTCGTCCAGGTGCAAAAGGCTTGGTGGTACCTTGCGGAAAAGTAATCACCCAGCTTTTGGATAAAGCTTTATCAATTTTTTGTGTGTCCACTTCATCCCGATTTCGTGAAACATCTTGTCCTTCGGCACGCCATGTTCGCTTAATTGTCAAAGCTCCGCCCAACTTAAATAATTTGGTCAACCAATTACTATTCATGGTTTCCTCAGCAGCAACAAAAAATAAATTGGTAAAAGGATTTAATAAATAATAAGGCAAACCAAGCTTGTTAAACTTGCGCCACTTCACTGCACAAAAAATATGAACAAAAGCAATTACATCCGCAAAATATGTTTGATGATTGCTTACGAATAAAACATTTTTATTGGGGAGATTTTCCAAATGCTCCGTGCCCTCTATTTTTAATTTATTAAATAATACCAACCCTGGATAAGTAAATATCCCAACAAGCCCATATATAACGGAGCGAAATAAGCGAATATGTTTTAATCTATCCAATAAACTCATGATCCTGCCAATTTTGATATTAACGCAATATACTAATTAATATTTTATTCGCATATCCCTGTTTAGCCAACAAATTGTATCTTTAAGGAATGAAAAAATCAGCAGTAATTTTTGACATTGATGGTTTATTAATTAATAGCGAGCCATTATGGAATAAAGCGGCAAGTGAAATTTTTAGGCAATATGGAATATTATTGACCGAACAACAATATGCATTTACGACTGGATTAAGATCAAAGGAATTTGTTGCACATTGGTTATACGAACACAAGATTCCTTCTTCAGAATATGATCGTGCCGAACAACGTATTATTGATTTAGCATTAACGATGATTGATAAGGAGGCAAATGTCATGCCAGGAGTTGAACATATTTTTCAATTTTTTTTACAAAAAGAATTTAAAATTGGATTAGCCACCTCCTCTCCTGTTGCTTTAATTGAACTCATTAAAGATAAATTAGGAATTAGACATATTATTCAAGCGAGTTGCTCTGCACAACTTTTACCATTAGCAAAACCACATCCCCAGGTTTATTTGGATTGTGCCGCCGCACTCCATACCTCACCCTTGGCCTGTATCTGCTTTGAGGATTCGGTATATGGAATGATTGCTGCTAAAGCCGCAAGAATGACCTGCGTAGTTGTACCAAGTGCAGACCATATGAAATTGGCCCAATGGGGTGCTGCTGATTTAAAACTATCCTCCCTACAAAATTTTGGCGCCTTACACTTCAATATGCTTGATCCTGAATAGTGATTGGCTGTATTTTAAGGAAATTAAAAAAAATAGGTGTTCGTGGTCAAAATCAAATTAAATTGCAGTCCAGTATGGAATTAGCCAAAAAAGTGATTGGAGCCGAACTCGAGTTATTCGAAAAACATTTTAAAGATGCGGTAAAAAGTAGGGTGTCCTTACTTGATCGTATTATGCAATACATTGTCAAGCGCAAAGGAAAACAAATGCGTCCAATGTTTGTCTTGTTATCAGCAAAATTACATGGAGAAATAAATGACAGCTCCTATCGCGCAGCCTCCCTAGTTGAATTATTACATACAGCAACACTGGTTCATGACGACGTAGTAGATGAGGCCTTTGAAAGAAGGGGCTTTTTTTCGATCAATGCCTTATGGAAAAACAAAATTGCAGTTTTAGTTGGTGATTATTTATTATCAAAGGGATTGTTATTGTCATTAGAAAATAAAGACTTTACTATCTTAACTATTTTATCCAATGCGGTAAAAAATATGAGCGAAGGTGAATTATTGCAAATGGAGAAAACAAGAAATTTAAACTTCGACGAATCTGTTTACTACGAAATTATCAATGGGAAAACTGCAAGTTTGCTCGCATCCAGTTGCGCCGCAGGTACCTCCTCTGTTTCAAATGATCCGGAAGTGATTGAAAAAATGCGCGCATTTGGAGAAAATGTAGGTATGGCTTTTCAAATAAAAGATGATTTATTTGATTATGGTGAAGCAAAAGTGGGTAAACCAACAGGAAACGATATCAAAGAAAAAAAATTGACACTCCCTTTAATTCATATTTTACAAAAAGTAACACCTGCTTTAAAAAAGCAAATCATCTATATTGTTAAAAATAATAATAACGATAAGGCCAAAGTGAAATTTGTGATTGACAATGTAGTTTCAAATGGTGGCATAGAATACGCTACTGAAAAAATGATTGAATACCGCGATAAGGCATTAACCATACTCCACTCATTTCCTAACTCAAGTTGCAGAGATGCGCTAGAAGAATTGGTCCGCTATACAACAGACCGAAAATTTTAATGGAAAAAAGATGGAACATATTACAGGCAGATGTACTAAAAGTACAAGCGTTACAAAGCGCACTTAAAATACATCCCATACTTTGTGAACTCCTGGTTCAAAGAGACATTGATACCTTTGAAGCGGCGAAACATTATTTCAGACCCAGCATTGACCACTTACATGACCCTTGGTTAATGAAGGATATGCGCATAGCCGTAACGCGGATACAGGAAGCCGTAAATAAGCAACAAAAAATATTGGTATTTGGCGACTATGATGTTGACGGAACCACATCTGTGGCTACTTTATACCAGTTTTTAAAAACATTGTCCCCGCATATTGATTATTATATTCCACATAGATATCGAGAGGGCTATGGCATTTCTAAAATAGGGATTGACTTTGCTAAAGAAAATAATATTGATTTAATCATTTCAGTAGATTGCGGAATTAAATCCATTGAACTCATAACTTATGCAAAAAACTTAGGTATTGATTTTATTATTTGCGATCACCATTTGCCTGATACCATTTTACCGCCTGCCATTGCTATTCTCAATCCCAAACAAGTGGATTGCAATTATCCTTACCAAGAACTGTGTGGTTGCGGAGTGGTATTTAAATTAATATCAGCACTAGCGGATACCTATAATTTACCCCCTGAATCCTATTTGCAATTTTTGGATTTAGTCGCCACTGCGATTGCTGCTGACATTGTCCCATTAACAGATGAAAATAGAACTTTGGCTTTTTTTGGTTTACAAAAAGTAAATCAATCTCCCAGCTTTGGCATATTAGCGCTCATGGAATTAGCCAAACAAACGACCCCATTAAAAATTAGTAACTTAGTTTTTGCAGTAGCACCGCGTATTAATGCAGCTGGCAGAATGGATGACGCAAAAAAAGCGGTCCAATTATTTATTGAAAAAGATTATTCAAGCGCCCTAGCAATTGCTTCATTATTACAACAGGATAATTTAGACAGACGAGAAGCGGATACAAGTATTTCAGAAGAAGCATTGCAGCAAATTGAAATGGACCCTACACATTTAACAAAAAAATCCTCGGTGGTTTTTCAAGCACATTGGCATAAAGGAGTTGTGGGTATTGTAGCAAGTAGATTAATTGAAAAACATTACAAGCCAACCATTGTGCTAACGCAAAGCGGAGATGTAATTGCTGGTAGTGCACGTAGTGTATTGGGATTTAATTTATACGAAGCGCTTCATGCATGTCGCGAACATTTAATTGGCTATGGTGGCCACTTCGCAGCTGCAGGTATGACCATGGCGGTTGATCAACTCGAACCATTTAAAATTGCTTTTGAAAAAGCAGTCGCCGAGCGAATTACTATTGAACAGCTGACCCCTGAAATTGCCATCAATTCAATTTTGGCATTGGATGATATCAACATGAACTTCTTTCAAATTATCAGTCAAATGGAACCTTACGGACCCGATAATGTACGACCGATATTTTTAGCGAAAAATGTTCGCGATGCGGGCTACACCAAACTAGTCAAAGAAGCGCATATTAGTTTTCATGTAATTCAAGGACAAAATACAGTGAAGGGTATTGGCTATAATATGCCCCAACATATTGACATCATTAAATCCGGCAAGCCATTTGACCTTGTGTTTCAATTGCAGTTAAACGAATGGCAGGGAACGCAAACCGTGCAAATGCAGGTCATCGATATTAAAGCTTCCGCTTAATTACCTTACTTATATAACGAATAAAGCGAAGTAGTAATTATACCACTTCGCTTTACGCTTTTTCTTATTTCTATAATTGCAGTAATAAAATACTTGCAAAAATAATATTACTTCAATAAGTCAACACTTCTATTGATGAAGTTGGTTAACTCCGCTCCTTTTAATAAACCTTGTGAAAGCAATGCTAAGTCCGCTAAATTGCGCGCTTGTTTTTGCTGCTTAGCTACATCTGGCTCCTTTAATAAGGTTTGGAAAATTGGATGGTTACCATTCACGGTTAAATGAACCTCATCTGGCATCTGCGCATAAAATGCGGTCATTCCGCCGCCGCCCATGCCTGCCATATCTTTCATTCGACGCATAAACTCAGGACGTGTTGCAACAATCGGTGCCGCATCGGTACTCAAACCTTTTACCTCCACTGTTAAGGTAATTTCAGGCACCTGGAATTCAAATAATTTTTTAGCTTGTTCTACTTCCTCTTTTGATAAAATTGAATCCACATTTTCTTGCTTGTCAATTAAATTATCAACCACATCCGCATCCACACGAACAAACTGTACCCCTTCCCATTTCATTTCCACATTATTAATGAAAGCAGCATCAACCATCGTTTCCAACTTAACCACTTTATATCCTTTCGCAACTGCAGCTTGAATAAAAGCATCTTGTTGTACTGGATTGGTGGTGTATAATAATACTTGCTTGCCCTCCTTATTTTTTTGGGTTGCTGCTGTAGCCGTTTTGTATTCATCCAAAGTATAAAAAGTGCCTGCATTTGCAGCATCTTCCATGATTAAAAACTTATTCGCTTTATCTAAAAACTTATCGTCCGTAATCATGCCATACTTCACAAACAAACCTAAGCTTTCCCACTTTTCTTCAAACGACTTACGATCGCTATTAAATATTTCCTCTAATTTATCCGCTACTTTTTTGGTAATGTGTGCGTTAATTTTTTTCACGTTAGGATCACCTTGTAAATAGCTACGACTTACATTTAATGGAATGTCTGGACTATCAATAACGCCATGCAATAACATTAAAAATTCAGGTACAATGTCCTTTACCTCGTCAGTCACAAACACTTGGTTACAGTACAGCTGAATTTTATCCTTTTGAATTTCAAAACTTTGTTTGATTTTAGGAAAATATAAAACACCTGTTAAATTAAATGGGTAATCCACATTTAAATGAATCCAAAACAAAGGTGTTTCTCCAAATGGATACAACTCCTTATAAAACTTTTCATAATCTTCCTTGGTTAAATCCGCAGGTTTACGCACCCAAATTGGATTGGTATTATTGATTGATTTTTCAACCGCTAGTTCTTCAGCTTTACCATCTTCCTTGGTCGCTTCTTTTATCTCGGCATTAGCATCCGTAAAATAAATAGCTACTGGTAAAAATTTACAAAATCTTTCTAATATTGATTTCACACGATGCGGATCCAAGAATTCGGCACTTTCCTCATTGATATGCAAAACAATTTTTGTACCTCTTGCACTATAATCTACTTCATACAATTCATATTCGGTACTGCCATCACAACTCCAAAACACACCAGGCGTATCCGTATGACTTTTACTATAAATATCTACTTTATCACTCACCATAAATGAGCTATAAAAACCCAAACCAAAATGACCAATAATACTGGTGTCCTTATATTTAGTCACAAACTCCTCGGCGCCACTAAATGCCACTTGGTTAATATACTTGTCCACTTCGGCACTTGACATACCAATACCATTATCAATAATAGATAAGGTTTTTTCCTTGGCATCTAAAACAACATCAACTCTTAAATCACCAATGGCCCCTTTTACTTCCCCCTTGCCACTTAAAGTTTTTAATTTTTGAGAAGCATCTACAGCATTACTCACTAACTCTCTTAAAAATATCTCGTGATCGCTATACAGAAACTTCTTAATGATTGGGAAGATGTTCTCCGTCTGAACCCTTATTTGACCTTTTTGCATAATTATTACATTTAGTATTATGATAGCAAAGAAAATACCAAAATACAAATGCTGACAGACTGTCCTTCAATAAGCCTAATGAGGTAAATTTTGCAGCCAAGCAGCCCCAGTACAACGCTTATTTTTTAACAAAATGTCACTTGTGTCACGAATCAATAACTGCTTTTCACTATTGTACACCGAATATATTCCAATCACAGATCCATTACCTGTGGGAGTGGCAATACCGGCAAAATCGGCATACCCGCTGGACCGTAAATAAATGGTCCCTCCCGTACAAAATTTTAATGCCTTACTTGCCCCTATTTTATTTTTATAATCCGCATAAGTTTGTCCGGTATCCGTTGCCGAAAATTCTACATTCATTATTTTAATTAATCTACCCTGCAAGGAATCTCCTAAGTTTTTAAAAGTAACTTCCATCGGAATAATTGTATAATGATCATTAAGCGTGGTGATATGTTTTTCGAACATGGGTACTGGTATACCGTCGGTTACTAATGTACCATTGGAGGTATCTACCGCCGCTGCCAATTGTTGCATTTTTCGATAGTCCGTTAAAAATAAATTTTGAATTCGCACCCGTAAAAAAGCACCCGCAGGATAATTTTGGTATAAATTGGTTCCATCCAATAACAAAACAATTCCTCCGGTACTGTCTTGAATAATGATTGACTTGTAAATATTATCGTGTTCGTCATTCCCCACCACCACCCCTTCAATCATCCATGATTTTGTAATTGGTTCCACCCGATTTGTCAAATGTAATTTTCGTAAATTTTTGATGGTGATTAAGGTGTCCGTTGAAAGGCCAATTACCTTTTCAGCGTAAGCCGTTTTTTTTAAGCAGGCCGAAAAAAACAACAATACAAAAAAGAATAATAAATTAAAAAATGAACGGTACCGATTTTTATTTTTCATAAAAGATTTTTTGGAATGAATAAAGAAGTATTAATTAGAAGATGTTTTTATAGAAGCTATTTTTATTGGATTTGTAATTGCGCCCCTAGGGCATAGGTAGTTCCCTGGTCATACATATATTTTAATGGAAATTTTTCAAGCCGAAATGCGGCGTAATCAAACCTGGATTGCTCAAATGAAAAAAGAGGGATGCGCGTATTTAATACATTTCTAATACTCGCGCTAAATCGGATTTGCTGTTTTTTACTTTTCACGTTAAATACATATTGTTTTGACATAAATGCATTGAACACCCACTGATTGGGTAAGTACTTTTCAGATTGTATTAGATTCCAATTTGCTTCATTGTTGATTTGATTTCTTAATAATATTGAACGCCTGAAATAATTGTAATCAATGGATCTTTTCATTGAATAAACGCCTGTAATGGAAATCCTACTTGAATAATCGGGCTGGTATTGTATCGAAATTGCTTGAACAGATTGCGGATTGGATGTCGCCGGCAGTCCTTGCAGTTGAAGCACCCCTGATTCTACTTTATATAAATCGTTCACCAATCTGATTTCATACAATGGGTTATTTGCGATAAAGTACCGACCAAAGCTACTGACTGCAGACAATTGCAAGGGCCCTCCAAATTGTGTTTCCATACCCAACTCAGCCCCTTCATGTATGGTTTGCATTTGTCCTAACATGCCATACACAAAAGCAAAAAAATGATCATGGTAAAACAGATTTTTTTCACTGGCATTTTCAATGGATTGCCAAAAGATGGACGCATTCATTTTAGTATATACGCCCCTATAATACAATGCAAGATCAATACCTCGATGCAATGCAGGCAAAATAAAACTAGCTGTATAAGGATGAACCGCCGGATCTAAATAAATCTCACTTGAATTTGGGGCATTAGTTTGCTGAAACAAAATTGTTTTTGCATAAAACCGACCGGAAAACTTATATAAGTATTGTGCCTTCAATCCATAGGAAGGAAATGATAAAAGGGAGGACTGCCCTAATGCCTCCATTGGAAACAATCCATTTTGATTATATCCCGTTCGATTAAAACGATTTTCTTCGAATTTTAAAGAAACACCAAATTCATATTTTGCCATTTGTTTATAGAGTTGCCCCCATAATTGTAACTGCGCATTTTGTAATGCATAATCACCTCCCCAGGTTTGACCTACTTTTATTTTTTGATCTGGCAGTCTAATTTCATTTTGAAAATTAGTTGCAGACCCATTGTCATCCACCCAGCCATTATAATTAAGAAAATAATTTCCGCCCAACAGATTTTCAATGACATTTGAATTTCTGATGACATCCTTTGCAGCGTGCAAGCCAATTTGTCCCGACCATTCCAAAGGGAATTGGTATTGCAATCGCATAGACAAACGTAGTAACTGAACCCTAGCCATTTTGGTATTAACAATATAAAAGGATTGATGTGTGGCATTGGATTGGTTGATCTTTTCCAAGTGATCAAAATCAATTTGAAGTGCTTGTGGATTTGAGGTGAACCAATCCACTAATTGTTTTCTTAATAAACTATCCTTACTATAACTTGGTAAATATTTATAATAATCTGGTCGCGGATCCAAGGTGTTGGTCCAATCCATTTGTGATTTTTTTTGAACCCCAACCGCTACACCCATTTGTACTTGTAGTATTGCTTTTTCACGCCATTTTTTTTCATACCTGAAATAAGTTACAGGCACATCTCCACTTTTTTGATTCGGATAAAAGGGCTTGCCTTTATACCAACCCCAACTTGGATTATAATTGCGTTGCGTTGATAAATCAAAGGCCTCTTGTACCGATGGTGAAATTTTTCCTTGGGTAACATGATCCCACCAAATTGTCATTCCAATCGATTGCGCTTGTTTTAATTGCTTATCAACGCTAAATGCAATACCAGTTAATTTTTTAAAGCCATTGGGAATTAAACCCATGGGTGCTTGTTGAAAAACAGCATTGAATTGATAGGACCAACGCCGATTTTTTATGGGCCCGCTATTCAACTGTAATTGCCCTTCATACACAAAGGAACTATTTGAAAAACGTGTAGCTACAGTAACTGCCTTTTTAAAAAAACGGGTATTTGCTGTTAAATAATTAACCGAACCAGGATCACCAAAACCCAATTTTGAATATTCAAGATTTGAAACCATATCCATTGAATGAAATGCTTTATACATACCAGCATAACTATTAAAAAAATCCCAAGCGCCAATTTTACTTTGCCAATTGATCCCATCTATGTAAGTACCCCTGTTGGACGACTGACCTCGCGGCACCCAACTAAAAACAAATCCATTGAACTGTGATAAATTATAGATCGGCAAGGAAGATGCTGAAAGTAAAGTGGGCACCCAATTCGCGCTAAATTCTATAAGCGCCTCCTTGTTTTGCCATCCTACATTTTGTTTTGCATCCTCCTCCTGTGCCATGACTGGAGCGTAGACATAAAGTAAGAGGATAAAATATAAGAGGCGATAAAATCGATGATTCATTGATGGGTCTTTTTTTTGAAATCACAATATGAACAAATCAACAAAGCAAAACATTGCGGTAAATACGCAATTAAATACAAATAAATAAACCTTGATTGTACCATTAAAAATGAAAAATCATGAAAAAAATAAACTGCCATATTCGCGTGCATTGGTTAATGTGTTTTATCATCTTACCCATTTTAACATTTATCATCTTTCCCATCTTATCAAAAGCCCAAAGCACGAGCACAACTAATACGCATAGCATTATTGTTGGCTTTTATAATTTTGAAAATTTTTATGACACCACTAATCAACTGAATGTAGCAGATGAGGAATTTTTACCCAATAGTGCGAAAGGATATAATAGTGCGTTATATAATAATAAAACAGCGCATTTGGCTTCGGTCATTTATGGAATTGGGAAATCAAATAACGCCAACGGAATATCACTATTAGGTATTGCAGAAGTTGAAAATAAAATGGTTTTAAAAAAACTAGCCGATGACCCAATGATAAAAAAATACAATTACCAGTTCCTCCATTTTGATTCAAAAGATAGCAGAGGCATTGATGTCGCATTAATGTACCAACCCGCTCATTTTAAACCCTACCAATACCGCAGTTATAGTTTAACTGATGCTACACACTTTACCACCTATGCTACCCGTGACATATTATATGTGCAAGGAGAACTAGATAAAACTTGGGTAAATATATTAGTGAACCATTGGCCAAGTAGGCGCGGAGGAGAAAACGCATCTGCTGAAAAAAGAATATGGGCCGCAAGCGTTTGTAAAAGAATTATGGATAGTATTGAAACCCGAGACCCAAAAGCGAAATTTATAGTGATGGGTGACTTTAACGACAACCCCAATAACAAAAGTTTGAAAGACTTAAAAATGTACAACCCCTTTTTACAATTATTTAATAGGGGCATGGGGAGTATGGCCTACCGGGATAGCTGGAGCTTGTTTGATCAAATTTTATTAAATGGCAATTGGACCATGGAACAGGAAAAACCTGGGCGACGATCAAAAAATGCGCTAGCGACTCCTCATTCCCAGACTACTGTGGTCAATATCAATAGCCACAACCCTACGAATACACCCCCTGGCTCAAATAGTAATTTTGACCTAATCTATTGTAAATCAATAATATATAGAAGTGCTACCTTGACCGAGCCGGAAGGAAAATACCAGGGATACCCCAAAAGAACCTGGAATGGGGATCAATTTAACGGAGGTTATAGCGATCACTATCCAGCAGTCATAATTTTTAAGGCAAAAAATGACGAAAAACCTTTAAAATAGCCTACCTTCGCCCTCCCAAATCTGTTTTGGCAGATTCGTTCCGAGCAATCGGAATGTCCACTGGGAAAAACCAATTATTTAACCAATAAATTCAAGTAATGAACAATTACGAATTAATGGTGATTTTTACACCGGTTTTATCTGAAGATGATTTTAAATCAGCTCAGAAAAAATACCAAGACTTCATCAAAGAAAATGGTGGGTCTACAGTAGCCTCAAATCCTTGGGGTTTAAAATCACTTGCTTATCCAATCGATAAGAAAACCACTGGTATCTACTGGATACTAGAATTTACTGCTCCTTCGACAGTAAATGAAAAATTGAAAATTCAATTTTTACGTGACGAGCAAATTATGCGTCACATGATTACCAAACTTGACAAGTACGCAGTTGAGTATAACCACATTAAGAGAAACGGCGGTTTCCCTGTTCACAAAGCAGTTGAGGCTTAATTAAATTTTTACCAACATGGCAAAGAATGAAATAAAATACCTTACCGCAATCAAGCAGGAAAAACCAAAGAAGAAATTCTGTCGTTTTAAAAAGTATGGTATCAAGTATGTCGATTACAAAGACATCGATTTTTTAAAGAAATTTTTAAATGAACAAGGTAAAATGTTACCGCGTCGTTTAAGCGGTAATTCATTAAAGTACCAACGCAAGGTGGCTGACGCTATTAAGAAGTCACGCCAAATGGCATTGTTACCTTATGTAACTGATTTATTTAAATAGACCACTAATTAGTAAACCATCCCTAATCTCGTATATTAAAAATATATTGGCGAGTGACAGCAAATAAATGCTGGGCTCTTGGGAACTAAAAAAAATGTATGCAAATTATATTAATCAAAGACGTAGATAATTTAGGAGGCAAGGACGAATTAGTAACTGTTAAAAACGGTTACGCCCGTAACTTCTTATTCCCTACCAAACAAGCTGTTGAAGCAAGTACTTCTAATTTGAAACAATTGGAAGAGCGTTTAAAAGCTAAAGCGAAGAAAGAAGCTGCAATGTTAGCCGAGATTACAAAAGTAATTTCAGTTTTAACTTCATCTCCAATCAAGTTGACTGCTAAAACAGGAACCTCAAATAAAATATTTGGTACCATCACCTCATTACAAGTAACGCGTGCAATTCGTGAACAAAAAGGTTACGAAATTGACAGAAGACGTATTAGCTTACCAGAGGAAATCAAAGAATTAGGAAGCTACAAAGCAACTATTGACTTTGGAAATGGACAAAATACTGAAGTAGATATTGAGATTGGTGCTGAGGCTTAATTGCCCCCAACCCCAATTTCCAGCCTAAAATGACCCTCATTTAAGGCCGAAAAAGCCTTCCCATACCCTTGGGAAGGCTTTTTTTGGGTTATTTATGCCCAATCGGGGATAAATATTTTTAAAAAAAGCCCTAAAAGTGATATTTGTATTAAATAGTCCTATCTTTGATGTCTCCAATTCTAGAAGTATTTTTTAGCGTTGGTATTAGATCACTTAATTTAAAAGAACATGAACATTTATGTTGGAAATCTTAGCTGGAATATGACTAGCGAAGATCTTGAGAACTTGTTTACTCCGTTTGGAGCAGTAGCAAGTGCAAAAATTGTAACAGACAAATTTAACAACAACAGAAGCAAAGGCTTCGGTTTTGTTGAAATGGCTAATGATGATGAAGCTCGCGCAGCTATCAGTCAACTTCACGACACAGAAATGTTGGGTCGTAACATAGTAGTTAACGAGTCAACTCCACGTCCTGAAGGCGAAAGAACCTTCAAGAAGAAGCCTTATGGCGCAGGTGGCGGTGGTGGATTCAATCGCGGTGGATCCGGTGGATCTGGCGGCGGTGGAGGATACAACCGTGATCGCGGTGGTAATGGCGGTGGTGGTGAATACAACAGATATTAATCAACCTCGTTGCAATACAATCCCGTTCCGAATTTCGGAACGGGATTTTTTTTGTCCTGTACTTTTTAATAATTAGCTAATTTTAATACATGGAAAAGAAATACTGGGAAAAGATAGCCCCCAATTATGAGACAGAAATTTTTGACGTGCTACACAATGACAAGTCTGGCAAAATTGTAAAGGCAATTCACCAATTTGCCAATAAAAAAAAGTCGGTGATTGATATAGGCTGTGCGGTAGGCAAATGGATGCCAGTACTAGCGCCCATCTTTAAAACAATTAGGGCTATTGATATATCAGCAAAAAATTTAGCCATTGCTGAAAAAAAATATAAGAAGTACGATAATATAAGCTACGAATGCGTTGATATGTCCGCAGCAAAATTAAAGCCACAAAAATACGATAGCGCTATTTGTATTAATGCGATATTGACTGAGTCCTTGAAAAAGAGAGACCTGTTTTTCAAACATATGTCCAGCTTTATCAAAAAGGGCGGAGACTTAGTGCTAGTGGTACCTTCCCTGGAATCAAAATTATTTAGTCATATCATTGCGAATAAGTGGAATGTAGATGATGCAAAAAAAGATATAGCACCTACAGGCAAAAAAGCCATTAGTCAAATACGATTTATCAAAGATGGTGTAACCGATATTGATGATGTACCCACCAAACATTTTTTAAAGGAGGAGTTAGAATTACTCTTAACCTTGGCAGGATTCAAAGTTGAAAAAATAGAAAAGATCAAATACAAGTGGTCTACTGAATTTCATAAACCACCCAGCTGGTTAAAAAATCCACAACCTTGGGATTGGATGGTGAAAGCAAAAAAGAAATAAGTACGCATGAAGAAGCGATTTCAATTTCATCAGCTTTGATGATAATGCTAATAATAATATAGCTACTGAATTTAAAAGTCAACATATCCTGTTGGCTTTTTTATTGCATAGAAGTAGTGACAATTTCCTTGAGGTAGGGGCAAAAAAAAATCCCTTCCGATATAAATCGGAAAGGATTCTTTAATAAATAAGGCAGCTACCTACTCTCCCAGGAAAACCCAAGTACCATCGGCCATGGGGGACTTAACTTCTCTGTTCGGAATGGGAAGAGGTGAACACCCCCGGCAAAACCACCTTAAGACGGCAATTTTATCGGATGTTTAGTCATGACAACTAAACTGATAAAACAATAAATTACATATTGGAGTGAAATCGATAACAGAAAAAAAAAATAAAGCTTACGGGCAATTAGTACTACTCGACTTTGCTATTACTAGCTTTACATCTATAGCCTATCAACGTCATAGTCTTTGAC
>CAIWBA010000022.1 GCA_903910765.1 uncultured Bacteroidota bacterium
GATGTATTATGACAACAAGGAAACTTGGCGTCAAATTACACAAAACGGAATGAATGATGTTCGCTTCCAATTTGACAGCAATAGAATGGCAGAAGAGTATTACGAAAAAATGTATAAAATTTAAAGTAATCTACTCCCCTAATTTTTATAGCAGAACTTCCTTGGTATAATATTATCAGCACTTACTTAAACTAACCCAGCTAATATAAAAGCCCCTCGATTTATCGGGGGGCTTTTAATTTTTAAAACCCGTATCGTTTATTTAGGACGACAAATTTTATTTGTTTAAAATAAAAGTCGGATCTTATATGCGCAATTAATATTTAAATGGTTTACCATTCACCATCACCTCTTGTGTTTTTTGGTCAAAAGTAACTTTTGCACCAGTCCTACAAGCAGCATTGGCCATGATGGTTGCAATAGAATGTTGGTACCCTGCTTCTACTGGCGCGTTGGGTTGTTTTCTAGAACGAATACATTCCATCCAATTGCGAACATGCGCTGATGTTAATGGATCGCTTCCCGTATTTGCCGCAGACGAAACTTTTATTTCCTTATCAGTTAAACTGAATTCAGGCAATAAATTAGGTTGCATATTCATCGCATCCGCAAACCTTTTGGTCAACCCTCCTTTTGGAGAAACTTTATTGTTCACTAAGTTTAACTCACCCCCATTAGAATAATACATTTCTGAAGCATTGTCATCTCCATTGTGCATACGAGACATAAACACTACTTGGAATCCTTTGCTCATGTCATCTAAAGGCCCGTAATCAAATACAGCTGTAGTGGTATCCCAATTGCGGCGACCATCTTTCCATGCATAAATACCACCATTTGCGGTTACACTACGAGGATGTGGTAATTCACTGAACCAGTTAACTGTATCAATTTGATGACTCATCCATTGACCTGGCATACCAGATGAATACGGCCAAAATAAACGATATTCTAAATATTTTCTAGGATCAAAATTTTCATAGGGACGGTTGATTAAAAATCTTTTCCAATCCAAATCTTCTTCTTTACACTTTGCTACTAAATCTGGTCTTCTCCAACGACCTGGTTGGTTTACATTCCAAGTTAATTCAACCATCGTGATGGGTCCGAATTTCCCTTGTTGAATAAAATCAGCGGCAGCTTTATAATTTGAACCACTACGACGCTGAGAACCAATTTGAACAATACGGTCAGATGCTTTAATTACTTTGAATGCATTTCGGTTGTCCTCCATGGTTTCTGCAAATGGCTTTTCACAATACACGTCCATTCCTGCCTTAACGGCTTCTGTTGCATGTGTTGCGTGCTGAAAATCGGCAGTGCTGATAAACACACCATCAATATCCTTACCCGCATATAACTCATCATTGTTGCGCACTGCGCGTACGCCATGTCCAAATGTTTTTTCTAAAAAAGCAGACCCTTCTTCTCTTCTTACTTTCCAAAGATCAGAAACTGCAACAATATCAAAATTTAATTCCTTATAATGATTTAAGAAACTAGGCAAATGGGCTTGTCTGAAACGATCAGAAAAACCTACTACCCCTAATCTTACGCGATCATTGGCGCCCAAAATATTGGCATAACTTTTAGCACTAAAGCCTAAAGTAGTGGCATAGGTTACAGCCGCAGCCTTAGCCGTTTGTTTGATAAAATTTCGTCGATTGTTTTCCATAATTATGAATTTATTAGTTTTATTATTTATGTTTATTTCTTTGAATTAAATAGCTAGTTACAGATTATTTGCATCTTCAATTTAATTATAAAATCTAGCATTCTACAAATAAATTTTTTGTGTGGTTAAATAAATTGTTGAACAATATAATAAAGAATGGAAGGGCATAATAAACACCCCATACCAGTGCTAAATGTAGCTGTTAATGCCCCATAAGGAACCAACTTCATATCGGTAGCAGCCAGCCCTGCCGAAACCCCACTCGTCGTTGACAACATTCCGCCATAAATCATTGCTGTATGTGGATTATTTAATTGGATTTTATTAGCTATAATTGGTGTTGCAATGGTAACAAAAACCGATTTTATTACCCCAATGGCAATACTTATTGCAATCACTTCCGAGCTGGCTCCAACAGCCGCCCCAGTGACTGGCCCTACAATAAACGTACAGGCTCCAGCCCCAATAGTCGTTAATGATATTGCATCCGTGAATCCCATAAAATAGGCAATAACACCCCCTACAAAAAAAGCAATAACAATTCCTAATACAATGCTAATGACCCCTGCTAATCCTGCTTTTTTAATTTCAGAAAAACTAGCACCCATCGCAGTGGATACAATCGAAAAGTCGCGTAACATAGAGCCCCCCAATAATGCCATTCCAGAAAACGCAGGTATAGCTGCAATTCCTTTTTCCCCTTTTCCAAAATAAGCAATAAATAAACCAAAACTGATGGCAATGGCTGCAGCAGGTATTTTATTATTTGTTACTTTTTTACCAACTAAAAAAGATAAGTACATAATTACCCCAACTACAAGAAAAGCGAATATCAGTCCATTTTTATCTAAAATATTTATGATGTTTTGCATACTTAATTTTTTATTCGGTTTATTTTAGCAATTAAAGGAATAAGTAAAAAACATACAGATGTCGCTGTAATTGCTACAATTAAAGCAACCCAACCGCCAGTTAAAGCAGCCTTCACATTTTGGGTAGCTGACATCGCAACTATTACCGGAATATACATGCTACTCCAAAATAATATCCCTTGTTCTGTTTCAGGTACTAATAATTTTTTTTTATTTAAATAATCATTCAATAAAATCAATAATATCATTGCGAATCCAACACCGCCTAAATTTCCGCTCATCTCAAATACGCGACCAAACCAATCACCTATGAATTGGCCCACTAAGTAACATGCAGCTAAAATGGCGACTCCATATATTTTCATGTTGAATACTTTTTATTTTTTATTAATAATTTGCTTTACTTCTGATTTAATTGCGTCCCCCCATACCTTATACCCTTGCTCATTATAATGCAGCTTATCGTTCTTATATAAGCTTTTTATAGGTAAGCCATCAGCACCTAAAAAATGATCCTGAAAACGTATGGTATATAAATTAGGTTGTGTATTGCAATAGGTTTCAATCAATGAATTAGCCTGTTGTACTTTATCCCAAACCTTCCAACGTTTTTCACTGGGTGAAATTTTTAGCCAAGTAATTGGAATCAGCGGTTGTTTAACACGAATTTCTTGCACAATAAATTTAAATAACTCGAATACTTGTTCAGGATCCTTATCGCTATTCGCATCAACGATGTCATTTCCTACATAAAAAAAGATGCCTTTGGGATGATGTGACGCTAAAATTCGATCAATGTAATAAGCAACATCTCTTAAATTACAACCCCCAAAACCACGATGTATGACATCATTGTATGATATATCATTTCGAATATTTTGCCACATTCGTATATAGGAACTACCAAAAAACAAAAGTGCAGTATCGGAATGCTTCTCTGATTTATTTAAAATATCAAATCTTGCAAAAGTGGTATCATATTTCCAAGGTCCAGTAATTGGGTTATCTATATTGTCCACCTTTCGTTTTAATTGGGTAAACAACCAATGTTCCATAGAATATAATAAGGTATCCTGTCGCAATTTACTATCTGCTGCAGTTCCCTGACCAGGAATATTCCCCAGCGTATGGCCTGCATTATAAAATGGGCGCCATGCTGTTGGAACACCTAATCGCAGGCAATGTTGATAAAGGATAGATGCACCATATTTGAAACTATGGTAATCATAGGAACTATCATAAGGCACTGTCAAATCAGCAAGACCTGCTGCATTATATAAAGGAGCATCCCCATTTTTTATCCATTTATAATCAATGATCGATCCCCATAAATTAAATACCCCTTGTACTTTTGAAGAATATCCTTCACTACCCCCATAGCCTTCCAAATTCCCCCATTTTGCTTGATCAATATCTGAAGGAATTTCCCCCTGATCCATATAGGCGACCGATAATGCAGTCATAGCTCCTGCAGAACTTCCTGCTAAAAATATTTGGGTTTCATCTATCCCATATTGTGATGCATTTTTCCTAAAAAATCGAACTGCCGCGCGTGCATCTTGTTGTGCTCTATACATGGCTTCATGATAATCTTTATTTGTATTGGTTGCAGCTATCCCCAAACGATAATCAATAGAAGCAACAATAAAACCCTTTTTCCCTAGCCTAATACCCAACTTATTACTTATTGAACTTGATTTATTATTATTTCTAAAACCACCCCCATGAATAAAAATAACCAAGGGCCTATTTTTAACAGTATCAACAGCTGGTGGCATAAATAAATTCAATAGTAATTTTTCATTCTCCCCTTTTAAATTGATGGCTTCCCCATAAGGGATATCAATCAAAGAATCAATATTCGTAAACAGATCATTTTTATAACGCTTACTTGAGTTGGCCCCTTCTTTGATTTGCTTTTGTGCAAATACTTGAAAATGCGCTACAAGAAATAATATAAAACAAAATGACTGCACAAATTTTTTCATAGTAATAATTGAATTTTTAAACAAACATTTTTTTTATATCATTCTTGACTACCTTACCCATTGCATTTCGTGGTAAATCATTCATGACCAAATACCTTCTCGGCTTTTTATAAGAAGCGATATAATTTACAATCCAATCAGATACTATTTTATCTTGAAACTGACTTACGAAATCTTGTTTTAAAACAAGGGCTGCCACAATTAACTCCCCCCACTCATCATCATCAATACCAACCACTGCACAATCTTGAATCATTTCATTGGTTCTTAAAACCTCTTCTATTTCTAATGCAGATATTTTATATCCGCCCGACTTTATGATGTCTACAGATTGTCGCCCCATGATTCTATAATATCCATTTTCAATCACCGCAATGTCTCCGGTTTTAAACCAGCCATCATTTGTAAAAGTGGCTTGTGTCGCCTCCGGTCGTTGCCAATATTCTTTAAATACATTATCCCCTTTGACCAATATCTCCCCAGGCATTTGATGGCCAACTTGAACAAAGTTTTCGTCTGCTAATTTTATTTGAACACCGGGCAAGGGAATGCCAACATATCCCGCCTTTCTATCTCCATGATAGGGGTTGCTAATTGCCATCCCTAGTTCAGTCATCCCATATCTTTCTAATAATTGATGGCCACTCATTTGCGCCCACTTCTCCATCACACTTACCGGTAAGGCTGCGGATCCACACACCATTAGCCTAAATTTTTTCATGCACTCACGTAATGAATTTTGTTCGGCCATCGCTAAGGTTTCAATATAGGCAATCAGCTTATAATAAATAGTAGGCACTGCCATGAATACATTTAACTTTCCTTGTTCAATTAAATTAAATATAAGCTTAGGTGAAAAACCAGCAGTGAAATAACAGGTAGCCCCTGACCATAAAGAACAACCAACCACATTTATAATTCCATGCACATGATGTAATGGCAATACACAGGTGATTCGATCATTGGATGACCATTCCCAAGCATCAATTAATGTACTAATTTGAGCTTCTATATTAATATGTGTTGTCACTACCCCTTTGGGTTTATTCGTGGTGCCACTCGTATATAAAATCAACGCGTTTCGTTGTATTTCAATTTGAGGTAATGATGCTGGAAATATAATTTGTTCATCATTTACATCTTCAATGACAATAACTCGAATATTAGCTGATTGCAAATAAGGTGCTAATACTTCTTTGAATTCTTTGGAGATAACTAAAATAGTTGATTGCGTATCGTCCAACACATATTCCAAGGAAGGCAGTGGATGCGTAATACATAGTGGAACCGCAACGCCTCCTGCGATCCAAATCGCCCACAATGTTTTTACATAATCAAAACCTGGATGCACCATAAAAGCAACCCTAGCCTCATTTAAATCAGGGGTATTATTTAAAAGTATGCCTGAAAATTTCTGCGTACTAGCTATGAGTTGCGCATACTTATAAATGACGCCATCATGAATGATGGCGTCATTTTCTAAATGCTTTTTTGCTTGTTCAAAAAATTGAAGCATCTAGCTAACTATTTACAAGTTGATTATTTTTTCCTTGGGCACTAATGATTTCATAATACTCCAAGCAATTAAATAAGCCACTGCACAAAAAGCAAACATCATTGAATACGCTGTCGTTAAGGAATTATGAACAGCTTCCTTTTGCATATGACTAAATAAATCATATTGGGATGGATCCACCGCTTGTAATTTTGCTTGAATATCTTTAGTCAAATTAGACCAGTCTTTTTGAGCCACATTGACCAATGCTCCTTTTTTATCTGTAACATTCAACGCAACCACTTTATTGAGATAATCAGCGTACCCTGTATTTGTAGCGCTAGACCATGTAGCATTTACGGCTTTTAATTTATAGTCGTCAAACAACCACCCACCAACTTTTGAAACTACTACGCCGCCTAATCCACCAGCCATCCCGCCAATGCCTACGACTGTGGCAATGGATCGTTTTGGAAACATATCAGAAACTGTTGTATAAATATTTGCTGACCATGCCTGATGTGCAGATGCACCAATACCAATAAAAATTACTGGTACCCAATAACTCAAATAACCCAAAGGTTGCACGGCTAAAACAACCAAAGGAATAAATGCAATCATCAACATCGCTTTCATACGACCATCATAAGGTTTCATTCCTTTATTGATAAAATATGTAGGAAAATAACCGCCTCCAATACTTCCGACCATCGTCATACTATACAATACAGTTAATGGAATGATAATTGCAGTGCCTTCCATACTATATTGGTCCTTTAAATAACCTGGCAACCAAAATAAGAAAAACCACCAGACGCCATCTGTCATAAACTTCCCAATAGCAAAAGCCCAGGTTTGTTTATACCCCATTAAGGTAGCCCATGAAATTCGATTGGTCACTTTACCGTCCACCACCGTATCCTCCACTTCAGTATGATCGGTGATATATTCCAACTCATCAGCAGATAATCTTTTTTGTTCCGTAGGTTTATCATAATAAATAAACCAAAATATAAGCCACAAGAAACCGATAGCGCCAATAATAAAAAATGCAGCTTCCCAACCCCAGGTGGTTACAATCCATGGCACAGAAAGTGGTGCTAAAATAGCCCCCACATTGGTACCTGAATTAAAAATTCCTGTAGCAAATGACCTTTCTTTTTTGGGGAAATATTCGGCTGTTGCTTTAATTGCAGCAGGAAAATTACCCGCCTCTCCAAAACCTAACAAAGCTCTTGATAACATAAAACCTGCGATAGAAATTGGAACCGCTGTTATTCCTACCCAACCTAAAACGGTTGCGACCATCATACCAGCTGGCACCGCATAAGCATGTAAAATTGCAGCTAATGACCATATTATGATCGCCCAAGCATACCCTGCCTTTGTTCCTAATTTATCAACAATGCGTCCGGCAAATAACAGGCTAATCGCATAGGTAAATTGAAATACGGAAGCAATGTTCGCGTAATCACTATTACTCCAATCAAATTCACGTTCCAAGGTGGGCTTTAATAAACTCAACACTTGACGATCTAAATAATTTACGGTAGTTGCAAAAAACAACAACGCACAAATGGTCCAGCGATATTTTCCAATAGCAGTTTGTTTCATTTACTTTGTTTTAATTGTTTGGATAAGTTCCAACACCTTTATTGTTTCCGCTTCAATAGTCGCATATTCTTTTGCTTCCATTAACTTCTTACTAATCAATTTACTTCCCATACCTACTGCACATACCCCTGCTTTAAACCAACCTTCAATATTTTCTCTCGTAGTATCCACACCACCTGTAGGCATAAATAAAAGTTTTGGAAATATATCTTTGATGCCACTTAAAAATTCAGGGCCTAATAAATTACCTGGGAATAGCTTAATAAATTTTACGCCATTGTTTTCAGCGGCAATGATTTCAGTAGGCGTCATACAACCTGGCGCATACAATAACCCCTTAGCATGTGTATAATCTGCTACTTCGGCTACATAACCTGGACTTACTAAAAAATCAGCACCTGCATTGATATAATCGGTGGCTTGCGCTACATTTTTGATCGTACCCACCCCCATTAATAGCTCAGGCATTTCAGCATTTCTAACTGCAACCATTGCTTTGAAGTTTTTTAAAGCTGCTTCGCCACGATTGGTATATTCCACGGCTTTCACACCTGCTTTATAAATTGAACGCAAAATGTCGATACTCACTGACTCATCCGCATTAAAATATAGCGGCAACATTCCTTGGTGAATGATTGCGTCGATGGCTTGTTGATGTTTACTCATAATTTTTATTATTATTAATATTAAAATAAAATTGATCCTTCATTTAAAGGAACAACTATATACGCACTTTTATCACCATTTTGGTAATTTCTCCTTCGCCAATCATTGGGGCATGCACATCTTCCGGAAAGAAAATAACAAACTGATGATCGGTTAAACTAAAAAAAGTATCCGGTTGATCAAAATACAATTGCACATCTTTATCTGCATTATAATCACCATTAGGCAATACACACTTACTCCTTGGCTTCCATCCCATTTGCTCATCCCCTTTGATACAAAGTTGAATATCAATATTTTTATTATGGCATTCAAATTTTGCAACACTTGCTTCGGCTGTTTTACCAACTGCTGTGTTGTTAATCACTTTTAATCCATCTGAAATATCAAATTTGCCTGTTTCGATAGCAGCTAAATTTTGTGCAGCAATATATTCAAAGGCTGATTTAAATAAAGGATGTACACTGAAATATTTGTGTGCATTCTGAAGTGTATCTATGATCATTTGAATCTTTTTTAATTCTTCTAATTTAAAATGAATGATGCAACCCTGTTTAGAATTGCATCATTTAGTAGTTTACTATTTTATCGTTGAACGCGGCCACTGCCATCGCCTTTCATTAAATCCTTAACATCACCCAATGTTGCATGGTTCAAATCACCTGGGATGGTATGTTTTAAAGCACTAGCAGCCACACCAAACTCTGCAGCATCGGCCATTGGCATGCCAGTGACTAATCCATAAATTAAACCACTTGCAAAACTATCACCACTACCTACTCTGTCCACAATACGAACATTGTATTGTTTGGTATGGTAAAAATCAGTTCCATTATATACCAAGGCGCTCCATCCATTATCACTTGCGCTATGGCTTTCACGTAATGAGGATGCAATAAATTTAAATCCAAACTTTGCTTGCATTTGCTTAAATACATCTTTAAATCCATCTAGGTTTAATTCGCCTTTAGTTACATCCGTATCAGCAGCTTTAAAACCTAAAGTGGTATCTGCATCTTCTTCGTTTCCGATACATACATCCACATACTTACACAATTCAGACATTACTTCTCTTGCCTTTTCCTTCGTCCACAATTTTTTACGATAATTTAAATCGATACTTGTAGTAATTCCTTTTGCTTTAGCCGCTTTCAATGCAGCCAAAGTTAATGCAGCTGCTTTATCACTTAAAGCTGGTGTAATACCGGTAGTATGAAACCAATCAGCCCCATCTAAAATTTTATCAAAATCAAATTCTGAGGCATCCACATCAGCAATAGAAGCTCCTGCGCGATCATACACTACTTGTGACGCACGCATGGAAGCACCCGTTTCTAAAAAGTAAATTCCTAGTCTGTCTCCACCACGCGCAATAAATTGGGTATCTACGCCATATCTTCTTAAATGATTAATCGCCGATTGTCCAATTGGATTGTTAGGCACTTTAGTAACAAATGTTCCATTTAATCCATAATTACATAAAGCTGCAGCAACATTCGCTTCGCCACCACCATAAGTGATATCAAAGGTATCTGCTTGTACAAATCTTTTAAAGTCAGGTGTTGACAAACGCAACATAATTTCCCCGAGTGTAACTACTTTCTTGCTCATAACTTGTTTTATTTTGTATTAATTAATTTTAAAGTATTCCTTCGCATTGAAATAACAAATATTCTTCAAAATATCAGCTATCCATTTTTCATCATTTGGAATGAGTCCTTTTTCCATATCCTGTGCAAATAAATTACAAATGATTCGTCTAAAATATTCATGCCTCGAATAAGATAAAAAGCTACGACTATCTGTCAACATTCCAATGAATGTGGAAATAACGCCCATATTTGATAATGCATTCAATTGCTTCTCCATGCCGTCCTTTTGATCCAAAAACCACCAGCCTGACCCAAACTGCATTTTACCCTTTAAGTTACCATCACTAAAATTGCCACACATGGTCGCAAAAACTTCATTATCCGCAGGATTGTTATTGTATAAAATAGTTTTAGCCAATTCGTCTCTTTGGTCCAATGCATTTAAAAAATTAGACAAACTAACTGCTTGTGGATAATCCCCAATAGAATCAGTACCTGAATCAGCACCGATACGTGCTAATAACTTCGAATTATTATTTCGAATGGGGCCCAAATGAAATTGTTGTACCCAACCTTTTTTACAATACATTCTCGATAATGATAAAAGTATGGCGCCTGCAAATCGCTCTGGTTGTGAAAATGGGTTACTGTTTTTATTTTGAATAAATTGAATAAACTCTTTTTCCAATGCAGTCGTAAAAGTGATTTGTGCTGGCATTTGCGTAAATGCATGATCAGAAACGCGACAACCATTTTGATGAAAATAATTAACCCTACTTTCCAATGCAATTAAAAAAGTATTGATAGAATTAATTTTTGTGCCTGATACCTTTTCAAGTTTATGTAAATATTTTACAAAGGCTTCTTTATCTGCAATATTCAACGCCTTATCCGGCCTGAAAGTGGGTAATACCTTACATTTAAAACCACTTTTTGCAATTTTTTTATGGTCCGCCAAATCATCACATGGGTCATCGGTCGTACCCACCAATTCTACTTTGTAATTATTTAAAATTCCTTGTGTTGAAAATTTATCCTGCGCTAAAAGTGTATTGCACTTTTTATAAATTGCCCCAGCACTTTTTTCATCTAAATATTCATTAATCCCAAAGGGTCGTTTTAATTCCAAATGTGACCAGTGAAATAATGGATTTCGAATGGTTTGTGGCATACATCTTGCCCAAGCCTTAAATTTATCTTCGTCACTTGCATTACCTGTAATTAATTTTTCATCTACACCTAAAGCACGCATTGCTCTCCATTTATAGTGATCCCCTTTCAACCATATCTCCGTTAAATTTTTGAATTTTTTATTTTCTGCAATTTCATTGGGAGGTAGATGATTGTGATAATCAATAATAGGCAAATTGGCTACATGATTATGATACAATTTATTAGCCATTTTACTTTCAAGTAAAAATTGATCCGTGAAAATGGTTTTCTTTTTCGAAATAGCCATGCGTCTATTATTTAATTATTTTATTTATTTTCTTCTAAGCTCCTTAATATGCCTAATTCAACACCTCTTAATTCTGCCAATCCTTTTAATCTTCCAATGGCAGAATAACCAGGATAGGTTTTCTTTTTCAAATCATCTAACATCTGATGTCCATGATCAGGTCGCATTGGGATATCTACCCCACGCTTCTGCATTACAAGAACAATTTCTTTAATCACCCCATACATATCCACATCTCCTTCTAAATGATTGTCCTCATAAAAATCGCCTTGCGCGTTTCGTTTTGTACTACGCAAGTGTATAAAATTTATTCTGTCCCCGAACTGCTTCACCATTTCTGGTAAGTTATTATCAGGCCTTACGCCAAAGGAACCTGTACAAAAACATAAGCCATTACTCAATGAGGGAACTGCTGTGGCTAAAGCTTGAATATCTGATGCAGTACTCACAATTCTTGGTAAACCTAAAATAGCATGCGGCGGATCGTCTGGATGAATGACCATTTTAATAGCTGCCCCTTCCGCGACCGGAACTACTTGTTGTAAAAAATAGATCAAATGGCTTCTCAATTTTTCTGCATCTATACCTGCATAGGCGTCTAAGGCTGCTTGAAATTGTTCCATGGTAAAGCTCTCCTCACTTCCCGGCAACCCTTTGATCATGTTTTTTTGTATCAATTCCAATTCAGCTGCACTTGCATTTTCAAATTTATATTTTGCTATTGCTATTTCTTCAGTGGTATAATCCTTTTCTGCCCCCTTCCTTTTTAAAATAAATAAATCAAACGCCATGACCGCTGCTTTTTCATACAACAAAGCCAAGGAACCATCAGGCATGGGATATTCTAAATTAGTTCTTGTCCAATCCATGACAGGCATAAAATTGTAAGTCACAATTTTGATCCCACATTGTCCAAGATTTTTTAAACTGATTTTATAGTTTTCGATAATTTGCAAATAGCCATCGACTTGTGTTTTAATGGACTCATGCACAGGCAAGCTTTCAACCACTGACCATTTTAATCCAGCAGCTTCTACCAAATCAATTCTTTTTTGAATTTCATCCACTGTCCAAACATCACCATTTGGAACATGATGCAATGCAGTAACTACGCCAGTGCAACCAGCTTGTCTGATATCTGATAAAGAAACCGGATCGTTAGGTCCATACCAACGCATGGTTTGTTCCATTCTATTTTTCACATTCCCATAAGAAGGATAAAAATGATTTCCCATTATTTTATTTCAACTTTTTTAATTTAAACAAATACAATCTCAATGATCCTTCGCGACAATTAAATGATTGGCTTTAAAAATATTTTCTCTATACCATCATCCAATAAATGCAATTTTTAAACCCCACTATTAATTGTGAATCCACCATCCACACCAATATCCATACCAGTCACAAATTTTGACGCGTCGCTTAACAACCAAACCAAGGCGCCTATTAATTCATCTGGTTGACCAAATCTTTTGTAAGGGGTATTTCTGATAATGGCATTACCCCTA
>CAIWBA010000023.1 GCA_903910765.1 uncultured Bacteroidota bacterium
AAGTGCAGGTGTGTTAAGTGGCTCTTCTTTAACCCAACTAAAATCGGTCAATAATTTAATTAACGAAGTAGGTATTGATTTAGGCGAGGCAGTCAGGATGTGTAGCTTATATCCTGCAAGGGTGATGAAGCGTGCAGAAATTACAGGAAAGATAGCTGTAAATGAAAACGCCGACCTGCTTTGTTTAACTGCAGATCGACGTATAATAAAATTGATTACTTGCTAGTGTAATTATGCTTTGTTGCCAAATGCATTCCAGCCTTGTGCAGTAATATCAAAAACATTTTTTCCCTTTGTAATAATTTTGGTGCCCTCATCAGCATCACACATATAGCCAATCACGCTAATTTCTTCTTGCAAAGTAATTTTATCATAATCGGATTGCTTCATGGTAAATAATAATTCATAATCTTCGCCGCCGTTTAATGCGCATACCGTTGGATCTAAACCAAACTTAAATGCTGCAGCTTTTGTATCCTCATGAATAGGAATTTTATCTTCATAAATACGACACCCTAAATTACTTTGTTTACACAAATGCAATACATCACTACTTAGGCCATCGCTGACGTCCATCATCGCAGTAGGTAGTATTTCCTGTTGTTCTAGAATATCTAAAATATCTTTTCTTGCTTCTGGACGCAACAACCTGCCAACTATATAATCTTCATTCTCTAATGTAGGTTGTACTTGTGGGTTTTCTAAAAATATTTGTTTCTCGCGTTCCATTAATGTCAATCCCAAAAAAGCGCCGCCTAAATCGCCTGATACACAAATCAAATCGCCACTTTCAGCAGTGCTACGTTTTACATATTTATCTGGGCTTACTTCGCCAATGGCTGTAACAGAAATAATGAATCCTTTTTGTGAAGTACTCGTATCGCCACCGATTAAATCAACGCCATATAATTCACAAGCGTGATGTACACCATCATAAAATTCATTTAATGCTTCCAAACTAAAGCGATTGCTAAAAGCGATGCTCATCGTGATTTGCGTAGGTTGCGCATTCATTGCAAAAATGTCGCTTAAATTAACAATGACTGCTTTGTATCCTAAATGTTTCAACGGTGTATACATTAAATCAAAATGCACACCTTCAATTAATAAATCGGTCGTTATTACGGTTTGTTTTCCAAAATGATCAATCACCGCTGCATCATCTCCAATGGATAATACCGTGGAAACATTTTGGATTTCAAAGTTTTCGGTAAGATGATCTATTAAACCAAACTCGCCTAGTTTTTCAATTTCTGTTCTTTCTGTTGACATAAAAAATATTAAAGTGTTCCTCCGTTAATAACTGACTGTAGTTGTTGGTGAATTTTTCCATTGGTCGCAATGATACCTGGATTGTAGGGTGTATAAGGATTTCCTTGTAGATCAGTAACTTTTCCACCTGCTTCTTCTACAATTAAAAATCCTGCAGCACTATCCCATGCTTGGAGTTTGTGTTCATAAAAACCATCAAACCTACCTGCCGCTGTCCAACACAAATCAAGTGCAGCACTTCCTAAGCGCCGAACAGGAATAGCCTTGCGAATCAATTTTTCAAAAATTTGTAACGGACCATTAGCAGTATCTAAATATTGATAGGGAAATCCTGTGACTAAACAACTCGTTAATAAATCAGACTTATCGCTTACTTGAATTTTTTTATCATTCAAAGTGGCTCCTTGTCCACGCTCTGCAATAAACATTTCATTCATGAAAGGATTATACACCGCACCCAAAATCATTTGACCCTTATGTTCCAATCCAATACTTACACAACAAATAGGTATGCCGTTTGCAAAATTTATGGTGCCATCAATGGGATCAATAATCCATTTATATTCAGAATCTTGTGGAAGTGCACCCGTTTCCTCACTTAATATAAAATGATCGGGGAAACTTTTTTGAATTACACCAAAAATTGCTTTTTCAGAAGCATGATCTGCTTCCGTCACCAAATCATTGATACTGGCCTTACTAGAAATGGTGAAGGAACCGTTAAAAAACCGCCTAAGTTCCACTGCACCTGCTTCAGTTGCTTGTAAAAGTGTATTTTTAAACATATGCAAAAGTAGGGTCGTTTACTCGAATAACATTCCTATTTTTGTGAATAATCTTTAAAATATAAAACGATTCTGTAGATGCCAATTTTTGAGATTAATTTACCCAAATCAATTAGTAAGGCCTTGGGTATACCCCCAAGAAGTCCGAAAAGGGCTCAGCTACGCGTTCTAAAAAAATTATTACGTCGCGCGCGCTATACTGCATTTGGCCAACAAAATAAATTTGAACAAATTTTATTAAGTAAACATCCCGGAAAAACCTTTCAACAAAATGTGCCCTCCTATAATTACAATAAAATTTACAAGGAATGGTGGTATCAAACCCTTGATGGAAAAGAGGATATCTGCTGGCCAGGTAAAATAAAATATTTCGCATTAAGTAGTGGGACTAGTGAGTCTGCAAGTAAATATATCCCCATCACCAATGATTTACTGAAAGGCAACAAGGTGATCATGATCAAACAACTACTCAGCTTATTAACTTATCAAGGAATTTCACTCAGCTCTATTGGAAGCGGAATGCTGACCTTGGGTGGGAGTACTGATTTACAAAAGGGGCCCGGTTATTATGCAGGAGACCTGAGTGGTATTACAGCTAAAAAATCA
Source organism: uncultured Bacteroidota bacterium (assembly GCA_903910765.1). Lineage (GTDB taxonomy): Bacteria > Bacteroidota > Bacteroidia > Chitinophagales > Chitinophagaceae > Sediminibacterium. Next base: position 2,664 of record CAIWBA010000023.1, read on the forward strand.
CCTTTTTGGTTTCAGCCTTTTTATAAACCAGGTAAAAAAATAGCCAAAGAAAAAGATTGGAATAAAAAACTGGTTGATATTGTTGAAAAGGCACCCCAGTGGGATATTGGTTTTTTAGCGGGTGTGCCTGCTTGGATACAAATGTGTCTTGAAATGGTCATCGAAAAATATAAGGTTAAAAATATTCATGAGATTTGGCCCAACTTAACTTTTTTTGTTCACGGTGGCGTAAGTTTTGAACCTTACAAAGTGGGTTTTGAAAAATTATTAGGAAAGCCCATTACCTATGTGGAAACCTATTTAGCAAGTGAAGGTTTTTTGGCTTGGCAGGACAAGCAAAACGCAAAAGGCATGCGCCTTTCCTACAATCAACATATCTTTTTTGAATTTGTACCCTTTGATGAAAATAATTTTGATGCGGATGGTGAGATGGTCGAAAATCCTGAAGCACTAATGATACACGAAGTGGAGGAGGGTAAGGACTATGCATTATTGATTAGCACCAATGCGGGTGCTTGGCGTTATTTAATTGGAGATACCGTTCGTTTTGTTGATAAAGAAAATGCAGAAATTATCATCACTGGAAGAACCAAGCATTTTTTAAGTATTGTTGGCGAACACTTAAGTGTAGACAATATGAACAAAGCAATTCATTTAGTGAGTGAGGAATTTAATTTATCGATACCAGAATTTGGCGTTCGGGGAGAAAATGTAGATTCCCTATTTGGACATCATTGGTATGTTGCTTGTGATCAGGAAGTAGACGGAGTTGCATTGGCAAAAGCGATTGATGAAAAACTGATTGTACTTAATGATGACTATGCCATAGAAAGAAAAAGTGCATTAAAAAGAGTTCGCGTGACCGTTTTAAAAGAAAACGTTTTTATGGATTTTATGCAGGCCAAGGGTAAGATCGGTGGACAACATAAATTTCCAAGGGTATTAAAAGGTGACATATTAAAGGATTGGGAAATTTTTATACAAAATAAATAAAATGTTAGCTCCTATTTTTAAAGGGTTGTTGTTGGGGCTTATTTTAAGTATCTCATTAGGGCCTGTAATTTTTGCCATATTAAAACAAAGTTTAACCAATGGTAAAAAAGCGGGTTATATTTTTGTTGCAGGCGTTTCCACCAGTGATATTGGATTATTACTCATTGCTAATATTTTCACAAGCATATTTGTATTGGTATTAGATCATAAAGCTTTTATCGCAATGGCTGGCGCTGGATTTTTATTATTGCTTGGCTTATACACTTTGTTCTTTAAAAAAATAAAAATCGAGGCTGATGAAATGGGGGAAGAAAAAATTTTTAGAAAACGAGATTACTTGGGCATCTATATTTCAGGGTTTCTCATGAATACCCTAAACCCTAGTGTATTTATATTCTGGTTTGCCTGGACTGCTGCTATTGGCGCAAGTGCGGCCGAAACAAACAATCCTATTCAATATAAAGTGATTGTATTTAGCACTTGTTTAATTTTTTTGCTTTTATCTGATTTAATTAAAGTGGCTTTGGCAAGTAGGTTGCGGCCAAGTTTAACGGAAAAGAATTTGATTTGGATAAATCGCCTTTCGGCTATTATTATCCTTGTGTTTAGCGCAGCATTGTTTATTGGGGCGTTAAAATATTAATAAAATATCCTCGGCTACTGCTGAATTACTTTTTTTAACGGTGCCTTTATTGTAAATTGCTATTATGAATAAAAAATCACTTCTTTTTTTCATCTGCATTGCTATATTTTGTGGCAACTTAAGCGCACAAAAAGGACGCCTGCTATTGCTTAAAGAAAGAGGGGTTACCATCCGTACCTTTTCAGTGGGCGATTACATTAACTTTCAATTTAGTAATGATCAGTGGTTAACCGGTTATGTTTCATCAATTAAACAAGATACGATTCAAATAAATCAATTCGCATTACAAAGGGTGATGACTATGTTTGGCACTTATGGCGAGGACACCCTAAAATTGGGAAAAATGGCGCTCCATATCAATGAAATAAAGGCGTTTGCTAAAGATCGCGGGCATTATAATAGCGTTGTCACGAATGGAGCATTTTTACAGGTAGGTGGGTTGGGTTATATGTTATTAAATGTAGCTAACAGCTTGATTAAAAATGATCCCGTGTTAGAGAAAAAAAATATTCCAAAACTAGTTGGTGGTGCGGTTGCAGTAGTGGCTGGTAAGTTATTACGAAAAGCTAACCCAAATTACAGGCCGATTGGGAAAAGATTTAGTTTGGAAATACTATAATAGCTGCCTGTGTTAAAAAAAATTTACAGAATTTTCATTTACTTATTTATTAGCTCTCTTTTTTATGTAATTATCATAAAGTTGGTGGAGCCCCCCATTACCATTACGCAATTAACGAATGCATTTGGCCTCGGTTTAAAAAGAGATTATGTTTCTTGGAATGAAATGTCTTATAATATTAAACTAGCTGCACTTGCAAGTGAGGACCAATCCTTCACAGACCACAGTGGTTTTGATTGGGATGCGATTGAAAAAAGTTTGCGCCCAAAAAATAAAAGAAAAAAATCAAAGATCCCCATTGGAGGTGGCGCAAGTACCATTACACAACAAACTGCGAAAAATGTTTTTTTATGGCAGGGTGGTCGATACGATAAGTATATTAGAAAAATACCCGAAGTATATTTTACATTTTTAATAGAATGGGTCTGGGGGAAAAAAAGAATTTTAGAAGTGTATTTAAATGTTATAGAAACGGGGCCTGGTTGTTTTGGTGTTGAAGCAGCGGCACAACATTACTTTCATAAGTCAGCAAAAAATTTAAGCAGGGCCGAGGCGGCAATGATTGTTGCGGGTTTCCCAAATCCAAAAAAGTTTACAGCTAGGCCAATGACAAGAAGGGTTTCTTGGCGCTATCCTCAAATATTAAGAGAGATGAATAATATTGAAGGTGATGAAGATGTGAGTGCACTTTTAAAAAAATAATACGCTTTTTATTTTTGCAAATTTTTATCAATAAACTGTATTGCATTCTTGGTCCGCTCCTCACCTGAACCACTCACAATACCCCAGGGTGTATTTTGATTAATTAAGAGGTCCTTATAAATTTGAAATAGTTCTTGTCTTGGTTTATCATCGGGGTATTCGCGCATTTCATCTTCGGTCCATGGCAGGTCTATATCACACAATAAATAATAATCATAACTGCGCGCATTTATTTGTTCTAAAATAAAAGTGTGGCAGTTGTCAAACACATATTCACACCAAACCTTCATAACATACATGTCAGTGTCAATAACTAACTTATTTTTTTTATTTTCGACTGCTTGTTGTGTAAAGTGATCTTCTAATGTTAATTGCCCCTTGGCAATTGTTAATAAATCAGTGTAATTATATTTTACACCATTTTCCGTCAAGAATTGTCGCGCGTATTCAGGACAGTTCAATGTATTGTAATGCTTTGCCAACTGTTCACAAAGTGTTGATTTCCCTGTTGATTCGGGACCTAGGATGACAATTTTTTGTAAAGCGTTGTTCATTTCTTAAATGCGTTTAAAATAATATAATTAAACCACTGTGTTTATAGCATTATTTTTTGCTTTATCATTCCATGATTTTAAACCGGCAATGGCTAGCACTAATAATATAATAAACTGTACACTGGTAAAAGTATATCCTTTTATAAAGTATAATGGTATAGATGCAATATTGGTAATGATCCACCAAATCCAGCTCTCTACTTTTTTCTTTGCCATCAGCCACATACCCGTATAGGCTGCAGCGCTAGCTAGTGCATCCGCCCACGGAATGGCTTCGGGTGCAAATTCTTTTTTTAAATACGTCAGTGAAAAATAAAGTGAAAAATAAAAAGCTAAGAAAAACAGTATTTGATGTATCCAATCGCGGGCATTGCTTATGGTAATTTGTAAAATGATGGTGTGTTTATTGGGGTCTACTCTAGTCCACAAATACCAACCCCACAAACTCATAAGGGTATAATATAAATTAACACTGGCCTCTCCTAATAAATGTCCTTTAAAACTAAGGTAGATATAGATGGTCGTATTGATTAGGCCAATCGGATATACTAAAATGCTTTCCTTTCTACTATACCAAACAGAGGCGATACCTGCAATAACCGCGATTAATTCTAACCAGGTTGTTTGCAGTAAGCCATTGTATATAGATTCAAATAAAGAGGTCATAGTCGTTGTAAAATTAAAGCATTTTAAGCCCGTAATTCTTTATTTATTGATGTTTAGCACTGTAAATGATACGCACTATTTCTTTTTCATTCCTGCTAGTTGTGCTTCTAGTCGGAACATTTCATCACGCAACTTGGCGGCTTCCATAAAATCAAGTGCTTTGGCAAATTTTTCCATTTGTTTTTTGGTTTGCGTAATGGCTTTTTCAATTTGTGGAATAGTTTGATAAATACTTTCTGGATCCGCGACCATTTCAAGTTCGTCTGAAGTGCGTACATTAATATTATTAAGCGTAAAGCCTTTAATATCTAATACCGAAGTTTGTTGCATTACCTGTTCAATACTTTTAACAATGGTGGTTGGTGTAATGCCATGTTCTTCATTGTATTTCATTTGTTTTGCGCGCCTGCGATTGGTTTCATCAATGGTGCGCTGCATACTTTTGGTAATTTGATCGCCATAAAAAATTACTCGGCCGCGTACATTACGCGCTGCGCGCCCAGCAGTTTGGGTGAGAGACTTTTCATTTCTTAAAAAGCCTTCTTTGTCTGCATCTAATACGGCCACCAGGGAAACCTCCGGTAAATCAAGTCCTTCTCTTAATAGATTAACACCCACGAGTACATCAATCACGCCTAACCTTAATTCTCTTAAAATTTCAACGCGCTCTAACGCATCAATATCACTATGTATGTATTTCGATTTTATTTGTATGCGTACCAAATAACGATCCATTTCCTCCGCCATTTTTTTTGTAAGTGTAGTGACCAAAACACGGTCGCCCATTTCTACTTGCTTTGCTATCTCATCCAATAAGTCGTCTATTTGATTTTTTGTTGGGCGTACTTCAATAGGCGGATCTAATAAACCCGTTGGCCGCACGACCTGCTCCACAATTAAACCACCGGTCTTTTCTAATTCATACTCACCAGGGGTGGCACTTAAAAAAATAGATTGGCCAATGATATTTTCAAATTCATTAAAATTCAAAGGTCGATTATCAATGGCACTCGGTAATCTAAAT
>CAIWBA010000024.1 GCA_903910765.1 uncultured Bacteroidota bacterium
TAATTGGAGTATTTTATACAATGGGTTATCAAAAGTAAAAGCGTTGTCTACGCTATTCAGTAATATCTCCTTATCGCATGGCTATAATGGAAATTTATCCATGAATAGTTTTGCAAGTTCATTGATGTATGTAGATAGATTGTTTTTAGGTGCGCCTTCGTTCTTGGATCCAATTAGTGGTAACTATATTCCTTACTTCTTGATTCCTAATATAACCATCAGTGAAAGAATGGAACCATTAATTGGCGTTAATGTTACAACGGTATCGCAATGGTCATTACGTTTTGAATATAAGAAGAGCCGTTTATTGGCTTTAAGTTTGGTGGATTACCAATTAAGTGAAAACAATAGCAAGGAATGGATTTTCGGAACTAGCTATCGTGCCAGAGGTTTAAGGCTTCCGTTTAATATTCCTGGGATGAACAATGCTAAATTGGCGAATGATTTAACTTTTAGATTAGATGTAGGACTTCGTGATATGTATAATAGCAATAGTCGCTTGGATCAAGCAAATGCTTATGGTACTGGAGGACAAAAGGAAGTCACATTACAACCTTCCATTGATTATGTATTGAATAGCAAGATCAATCTTAAATTCTACTTTGATCAACGCAGAACAACACCTTACATTTCGTCTTCGCCGCCAATCATATCAACTAGGACTGGTGTGAATGTGCGTATTGCTTTATAATAACTTAATTCCTTGTTCGCCTTAGCCTTTTTTAAACGCCCATTTGAACATCAATTTCCAAGTCACTTTTTTACCATACAATAATATACCTGTTCGGTAAATACGTCCACTAAGCCATGTGGTGAAAATAAATCCCCCTACTAATACAGCCATACTTAAAATTAATTCCCAATACGAAACTGCACTTGGAACTCCATAGGCTACTCTAGCCATCATGACCATGGGTGAACTAAATGGAATGATACTCGCCCAAAAAGCAATTGGTGTATTTGGATTTTGTGTCACCATTGTTGTAATCACATATGAAAATATAAGTGGCATGGTAATCGGGAACATTAAACTTTGCGCATCCTGAGGATCCTCATTTACAGTACTTCCTACTGCCGCGAATAAGGCTGCATAAAATAAATATCCGCCAATAAAGTAAAATATAAAGCAACCAATGATTAAAGGCCAATTGGCAGTAGCAATGGTGTGCTGCATATTATATATTTTCACTGCCGATTCGCTCGCTTGTGCCATACCACCTGCCATTTGACCATTTGTTTGTTGTAGGTGGGCAACTTGTGTTTGTACATCTGCTGGTAAAAAACCCATAGCAACACTTGTTAAACTAATGATGAGCACAATCCATAAAATAAATTGGGTTAATCCTACAGCACCAATACCAATAATCTTACCCATCATTAATTCAAAAGGTTTTACACTACTGATAATGACTTCAGCGATACGGTTGGTTTTTTCCTCCATCACGCCACGCATAACCATGGCGCCATAAATAAACATGGTTAAATAGATAAGTAAACCACTGGCATATCCAATACCCATGGCTAAGCCTGCATTACTTTCCTTACTTGATTTTCCTTTGTCCTCATAAGCTTTTAGTTCAGCAACATTAGATGCACTATGTATGGAATCTAAAATGCTTTGTTTAATTCCAGCATCCTGTAACATTTGATCTTCAATCGCCTTATTAATTTTATTACTAATGCTTTCCTGTAACATGAGTCCCATTGACTTTTGAGACCTTAATATATAATCTGTTTTTTCATTTTTCTTGAATTCCGGTAAAATTAAAATATCAGTAAAGCCTTTCTGCTTGTAGTTATTGGTATCTACGTCATTGGGAAAACTAAAGCTAATCTGGTTGGTATTTTTTAATGAATTTTTAATAAATCCGTTGGGATCAATCACGGCAATACTTCGTTGTTCCACGCCCGAAATAGCCAAATAGCCGGATGCTGCAATAAAGCCCACAATTAATATAGGCATTAGAAAAGTAAGAATTAAAAAACGCTTGTTTTTAACCCTTGTAGTATATTCTCTTTGTATAATTAACCAAGTTTTATTCATCGGAATGCTTTTAA
>CAIWBA010000025.1 GCA_903910765.1 uncultured Bacteroidota bacterium
TCCTGAGCTATCCCTAAGCTATCAAATTTTCGTCGAGATACTGGCGTCAAAAGTATTGGGGTAGCCTTTTTCAAACGGGCTTCTGTGATGAATTTTATTAAGTTAGCTTTGAACTCCATAGGCGTTGCAAATCTTTCCTTTTTTTCAACAGATTCGTCATTGTGGCCAAATTGAATCATTACATAATCCCCTTCCTTTGCGCCATCCAAAACTTGTTGCCATAATTTTTCACTAATAAATGTCTTAGTACTTCGACCATTTTTTGCCAGATTTTTTACCTGAATAGATGAGTCCCAAAAATATACAAATGGCATCCCCCATCCTGTTTCTGGATAGGCTTTGGTTTCCTTGATAGCAATGGTACTGTCACCACACAACCATATCGTTTTTTTATCGTCAGTAATTGCTGATACAAAAATAATGAATAAAATAAACAGCAGTATAACTCGTTTCATAATGGTTTGATTAAAATTGCGACTATGCTTAAAAATTTAAATGGCTAATTAACTATCGAGGCATCATTCACTATACTGTTAATATAAACCTCTAAATTAGTATATCCTTTAATTATAGTAAAGTATTGGGCATCATTTGCGTTTTCTGGATCTAATCCTTTTGCAATTTCCCAACTATTAGGAATGCCATCATTATCTGTATCTTTTTCCTTAGGGGCTGTTTGCAAGTTTGGCCATGCCGTTATTGTTTGTTCAAAAGGAGTACCATGCACATATCCGCCTTGAACATCAATAATGCGACCTCTTCGTTGTAAAACATCCTGAATAATTCGCTGATCCAAAGTGTCTCTTTTGAAAGAAGCACCCACCTTATCTATTATTTTTAAAAACGCTTCAGCAGCATTTTGTTTTGTAATAGCTATTACTTCAAAAGGTAGCGCGACTATTGTATTTAGTTTATCTTGGCTAGTTCCTTCTATATGCACCCCTAACAAATTATTTTGAGTGACTAGTTTGGCGTCATCCACAATATTCCCATTAACATAAAACTGACCAAAATTCTTCTCTTCATTCTTGGTAGGATTTACAATGCGTTCTTTTACTTTTGGACTTGTAGATGGCCCTGGTTTATAATAATTATTTGTTACATTATAATAACCTCCTTCACCACCATAAACACTATTGTGCTGCCAGTTATAAATTACGTTGTTGGTAAAATCTACCAACTCTTCGTCGGCACCTAATCGAGCACCATTAAAACGAGGATTGCGACTTACACAATGCGCAAACAAATTATGATGTGCTGTTAAATGTTTGCCGCCCCATATACCACCATAACCATGATTTTCAAAATCCTTATCACCTGTTTCATAATGATAGGAATAATTTAAGGGCTCAGCTATTAAGTTCCATTGTAAAGTAGTGCTATCCCCAGCATAAACAGAAAAAACTTCATCGTTACTCCAACTCATGCTACAATGGTCTATGATAATATTTTTTCTTTTACTTCCACCAAATGCATCATCACCTCCATTTCCATTGATCATTTCCCCTCTTTGAAACTTATCACCCAATCTAAATCTCAAAAAACGAATAATTATATTATTACCCCCCAATATAACGGATTGGTCTGCGATACATATACCATCTCCAGGTGCTGTTTGCCCTGCAATTGTCACATCTCCTCCAATATTTAACTTAGTTTGCAAGTGAATGGTGCCAGCTACTTGAAATAAAATTATTCGTTTTGTTTTTTTTATTGCTGCTGCTCTAAAACTACCTGGCCCACTATCATTCAAATTTGTTACCCAAATTGTTTCACCACCCCTACCTCCAGTTGTATATTTACCAAAGCCCTCAGCCCCTGGGAATGCCACCACTTGTGCCTCAACTGAAAATTGAAATACTACACTTAATACAAGAAATACCTTTTTAAGATTCATGCAATAAATATACTAAAACAAATAAGGCTGTATTTGCAGCCTTATTTGTTTTTATTAATAACCAGGATTTTGTTTCAAATTAAAGTTAGCATCTATAGCAGGTTGTGGTATAGGCAATAACTCGGATTTTCCAGAGGTAAACCCTGTTGCAAATCTTGATAAAGCTGTTGTATTTATTGCAGCGCTTATCCAAACTACTTTTGTTGTGCCTGTTGGTGTTGCGGTTGGCGCAACTTTGTAAAATGAATTACTCCATAAATTGACATCATCAGCTGTAGATGCATTTTTAAAGTACATTGATTGAGGAAGATTTGCATAAGCACCTACTCTGTTTGACATATTCAATAGCTCTGTTTTTGCTGTAGCCAATTTTGATGCTAATAAATTCCATCTTATTAAATCATATTTGCGTATACCCTCTCCCCCTAGTTCTAATGAACGCTCTTTAACAATCGCATCAAAAAATGCAGCCTTTGATAAACCTGCTGGTAAATCAACTGAAACATCAGGGGTACCAATTGCTTTTCCATACCCTCTTCTTCTTACTTGATTTATTGCATTGTAAGCAGTAGTCGTTGCACCATTTAATTCATTCTCCGCCTCTGCAAACATTAACAATACATCAGCATAACGAATAATCTGCCATTTTAAACTTAAATACTGAACAGCATCTGTTGGTAAAATTGCAGGTTTTGAAATCCAATCTCTTCTATATTTACCGTCGTTAATGGCAGTAATTGCTTGACCAGCTTTTGTAAGGCCATCAGCATTCACATTATAAACAGCACAGGTAACATCTCTTCTTGTATCAGTGGAATCAAAAGCATAAAAATAAGTAGGCAACACATTTATACTTTTGTTACCCAAATTATTTACTGTTGGCCCGTTGTAATATCCAAGTTTAGTATCTGCAACCCCTGATCTACCATAGGCACTTGCTTGAAACATTAATTCCCCTTCAGGGTCAGCAACTGCCCTAGCCCCAACTTGATCTCTCCATAAAGCCTTAAAGCTTGGATTTAATTTATGTTGCCCAGAATTTATGATATCGTTACACTCATCCTTAGCAATTTGATAATAAATTGCAGCATTAGAACCTTGCACCATGGCTCCGGTTTTACGTAAAGAAAACCCCGCACGATACAATGCAATACGTGCTCTCAATGCTTTAACTGTACCCTTCGTGATTCTTTCATCAGCTTGATCTCCAATAGTCCCTAAATCATTTCTCCATGGTACCAATGTTGCAGCTTCTTTTAAGTCAACTAATAGTTTTTCATAAATTGAATCACGATCCATTTTTGCAGGAAAGGGATTACTGCCTGCTTGATTAGATGCCGATGTAAAATGTGCAGGTAGATCGCCCCAATTTCTAATTCCTTCTAAGTAAAATTGTGCACGCAATGTTAAAGCTTCACCATATAATCTTTGTAATTGCTTTTTTTCTTGCTCAGCCCCAGTGGTATACTTGGCCATTTTAGGAATATTATCAATACAAATATTAGCAAATTCAATGCCGGTAAAAATTTGATTAAAGGGGTTAGTTATTTGTGCATTACCCGAGGTTGCTGAATAACGCGCTATATCTCTACGGTCATTATCTGCTGCCCCTGTTGGTCCTTGCATCTCATCGTTATCTACTGGATAATATAAACTTAAACGAATACCATAGCCAGCATCTCCCACCAAACGGCTATAAACAGACGCCACTGCTTTCGTTACACTTGGCACATCGCTAAACACCAAATCAGTGCTTACTTCAGTAATAGGTCGTTGATCTAAGAATTTTGTACAACCAGTCAACACCAAAATAGCGGAGACAAGGTATATTACATTTTTAGAAATTAATTTGTTCATCATATTAATGTTTTTAAACTTGTTCAATTAAAAGGTTGCATTTACACCAAAAATAAATGTTCTGCTTTTTGGATAAGCTGAATAATCTAAGCCTGGAGTTAAAGGACTTCCCGCTACACTTACTTCAGGATCATACCCAGTATACTTTGTGAAGATGGCTAGGTTATTTCCAGTAAAGTAGAATCTTAATTTGCTAATTTTTATTTTAGCTAATTTTTTTGTATCAATAGAGTGTCCTATGGTTACGTTGTTAATTCTAACAAATGAACCATCTTCCATAGCCCAAGAATGAGGATAGAAAGCTCCTGAGCTTTTTAATGGCATCCATATATTAGCTTTTGAATTTATAAATGATAATACATCAGGCGCTAAACCTACAGCTTGGTTAGTGCTATTTATCCATTGTGTTGTAATACCCACATCACTAACTGTTTTCCAACGATTTTGCATCACAGCTAACAGGTTAGCATTATTGGCATATCCATTAGTAAATTCAATCTTATTAGCATTATATATTTGATTGCCATACGAGAAATTCACAAACACACTTAAATCCCAATTCTTGTATGAAAATTGTTGATTTAAGCCTCCTGTATAAGTTGGGTTTGCGTTTCCAATAATTTGACGATCATTATTTAAATCAACAACGCCATCATTATTTAAATCTTTGAATTTAATTGAACCTGGCTGAACAGTACCAATGATTCCTGCATTCGTTGCAACTCCAGCTTTTAAAGTATATACACTTGTTGCAGGATTATAATCAAAATCACTTACTTTATAAAAACCGTTTGTTACCAAGCCATACATAGATCCAAGTGGCTGACCAATTTTAATAATATAATCAGTTGGCTGTCCTGATACACCCCAGCTTGCACTAGGATAAAAACTTGATTGGTTAACACCCAAAGCAACCACCTTATTTATGTTATGTGAAATGTTAAAATTTGCGCTCCAATTGAAATCTTTACTCTTTACAATAAAGGCATTTAATTGTAACTCAACACCTTTGTTTGAAGTTTTGCCAATATTTTGCAACTGTGAAGAATAACCAAAAGTTGGTGCAATAGGAACATTTAATAATAAGTTTTTAGAAGCATTATCATAAACATCAACTGATATATCAAAACGTTTTGCAAAACTAACATCAATCCCTATGTTTTTATTTTGTGTCGACTCCCATTGTAAATTCGGGTTTACTAAACCTGCAGATGAATACCCTGTAACCATTTGATTATTGATACCATAAAAATATGTACCGTCGTTTCTAAACGTACTTAAATATAGATAATCATTGATTCTATTATTTCCAACTTCCCCATATCCAACACGAACTTTTAAATCGCTGATAAAATTAACCGACTGCATGAATTTTTCATTTTTAACTCTCCATGCAAAAGATGCTGCTGGAAAATATCCCCATTGTTTACCAGGTGCAAATTTCGAAGCTGCATCCGCACGCACATTCATTGAAAATAAATACTTGTCCTTATATGCATAGTTTAATCTGCCAAAAAATGACAAGCTCGTATATCTAGTTTCAGCA
>CAIWBA010000026.1 GCA_903910765.1 uncultured Bacteroidota bacterium
CAGAAAATTATACTGGCAAGGTACATGTGGGTAGCGATGTAGCTTTAACTTTTCCTGATATGCAAAAAACAATTGAAACAAAAATTAGTGTTATGGGAAAAGTGATTGATCCATTAAGCAGAAGCTTTTTTATTGAAACTAAATTAGCACCTAATAGCGACTTTAGACCGAATCAATTGGTACAAGTAAAAATTAAGGATTATTCTAAAACAAACGCATTAAGTATCCCTATCAATATTTTACAAAATGATGAAAAGGGTAAATTCATTTATGTAGCCGTAAACGAAAGTGGAAAAATGATCGCGCGTAAAAAGATGATAACCGTAGGTGAGTTTTATGGTGATAATATGGAAGTGATAAGTGGCTTAGTCATTGGAGATGCAATTATTACTACTGGTTACCAGAATTTATTTGATGGTCAGTTTATTACAACAGCAGCTAAATAAATAAATCAACTCATTAACAGATTACTATGTCGACAATTCAAAATATAAAAGAAAAATTTAAGGAGTTTAAACCAACTTCTTGGAGTATCACTAATAAAACTTCGATATACCTACTTATGCTATTTATAAGTTTAGGCGGTATATTTCAGTTTTTGACACTCCCAAAGGAGCAGTTTCCTGATATCATTATCCCTACGATATTTGTACAAACCGTTTATGTAGGTAATTCCCCTAAGGATATTGAAAACCTGGTAACAGGACCAATAGAAAAGCAAATCAAGGGTATTACAGGTGCAAAAATTACAAAGTTCACTTCCAACTCTCAACAGGACTTTTCGGCGATTACCATTGAATTTGGAACCAATGTTCCCACCGATGTGGCTTTACAAAAAGTGAAAGATGCGGTGGATAAAGCCAAGTCCGAATTGCCGAATGATTTAACACAAGCACCTAGGGTCATCGAGATTAGTTTGAGTGAGCAACCGATAATGTATGTAAACATTAATGGTAATTATGACCTAGTGCAGTTGTCCAAATACGCAGAGTTATTAAAAGATAAATTGGAGAATATCTTTCAAATCAATAGAATTGATATCGTTGGTGCACCAGAAAGAGAATTTCAAATTAACGTAGATAATTACAAAATGCAAAGTGCAGGTATCACTTTTGATGATATCACTTTTGCGATTCAGCGTGAAAATTTAGATTTATCTGGTGGTTTATTGGAGGTGGGTACCATGAATCGTAATCTGCAATTAAAAGGGCAATTAAAAAATGCCAACGACATTAGCAATATCATCATACGTAACACGAGTGGTGCAGCTATATATTTAAAGGATGTTGCAAGTGTAGTGGATACAGTTAAGACCAATGAAAGTTATGCGCGTTTAGATGGTAAAAATGTAATGACATTAAACATCATTAAACGAAGTGGTGAAAACTTAATTGCTACCTCCGATGCAGTAAAAAAAGTAGTGGATGAAACCATATTAAATGATTTTCCATCGGATTTAAAAGTAGTTATATCGGGTGACCAAAGTATTAGAACAAGAAGTTCTTTTACTGAATTAGTAAACTCGATTGTTATTGGATTTGTACTTGTATTAATTGTACTTATGTTTTTCATGGGTGTGACCAACGCATTCTTTGTTGCCTTATCGGTGCCTTTGAGTATGTTTGTTGCCTTTGTATTTATCCCAGGTGCTGAACTAATTGTAGGTAACAATATCACCTTGAACTTTATCGTACTATTCGCTTTATTGTTTGGCTTGGGTATAATCGTAGATGATGCCATTGTGGTGATTGAAAATACCCATCGTATTTTTATTCAAGGCAAAGGAAAATTATCAGCTACGGTTTCAGCGAAGATGGCCGCGGGTGAAGTGTTTGTTCCAGTGTTAGCGGGAACCATTACTACTTTGGCGCCCTTTTTCCCATTATTGTTTTGGCCTGGTTTGATTGGTAAGTTTATGATTTACTTACCTACTATGTTAATATTTACATTAACTGCATCCTTATTGGTGGCGTTTATCATGAACCCCGTTTTTGCGGTTGATTTTATGAACCATGAAGAAGAAAGTGAAGAAGA
>CAIWBA010000027.1 GCA_903910765.1 uncultured Bacteroidota bacterium
ATGTTTATGGGTGTGTATTATTCATTACAGCGACTTTTGAAAGCTAGGATGTTTAGTGATGTATTAAGTAAGATACATTTTTGGGGCTGGCAATTAATTATTGTTGCCGCAGCAATCACTTTGCCTTTGGGAATTTCCACCGCAAAAGAATATGCAGAATTAGAATGGCCTATTGATATCGCGATTACAATAATATGGGTGGTGTTTGGATTTAATATGTTTGCGACTATCATTAAAAGAAGAGAACGTCATTTATACGTAGCAGTTTGGTTTTATATCGCCACATTTATTACAGTTGCAGTATTACATTTAGTGAACTCATTTGAATTGCCTGTTTCCTTGTTTAAAAGTTATAGTTGGTATGCGGGCGTTCAAGATGCATTGGTGCAATGGTGGTATGGGCATAATGCGGTTGCTTTTTTCCTGACAACGCCATTTTTAGGATTGATGTATTATTTTTTACCTAAGGCGGCGAACAGACCGGTATTCTCTTATAAATTATCCATCATCCATTTTTGGGCGTTGATCTTTTTATATATCTGGGCAGGGCCGCATCATTTGTTATATACCGCTTTACCTAATTGGGCGCAAAGTTTAGGAATCGTTTTTAGTTTCATGTTAATATTCCCAAGTTGGGGTGGCATGATTAATGGGTTACTTACTTTGCGTGGTGCCTGGGATAAAGTAAGGGAAGATGTGATTTTGAAATTTATGGTGGTCGCAGTTACAGCTTATGGTATGTCTACTTTTGAAGGACCGATGTTGTCATTAAAGAGTATTAATGCAGTAGCGCATTTTTCCGATTGGATTATTGCGCATGTGCACATAGGTGGCTTGGGTTGGAACGGGATGCTTACTTTTGGTATCATCTATTGGTTGTTACCAAGAATTTACAAAACAGAATTATATTCTAAGAAATTAGCCAATATCCATTTTTGGTTGGCAACATTGGGCATATTATTTTATGCAATACCCATGTATTGGGCAGGTTGGCAACAGGTTTCCATGTGGAAGCAATTCACGCCAAGTGGTCAATTAAAATATCAATTTTTAGAAACCGTAACCTATATGGCACCATTTTATGCAATGAGAGCAATTGGGGGCATATTGTATTTAACTGGTGCTATTATAGGTATGGTTAATTTCTTTAAAACAATGGGTAAAGGTACTTTGCTCGCCAATGAAGCTGCAGAAGCACCTGCATTGGAAAAAACCTATACAAAGCATGCAGGTGAGCATTGGCATCGTTGGATTGAGCGAAAGCCTACGCCATTTTTGTTATTATCCTTAGTTGTGATTTTGATTGGCGGCTTAGTTGAATTAGTTCCTACGTTCTTAATTAAATCTAATATTCCAACTATTTCAAGTGTTAAACCTTATACGCCATTAGAGTTGCAAGGAAGAGATATATATACACGAGAAGGTTGTTATACTTGTCACTCTCAAATGATTCGTCCTTTTAGAAGTGAAACGGAACGTTATGGTGAGTATAGTAAAGCAGGTGAGTTTGTGTATGATCATCCATTCCAATGGGGGAGTAAACGTACCGGTCCAGATTTGGCGAGGGAAGGAGCAGGTAATTTGAAAAAATCAAATACCTGGCATTATAATCACTTGGAAGAACCCGGAGCAATCTCAACGGGTTCGGTGATGCCATCTTATTCATTTTTAATTGATGATAATTTAGATACTGCATCAACGCCACTTAAGATTAATGCGATGCGCACATTAGGAGTTCCATACGAAGCTAATTATGCAAACAAAGCCAATGCAGATTTAATGCTACAGGCTAAATTTATTTCAGATGATTTGCAAAAGGAGGGCATCAAAGTTGCACCTAATAAGGAGATTATTGCATTAATCGCTTATCTACAAAGATTAGGAACAGACATTACAAAAAAATAAACAAAATAAATTAATCATCATGTACAGTTTTATAAAGAAGTATACCGAAACAATGCAGGATCAGAATATATATCCACTTTTTTCATTGTTGGTATTTGTTGCATTTTTTGTGGGTGTTTTATGGTATGTAAAAGTACTAGACAATAAGCAGGTTGATAAAATTAAAAATTTACCATTAGAACAATAATAAATAAACTAAAACTTTTCTTATGTTAAAAAATAAAAATATTTTTCTTTTGTTATTAGCTAGTTTGGTTTCATTAGCATCAATAGCGCAAACAAATACAATAGCTCCAAAGCCGACAACTACAAATTATATGGAAGGGTTGATGATTACGGTTGCAGTATTGTTGGTAGTTGTGGTTTGGGTTTTAGCACAAGTATTAATGATGGTTTCAAAAAAGGCAGTTCAAATTTCAAAACAAGATGTATCTAAAGTCATGATGATTTTTGTCGTAGTTATGGGATCCATGTTTTCAAATAATTTATCAGCCCAAACCACTTCTGCTATAGCTGATAGTGCAAAGGCTGTCACTACCGATTTTTATGGAGGTTTGTCTTACAATACATTTTGGACAATGACATCGGTCATATTATTGGAATTGTTAGTTGTTTTTTTACTCGTTTTATTTATTAGAAATATTTTTAGAGCAATTCATCCAATAGAAAAAATTATAGTTGCTGGTAAAGTGCAAAGTGATTCCTGGTTGGTTAAAACATGGCATCAATTAGATAAACAAATTTTTACAAAAGCGGTTCCTTTAGAAAAGGAAGCTGATTTATTGTTGGATCATGATTATGATGGTATCAAGGAATTAGACAACGCATTGCCACCTTGGTGGAAATATGGTTTTTATATCACTATTGTAGTTGCGGTGTTTTATTTATTAAAGTTTGAGGTATGGCATACAGGTATGAATCCAACGGAAGAATATAATGCAGAGATAACTGAAGCAAAAATTCAAACAGATGCTTATTTAGCTTCTGCAAAGGAAAATGTGGATGAAAACACTGCGGTACTATTGGACGCTGCTGGTGCTGCGCAAGGAAAGCTTTTGTTTTTAAAAACTTGTACGCCATGTCACTTGGCAGAAGGTCAAGGGGTAGTAGGCCCTAATTTAACCGATGACTATTGGATTCATGGGGGCAGTGTAAAAGATATATTTAAAACGATTAAATATGGTTACCCAGATAAAGGAATGCAATCCTGGCAGAATATTTATTCACCCCTAGAGATTGAAGAATTAGATACCTATATTAAATCATTAAGAGGGACACATCCGCCAAATCCAAAAGCACCACAAGGGGATTTGTATAAAGAGGTAGTTGTCAATATGGACACTGCTGCAATAAAAAAATAAATGATACATAACAGTAATAATGATTCTGAAAGTATTGCGAATTATAAAAAAGACACTTTAGATCAAACATTTAGGGATGCTGTCGCAACGATAAGCAAGGAAGGAAACAGGAATTATGTAAATCCACAAAAGCCTGCGGGTAGGTTGTATAATTTAAGGTCCTATTTTAGTTATTTTTATTTGGTTTTGTTTTTCGCATTGCCATTTATTAAAGTGGAGGGGGAGCCGTTGTTCTTGTTTAATGTTTTAGAGCGGAAGTTTATATTTTTTGGTAAAATATTTTGGCCACAGGATTTTTTCATTTTTGCTATTGGATTACTGACATTTATTGTTTTTATTATTCTATTTACTGTTGCTTTTGGTAGAATATTCTGTGGTTGGGCATGTCCGCAAACCATTTTCATGGAAATGGTATTTCGGAAAATTGAATATTTCATTGATGGTGATGCGAATCAACAAAAAAAGTTGAAAGCGATGTCTTGGAATAGAGAAAAGATTGTAAAAAGAGGAGCCAAAATTTTTGCTTTTTTTTCCTTATCTTTTTTAATTGCGAATTTCTTCTTAGGATACATTATTGGTATTGACGAGTTATGGGTGCATATAAAAGAAGGAATTTTTGTTGAATTTGGGACTTTTAGTGCTTTGGTCATTTTCACTTTGATATTTTTCTTTGTGTATTATTGGTTTAGAGAGCAGGCATGTATTATCGTATGTCCTTATGGAAGATTGCAAGGGGTGCTATTGGATCGAAACTCTATTTTAGTTGCCTATGATTATGTTAGAGGAGAACCGCGGGGTAAATTGTCAGATGCAACTATGGATAAAGGGGATTGTGTGAATTGTCACGCCTGTGTTCGTGTTTGTCCCACTGGGATTGATATCCGAAATGGCACCCAGTTAGAGTGTGTCAATTGTACTGCATGTATTGATGCTTGTGATGAAATAATGGATCATATTAGTAAACCCAAAGGATTAATTAGATATGCGTCAGAAAATGGGATAGCCTTAAAAGAAAAAATGACATACACTTGGCGATTGAAATTGTATACCCTTGTTTTGAGTTTGCTATTAATATTTTTGGGGGTGTTATTAGTTACTAGAGCCGATGTAGCAGCTAGAATTATGAGAACACCCGGACAAACCTATCAATTATTAGCGGATAATAGGATCAGTAATTTATATAATATTAAATTGGTCAATAAAACAAGGAAAAATATTCATTTGGACTTGAAATTGGAGAATATGAAAGGCGAAATTAAGCAGGTAGGGGCTGTTGATGTGCCTAAAGAGTCTTATTTCCAGACAAGTTTCTTTATTACATTAAAAAATGAACAATTAAAGTTACGAAAAACAAAAGTTAAGATTGGCATCTATGAAAATGGCAAAAGAATGGATGTATTATCTGCAATTTTTTTGGGACCATCAATTTAAAAATAAAATTATGAAATTTAATTGGGGGCATAAAATATTGATTGTGTATTTGATTTTTGTTGGCGGCATATTATTGCTTGCTTTTAAATCATCTCAGCAAAAATTTGATTTGGTTCAGCAGGACTATTATGGTGCTGAATTAAAATATCAGGAAGTGATTAATGCAAGTAAGCATGCATCGGAATTGGGTACTGATTTGATGGTAGCCATTCGTGGAAGCTATTTGCATGTCAACTTGCCCCAAAGCCTTCATAAGTATGAGACTAAAGGGGAGGTGCAATTGTATTGTATTGCAGACGAAAAAGGGGATATGAGAAAACAAATCAAGTCAAACAATGGGGAATTTGATGTGGAACTATTAACAACCATGAAAGGTAATTATACTTTGAAATTGACTATACAAAACAAT
>CAIWBA010000028.1 GCA_903910765.1 uncultured Bacteroidota bacterium
TATTTTGAGTGATATCGAAATGTAAAAAATAAATTAAGGGTTGAACAAGAAAATAAAGTGAAAATGAAAATATTAGTATTTGACAATTACGATTCCTTTACCTACAATTTGGTGCAACTAATCAAAGAATTAGCACCAAAGGCGGTAGTCGAAGTTTTTCGTAATGATGAAATTGCATTAGAAGCAGTTAAAGCCTACGATAAAATTTTATTATCGCCAGGTCCAGGTGTGCCTTCCGAGTCAGGCTTATTATTGCCATTGATTAAGGAGTACGCTGCAAGCAAATCCATATTTGGTGTTTGTTTGGGGCAACAAGCCATTGGAGAATCATTTGGGGGGCAATTAACTAATTTATCAAAAGTGTATCATGGCATTGCAACCCCTATTGAATTAACAACACCTTCGGTATTATTCGAAGGTTTGCCTGCTAAATTTAATGTAGGTCGATACCATAGTTGGGTGGTTGATGAAAAAAACTTTCCAGCTGACTTAATCGTTACCTCGAAGGATGAAAATGGATATATCATGTCCTTAGAGCATAAAAACTATGATGTAAAGGGGGTCCAATATCATCCCGAAAGTGTGTTAACACCTGAGGGCGGTAAAATCATTAATAACTGGTTAAAAATTTAAAAAAATATTTTAACACTAGCAATACGATGAAAAAAATATTACAATATTTATTTGAACATAAGTCCTTATCTAGGGAACAAGCCATGGAAGTATTGGTGGACATCTCCAATGGCAAATACAATGAGCATGAAATAACTTCATTCATTACTGTGTATTTGATGCGTAGTATTACCATTGATGAGTTAATGGGTTTTAGAGATGCATTACTTTCACTATCGGTAAAAGTAAATCTAGGGGTGGATAACGCCATTGATATCGTTGGAACAGGTGGAGATGGAAAGGATACTTTTAATATTTCAACATTGGCATGTTTTATAGTGGCGGGTACGGGTCAGCCTGTGGTAAAACATGGCAATTATGGGGCATCAAGTATCAGTGGTTCTTCCAATGTAATGGAGCAATTAGGGTATATATTTAAAAATGAGGAAGCTGCTTTAGCAAGAGAAGTAAAGGAAGCGGGTATTTGTTTTTTACATGCTCCCTTATTTCATCCAGCATTAAAAACAGTAGGGCCTTTAAGAAGAAATATGGGGGTGCGTACCTTTTTTAATATGCTAGGACCTATTGTAAATCCGGCGCAGCCAAGGTATCAATTAATTGGGGTGTATAATTTAGAGATGGCCAGAATATATAATTATGTATTACAGTTATTAGCTAAGGAATTCACCATCATTCACAGCTTGGATGGGTATGATGAAATTTCATTAACAACGGATACTAAAATATTATCCAATACCGGAGAATCGATTAAAACTCCGTATCAATTAGGTAAAAAGCGGGTTTTTGCAGCTGAATTAGAAGGGGGCAATACAGTGGCTGAGGCTGCAGCAATTTTTAAAAATATTATTGAAGGGAAAGGGACCTGGTCTCAAAATGCAGTGGTACTAGCAAATGCTGCTATGGCATTGCATGTAACAGGCAAGTATGAAAATTATGATTTGGCTTTTCAAGCTGCAGTGAATAGTTTGGAATCGGGTGCGGCAAACAATTGTTTACAAAAATTAATTAGCCTACAATAATGAGTACAAATATATTAGCAAAAATTGTAGCGAGTAAGTTTGGTGAAGTAGCTGAACGAAAAAAACAAATTTCAATTGGGGAGCTTGAAGCCATGCCTTTATTTGA
>CAIWBA010000029.1 GCA_903910765.1 uncultured Bacteroidota bacterium
ACTTGAAGGAAACTGGAAATTGAATGACCAAATAAATACCAGTGGTAATATTACTTTTAGCAAAAATAAAATTGCCCATTTCGCCGAGTATTTTGACAACTATGATACTTACGAACAAAAAGTAATTGAACACCACAATACAGATATTGCCCTTTCGCCAAATACCACTGCTTCACATTCAATCAATTTTTTACCTAATAGTAAATGGCAATTCATATTCACAAGCAAATATGTTTCCAAACAATATTTAGATAACACACAAAATGAAAGTAGAATACTGAAACCTTATTTGATTAACGACCTAAATTTAATTTGGAAATTTGCAAGTAAAAAAAGATGGGATGCCAATTTGCAATTATATGTAATTAATCTATTTGATAGATTATACGAGCCTAATGGTTATACCTATAGTTATATTTACGGTGGTGTAACTACCACGTCAAATAATTACTACCCCATGGCAGGAAGAAACTTTTGGTTAAGTTTAAAAATCGATATTAAATAAAGCTTATTTAAATCATAGCTAGTTGAACTAAACAAAGGGGCCCCGATTTATCGGGGCCCCTTTGCCATAATTATTAGTTTATAAAATTACTTTTGACCATCTGTCTCTTTCAAGAATTTAATCAAACCTTTAAAATAGGTTTGTTGGTCATCATACATAGACATATGCGACCCTTTAGGACAATATAAAAACTGACCATGTTGTACCGCCTTTGCCAAAGCCTCCATCGCCTTTGGATCCATGGTATCAAATTCACCCCCAATGCTTAAGGTTGGAACGGCTATCTCTTTTAAATTTGCTTTACGATCCCAATTTTTTAATACCGCATCTCCTACAACACCAAATTCAGAAGGACCTTGCATTTTTAAATACAATGGATAATTCATTTTCGCAAATGCACGTTTTACAGGATCAGGCCATTTATCTGGGGACAATCTCAAAATATGTTCTGGATAATAATTATCAGTGACTATTTTTAAATAGGCTGGATTTGTATAATCACCTTTTGCTTCAAATGCACGAATTTTAGCAAGCACTTCCTTTGGTAATTTTGGACCCAAAACCTCATTAGCATATTTTACATAATCGGGAATGGATGGCACCATATTAGAGATTATCAACCCTTTTAAGTTTTTTTGATACTTCAATGCATACTCTGTTGCCAATATGCCACCCCAAGAATGCCCTAATAAATAAAAATTAGAAGCGTCGAGGTTTAACGCTTGTCTTACCGTTTCCACTTCTTCAACAAAACGATCAATATCCCATAAGGTACTATCATTGGGATTGTCTGAATATGCAGATCCTAATTGATCATAGTAATAATATTCAATCAATTCTTTTGGAAGAAAAGAATCAAAGCATTCGAAATATTCATGGGTAGCTCCTGGGCCTCCATGTAATAATAAAACTTTAATACGCGGATTGTCACCTACTTTTTTTGTCCATACATTAAAAACGCCTTTGGCAGTTTTTATAGGAATCATTTTAATACCTCCTGATAAAACTTCAGTGGTTGTATCAGAATTTAGGGAAGAAGCTATGTTGTTATTATTTTGACAACCAAATAATCCAAAGCTTAATATCGTCAATAATAAAAATGAATTTTTCGTGTTTTTCATTTACCTATATTTTATTTATTTAAGAAGGATACATTTCTTGCCAAGCAAGCATACCACCTAATACATTATACACATTTTTAAAACCATAAGGTTCAAGCATCATACAAGCTTGACCACTGCGATTACCACTGCGGCAATAAACATAGACCGTTTCATCTTTTAAATGTTCAATTTCATCTAACTGCAATGATTGCACTAAACCTAATGGCAATAGCTGACCACCTATATTAAAAGCTGCATGCTCATGTGGTTCCCGCACGTCTAATAAATTAATTTTTTCTCCGGCATCTAATTTTGCCTTTACTTCTTCAATAGTAATTGTTTTCATTGTTTCTTGATTTAAATTGCTTTATTTACTTGTTTGCTTACTTGATCGAATCTCTTTTAATCACCGGCGCCACTTTATCAATAACTACATCTATAGCACCTCCTTGGAAAGTAACATTTTTAATGGGCATCCCTAAAGAATCCAGTTGTCCTGAATAAGGATTGGGGTTTTGCTGAATCACAAATGCATTCGCAGTATCGGATATGGAAGTAGCAGAAGTAATATTTCCTAATTGCAATCCCATGGATGCAATTTTAGCTCTTGCCATATCTACTGTAAGTCCTAACAAATCAGGAACTTCAAATCCAATTGTTGATCCGCCATCCCCTACTAAAAAATGTATAAGTGTACCTGATGCTACTTTTGAACCTGGTGATATTGGTTTTCCATTCACCATTTGATCAATAATTACATTTTTATTTCGATCAGCAACCACACTTATTCCGCCTAATCGTAATCCCAATACTTTTAGATAAGTCTCCGCACTTTTCAATGAAAAGCCAACTAAGTTGGGCATGTCAATTAAAGGTGCCACAATTCTATTGATTGTTAAATATACAGTGCGTCCCTTTTTTACAATTTCATCTGACTCTGGAATTTGTCTCAATACTGCATTACGTGCAAGGGTATCTACATAGATAGAATCCTGCAAAACAACATCAAATCCCAATGCTGTTAAATTTTTTTGCGCAGCAGTAACATCTAACCCAACCACACTTGGTACTTTTTCTGTTTTACCATTACCTGTTATCCAACCTAAGGAAAAGAAAAATAGTATTAGCAATACAATAAACGCCCCGACACCTGTTAAGATATTCACCCAAAGCGGTTTTTTTAATAATTTATCGATTGCTTCCAAGTTGGTAATTTTAAAATATTATTTTGATAATGTATCTTCTATAATTGCGCCATAAAAATCAGTCAAGGACCAGCCCAATGCACGCACTTGCTGCGGAATCACACTCGCATCACTTTGCCCTGGTACTGTATTCACTTCCAACATATACGGTTTTTGTTGCGCTTCATTATATATAAAATCAATACGAACTACACCCCTGCAATTTAAAATGGCGTAGGCCTTTGTAGCAGCGGCAGTTAATTCCAGTTTCATGGTATCCGTTATTTGAGCAGGAGTTACCTCTTTACTTTTCCCTTGGTATTTTGCTTCAAAATCAAAAAATTCATTTTCGGTTATAATTTCAGTAATCGGCAATACCGTTGTTGCTCCTTTGGATTTAAAAACCCCAATCGTAAACTCGCGGCCACTAATGAATTCCTCTACTAATACTTGTGTATCTTCCTTGAATGCCTTTTGCAATGCGGGTGCTAATTCATCTGGGGTATTCACTTTACTGATACCCAAACTACTACCACCATTATTTGGTTTTACAAATACAGGCAAACTTAAATTAGCTAAAATTTCCGCTTCTGTTAAAGGAGATTCAATAAATAAATGTAATGACTTTGCAACACCAACACCACCGAATCCCGCAACTGCAACTGTAAATCTTTTATTAAAAGTTAAAGCGCTTGTTGAAGTATCACAACTAGTGTATGGCAATCCAATTAAATCAAAATAGCCTTGCATTTTTCCATCCTCACCAGGTGTACCATGAATACACATTAAAGCGACATCAAAATTTATTTTTTGTCCATTTTCTACAATACTAAAATCAGCTTTATCGACGGCAACCTCCTCTCCTTGTATATTCTCATACCACCAACCGGTTGGATGAATATCAATCATATAAACGTCATACACGTTTTTATCCAATGCATTAAATACATTTTTAGCACTCTTATAGCTTATTTGAGCCTCTGAACTTAAGCCACCAGTTACCAATGCTACCTTTTTTTTCATTTGCATTTATTTAATCTCAATAATCCCTTTTGATTGCTACACCAAACATACAAAATACAAGACATAAAAAAAGGGGAAATTAATCCCCTTTTTAAAGTATTGTAATTAATTAAGCGTGTAATTTATCTTTCTTCGCTAACAACTCTTCCACTGTTTCATTGTATTGGTCATCATGAACGCAACAATCAACTGGACAAACAGAAGCGCATTGTGGTTCTTCATGAAATCCTTGACACTCTGTACACTTATTTGCAGTGATATAATAAGTATCGGCAGCAATTGGCGCAATACGTTGTCCTGCATCTACTGAAGTTCCGTCCATTAAACTGAATGCCCCTTTTACTGTAGTTCCATCTGCCATTGCCCACTCAACGCCACCTTCATAAATTGCATTATTTGGACATTCTGGTTCGCAAGCGCCACAGTTGATACATTCGTCGGTTATTTTGATTGCCATAAAATTTTTTTAAAAATTAGTGATGTACTTTTGTAGCCATAAAGATACAATACAAGCATGAATTTACAAACAAGATTAAATAGTTTTTTTTTATTAAAAGACAGATTATTAGACGTTAATAATGAAGCATTCATTCAAGCCAAAGCGAGCATCTACAATCAAAATTCATGGTTTTTGCCTGACTTTATTGAAAAGGCCATTGATCAAATTGCCCACCAATTTTTAACGAAGGAGGCTTTAATAGATTGGACCACCGCTTATCCGAAGATCGCTGATAAAATGACCCAGAAAAAAGTGGGCATTGTTATGGCTGGGAATATCCCACTGGTTGGATTTCATGATTTATTAAGTACCCTAATTGCAGGACATACTGCAGTAGTCAAACTATCTTCCAAGGACACTGTTGGCATGGAATATATCATCCACACTTTAATTGAGATAGAACCCCAATGGAAGGACCATATTATAGTGCAAAGCCATTTAAAAGATTGCGATGCCTATATTGCTACGGGAAGTAATAATACCAGTAGGTATTTTGAACAGTATTTTGGGAAATACCCGCATATTATTAGATCGAACAAGACATCTATTGCGATATTAGATGGCGGGGAAAGCACGACTGATTTGGATTTATTGGCCGATGATATGATGCTTTATTTTGGAAGAGGCTGTCGCAATGTAACGCAGGTTTGGGTACCCGAGGGCTATGACTTTATCCCATTATTAAATGCCCTGAAAAAGTATAATTATATCATTGATGAGCATAAATACCGACATAATTACGACTATCAATTGGCACTTTTAATGATGACCCGTCAATTTTACATGGACACGAATGCCATTTTGTTAAGCGAAAATCCTTCCCCATTTGCAGCTATCGCTCAAATCCACTACCAATTTTATACCCCAACACAGCCTCCGATAATCAATCCTGCGGAAATTCAATGCATTGTTGGAAAAGGTGGCTTGTCCTTTGGAAGCCTTCAAAAACCTAGCTTACAACAATATGCGGATGGTTTGGATACCCTCGCCTTTTTAATCGGATTATAATCAATCAGCAATCAAATTTTAGTATCTTGGATTCATAGTTGCCCATTTTATTCACGAATAATTTCGTAAATATTTTGTTAAACCTTATATTTGATTTTGTGACATAATTTCTGCTGCATTATTTTTGTACCCGGAGTGGTATACATTTTGATATAATAGATTAAAAAATTAAAGACATGACGAACTTGAATTTTAAAAACATTTTGGCAATAATCGGTATTAGCTTTGTAACTACTTTCGTAAGTATTTGGGGTTATTCCAAATGGATAAAACCAAGCTCCTCTTTTGATAGCAACAACCAATTGCCTGCTAATTATGCTAGTTTTTTTAACGGAAATGCACCCGCATCTACAGTCGATTTTACACCCGCCGCTAGTTCAGCATCGCCTGCTGTTGTGCATATCAAAACAAAAACAAATGCAAAACGTGTTGATGCAAATAAACAAAGACAAAGAAGCCCATTGTCCGATTTTTTTGGTGACGATGATATGTTTGGCGACTTTTTTGGTGGACCAAGGGTAATGCCAGAACAAAGAGCAAGTGGAAGTGGTGTATTAATTACCGCAGATGGTTACATTGTAACCAATAACCACGTGGTTGACGGTGCAGATGAAATAAATGTAACATTGACCAATAAAAAATCATACAAAGCAAAAGTTATTGGTACTGACGCTAGTAGTGATTTAGCAGTCATTAAAATTGATGCAGAAAGCTTGCCCTATATCGTATATGGCAATAGTGATGAAATTAAATTAGGACAATGGGTGCTTGCCATTGGATATCCATTAAATTTAGATGTAACAATTACTGCGGGAATTATAAGTGCAAAAAATAGAAATATTAATATTAATGCACGCCAAAGTGATCGCCCAGTTGAAACTTTTTTACAAACAGATGCCGCAGTAAATCAAGGTAACAGTGGTGGTGCTTTAGTGAATACAAGTGGTGAATTAGTTGGAATAAATTCAGCGATTGCCTCGCCTACTGGATCCTATGCTGGTTATTCTTATGCAATTCCTGTGAATATTGTTAAAAAAGTAGTTACAGATATTGTGAAATTTGGAACCGTGCAACGTGCTTATTTAGGCATCTCCTATCCGAAGGATGATTTGCCTGAATCTGAAGTAAAAAAGATAGATGAAGAATACCGTATTAAAACCAATGAAATACAAGGTGTACTCGTAACTGATGTTGTGGAAGGTGGTGCTGCAAAAGCAGCAGGCATGAAAAAAGGTGATATCATCACCAAGTTAAATGGTATTGCGATTAAATCATCTCCTGAATTACAAGAACAAATAGCTAGATACAAACCTTCTGATAAAATAAGCGTACAAATAAAAAGAGATGGCAAGGATATGACTTTCAATGCTACGCTTAAAGCAAAGATAGGAGATGATGCCAACTTGGCTACAAGTAGTAAAGCTGCTGAAAAACTAGGTGGCAAACTAGAAACCATCTACAAAACAACTGCAGAAAAAAATGATTTATCCGGCGGTGTTGTTGTAAAAGAATTAGGGAATGGTATACTTGGGAAAAGCAGGGTTGAAAAAGGATTCGTCATTACACAGGTGAATGATAAAACCGTGAATTCAGCGGAAGAGTTTTATGAGGCACTTAAAAAAGTGACCAGCCCTAGTATCAAACTTTCAGGAATTTATCCTGGCTATTTTGGCAACTATGCATTTGTGTTAAACTTGAATGACTAAATAAATAATTACAAATAAAGGCGGTATACGAAAGGTGCCCCGATAAATCGGGGCACCTTTCGTATACATAACAACTTATATCATTTAAAGCATCATCGATAATAGCACATTGACTATTACACTTCCTTCTCTTTCATTTGTTTCCATATATTATCCTTTTCCATCAAGGACATCTTTGCTAAATCCAACCCATTGTCTTTGGCGAACTTTTCCATGAGCTCAAAACGTTGTTTAAATTTCTTATTTGTTTTCTCTAGCGCAGTCTCAGGATCAATATTTAAAAAACGCGCATAATTAATCATACTAAATAATACATCACCAAATTCTTGCTCCATTTTTAGCTGATTTTTCGCGTCAATTTCAACTTTCATTTCAGCAATTTCCTCTTCTACCTTTTCCCAAACCTGTTCTTTATTTTCCCACTCAAATCCAACATGCTTTACTTTTTCCTGAATCCTTAAAGCTTTCACCATCGCAGGCAAACTATTGGGCACTCCACTTAAAATTGTTTTATTTCCCTTGCCTTCTTGTAATTTTAATTGTTCCCAATTCCTTTTTACATCGTCGTCATTTTCCACTTTAACATCGCCATAAATATGTGGGTGACGGTGAATTAATTTTTTTGAAATGGCTTCTATGGAATCCTGTAAAGTAAATTTTCCTTGCTCCGTTCCTATCTTCGCATAAAACAATACGTGTAATAAAATATCTCCCAACTCTTCTTTTATCCCATCCCAATCTTCTTCCACAATCGCATCTACCAATTCATATAGCTCCTCAATGGTATTACTGCGTAAACTATGTATGGTTTGTTTTTTATCCCATGGGCACTTTTCACGAAGCGTATCCATGATTTCAACAAGTGCTAAAAAGCTTTTGGTTAAATTTTCCTGACTCATAATTATTATAAATTCCGATGCACACAAGATAGCAAAAAAAATCCCTTCCATCGGGACTGCCGTTTTTCGCTTTACTCAAAACGTCTTCCCTATATTTCGGTTGCGCATAAAAAAAGCCTCTCACATTTGTGAGAGGCTTTGTGCCCCAGGCGGGAATCGAACCCGCACGGGCGTTGCGGCCCACAGGATTTTAAGTCCTGCGTGTCTACCAGTTCCACCACCAGGGCGTCTATTTAAAGACTTAAAAAAAATCCCCCTCCGAAGAACGGGATTTTTGGAGCGAAAGACCGGGCTCGAACCGGCCACCCCGACCTTGGCAAGGTCGTGCTCTACCAAATGAGCTACTTTCGCTTTTGTAAGAACTATTTTTAGGAGTGCAAAAATAAGGATTCAGCGCTCTTAAACAAATTTTTTTTACTACTTATACTCAGGCTTGTATTGAGAGCTTGTATTCACTTCAGGTGTAGTTTTCTTAAAACCACTCGTGAATAATTTGGTACAATTGCCTAATACCAATGCTAACAAAGCAAAAACTGATACATAAAAAATAAATCTAGAAGAAGTCACCCAGTTAGTGGCGATATCTTTTTGTGCTGATGTTTCTTGTAAATCTTGTGACATATTGATTAATTACGGACGCAAAAATAACAACAAGTTCTTAATAATGAACGGGTTTCGTTACAATTTTGTCAAAATGATGCTTATTTTTTATAAAGTACTGCCAAACTACGGATCCCCCATATACACCCTGAAGCGATTTCATAGGTTTTGTATTTTCAGTCCTTTTTATCTTTCCTGACATCAAATAACCGAAGAAAGAAAAATGTGCCTTACCGATTGCCATAAAAAAGGACAAATCTCCACTTAACAGACCTTTATAGGCCGATATAGCATCCAACCCAAGCCTGATTGGTATTTTCCATACTAATTCACTTAAAGTCAAATTTTTAGCTAGCATGATCAAATTATTCCTAAAATTCAAAAACACCTTTCTTCCACCTTTAGGTAAAGTACCTCCACCCACATGATAAACCACCGAACTTGGGCAAGCAAATAATTGGTAGCCTTTTAACTGCATTCGCCAACAAAGGTCAATTTCTTCCTGATGTGCAAAAAACTGCGCATCAAAACCTTTTAATTCATGGAATAGAGATGATCTGATCATCATACATGCGCCAGTTGCCCAAAAGATAGGTGCAACGGAATCATATTGCTGTTGATCTGTTTCACAGGTATCAAAAACACGACCTCTTGAAAATGGATACCCTAATATATCAATCCACCCCCCAGCTGCGCCCGCATATTCAAAAGCGGTTGGATTATTTTTTGCTAAAATTTTAGGTTGACAAGCCCCGATGTTTGGATTCGCTTGTAATAAATCAACCATCGGTTGTATCCAATTGGGTTCTACTTGAACATCTGAATTTAGAAGCACATAATAGTCACTGATTACTTGCTTCAATGCCCAATTATATCCACCAGCAAAACCTTCGTTTTTATTATTTGTAATTACTTTAACTGTGGGGAAATGTTGTGATATAACTTCCAAAGAATTATCTGTGGACCCATTATCAGCAACAATAATTTCAAATGCATCATACTGGGTAGCTATTACCGACGGTAAAAACTCCTTTAGGTATTTTACACCATTAAAATTTAAAATAACAATTGAAACAGTTGGTTGCAAAGGGAAATGTTTTAGCGAATGTACCACCAAATCTTTGGAATTTGCACTAAAAAAAGTAAATTGCATACATGAACAAAGGCCTTTTTTTATTTGCTAATTTAGATTTTCTAAACCATCCCATGGGGTTAGTTTAACCTCCCCTATTTTTTTGTTCAAACATCCAAGTTTCTATTTTGGGTTTCCCTATTTTCTTCTTTTACTTTTAATCGTTTCATTATGAATTACAATAATGCATTAAGTGATGCTGCTTTAAAATATTTAGCACTTGAAGATCAGTTTGGTGCAAATAACTACCACCCCATTCCCGTCGTTATCGAAAAAGGCGAAGGTGTTTTTTTATATGATGTGGATGGAAAAAAATATTACGATTTTTTAAGTGGTTACTCTGCAGTAAATCAAGGTCATTGTCACCCGGCGATTATTAAAACCTTACAAGAACAAGCAAGTAAATTGACTTTAACCTCTCGTGCTTTTCATAATAATTTATTAGGCGAATATGAAAAGTATATCACATCTTATTTTGGTTATGATAAAGTTTTACCAATGAATACTGGAGTAGAAGGTGGTGAAACAGCAATTAAATTAGCAAGGCGATGGGGGTATAATGTAAAAGGCATCCCAGAAAATCAAGCAAAAATTGTTTTCGCGGAAGGTAATTTTTGGGGACGCACATTGGCTGCAATTTCATCTTCAACTGACCCAAGTAGCTATCAAGGATTTGGACCTTTTATGCCAGGCTTTGGTTTAGTCCCTTATAATGATTTAATCGCGCTCGAAAAAGCATTTCAAGATAATACGGTTGCTGCATTTATGGTTGAACCTATTCAAGGTGAAGCTGGTGTTGTTATTCCAAATGATGGTTATTTAAAAGGCGTGCGTGACTTATGTAATCATTATAATGTTTTATTTATTGCTGATGAAATACAAACTGGTTTGGCCCGCACTGGTAAAATGTTAGCATGTGATCATGAAAATGTTCGACCAGATATTTTAATATTAGGTAAAGCATTGAGTGGAGGCGCACTTCCCATTTCAGCAGTATTGGCCGACAATGAAATTATGATGCAAATTAAAGCAGGCGAACATGGATCCACTTATGGTGGCAATCCATTAGCCTGTGCTGTTGCAATGAAATCATTAGAAATTTTGAAATCGGAAAAAATGGCTGAGAATGCAGAAGCCATGGGAAAATTATTGCGTAGTGAATTAGAGAAATTAAATTCTCCATTAATAAAACAAATACGTGGCCGTGGTTTATTAAATGCTATTGTGATTAATCATAAAGACCCAGAAGTTTCCTGGGAACTTTGTTTGCATTTACGTGACCAAGGACTTTTAGCCAAACCAACGCATGGCGATAAAATAAGATTCGCTCCTCCTTTAATTATTAATGAAGCTCAAATTTTGGAATCAGTAAAAATGATTGATGCCGCTTTAAAGAAATTATCCGTTTAATTAGGATATGCTTTTTAACTGACTTTTATTTTGGGTAAAAATGTCATTAATAAAATTAGCCCTGATAAAATAATACATCCATACAATGCCCATTGCTTTTGTGGACACTCCCCCATTTGACAGGTAGATAGAATTAAATAATTACGGAATGACCATGCAAACAGGAATGCGCCAAAAACCATATTGAACCTTTTTGCCCAA
>CAIWBA010000030.1 GCA_903910765.1 uncultured Bacteroidota bacterium
ATTAATAAAAAGCCAAATTTCATCACAGTACTTTGGTTTTTAGTGCCCTTTATTGCCTTAATAATAGAAGCTCAAAAGGAAAATATTTTCATCAATAATTATTTGATTTACAAGAACGTATTTTGGCATACGTTTCAAGAAAAGAATTTATTTAGTATATACCCCACTGAATATTTCGATAAAAATCATTATGGGCCATTATTTGCTATTTTAATTGCACCATTTGCCATTTTACCCAATTATATTGGGCTCATATTATGGGGGATGATCAATGTTTTAATTTTATTTTATGCAGTTGGAAAGTTGCCGATATCCTTTTGGGGTAAAAACATTATTTTATTATTATCCTTAATTGAGACACTTACTTCTACGCAAAATTTACAATTTAATCCCATGTTATGTAGCTGGATTATATTGTCCTATGTGGCTATTAAAAATAGCCAACTAAGTTTGGCTGCTTTTTTAATTGTTGCTGGCACATTCATTAAATTGTATGGCGTTGTTGGATTACCCTTTATATTTTTTACAAAGGATTATAAAAAATTGATTGGGTACTTAATTTTGTGGTCAATTATTTTGTTCTGTTTACCCATGTTTATTTCAAGCCCAGAATTTATATATCAATCTTATATCGATTGGTTTCATGTATTGGTTGAAAAAAATTCAGAAAATATTAATTCTTATTTGAATGAAAGTATGCAGGATATTTCTGTAATGGGTTTATTTAAACGAACAACTGGGTTTTATCATTTGGCTAATTTTTATTTTATTATACCTGCCGGCATCATGATGCTGCTTCCATTGTACCGATTCTCAAAATGGGGTAATACTAATTTTCAACTAACTTATTTGGCACAATTATTAATAGGATTAGTTATTTTTAGTACTTCTGCGGAATCGCCTACCTATGTTATTTCGGTGGTTGGTTTTGGTATCTGGTATGTATTATACGCGCCAAAGCCACCTATCGCTATCTATCTATTACTCACGCTATTACTTATATTGACTATTTTTTCACCTACCGACCTATTCCCCAATATTTTACAACGCTTTGTTGTAAAATATGCTTTAAAAGCACTGCCTTGTTTCTTGGCCTGGTTGTATATTAGTTATAATTTGCTGTTTAATTCATTTGACAATAATATAGCCACCCATGCAAAAGCTTAATATCGTATTGCCCGCCCATAACGAGCATGGAAATATCAATCCTATTTATAATGAAATTATAGCTGTATTATCTGGTTGTAACTATGATTATGAAATTTTATTTATTGACGATGGAAGTACTGATGATACGCTCATTCAAATTAAAAATTTAGCAAATTCCGATCCTAAAGTTAAGTTTATCGAATTATCCAGAAATTTTGGTCACCAAAATGCTTTGAAGGCGGGTATTGATGCAACAAATGCAGATATAGTGATCATGATGGATTGTGATTTGCAACATCCACCTTACCTTATCAATGAGTTACTTAAAAACCATAAATTAGGATATGATATTGTTAGAACGCATCGTATTGATCCAAATTCTACCGGATTTTTAAAAGCTAAAACATCTAGTTTATTTTATAAAGTATTAAATAAATTATCTGATATTAAATTGGAACAAGGTTCTGCTGATTTTAGATTAATTAGCGGATCCGCTATTGCGCAATTAAAGTCATTTAACGAGTTTGATTTATTTTATAGAGGGTTAATAAAATGGATGGGGTATAAGCAAATTAGTATTGAATATAAAGCCGAAGAACGTTATAGTGGTGCCACAAAATACACCTATAACAAAATGATTAGTTTTGGATTAAAAGGATTTACCTCATTTAGTACAAAGCCCTTATATTTTGCTGCTTATTTAGGTTTGTTTTTTGCATCTATCTCAATTATGTATATCCCCTATATTATATATACTTTTTACATGGGAACGGATGTTCCAGGAT
Organism: uncultured Bacteroidota bacterium; assembly: GCA_903910765.1. GTDB lineage: Bacteria > Bacteroidota > Bacteroidia > Chitinophagales > Chitinophagaceae > Sediminibacterium. The sequence continues at coordinate 1,935 of CAIWBA010000030.1, forward strand.
GGGCTTCGGTGATTGCCACTGTCGCTTTTTTTGGCGGTATTAATTTGATGATACTAGGCATTATTGGGGTTTACTTAAGTAAATTATTTTCACAAAGTAAAAATAGACCGCACTATATCATTAAAGAATCTAATTTATGATTCCTAAAATTTTATTAAGCTTTGATGTTGAGGAGTTTGATATGCCCCTTGAGTATAATTTTAATATTACTACTGATACTCAAATGGAAATTGGTAAAAAGGGGGTAGATAATTTAATGCCTATTTTAAATGATCATAATTATACGGCCACTTTATTTACCACGGCTAATTTCGCGAATCATTATCCTGATACCATTAAATCACTTTCTGCTAAGCACGAAATTGCATCCCATACTTTTTATCATTCTAACTTCACAACCGACCATTTGCTTGCATCCAGAATCCGATTAGAAGAAATTATACAAAAGCCGGTAAAGGGTTTAAGAATGCCAAGAATGCGTCAGGTTCCGGTTGCTGATATTAAGGAAGCGGATTATAGTTATGATGCTTCTATTCATCCCACATGGCTTCCTGGGAGGTATAATAATTTTCATCTACCTCGGACTAAGTACAGTGAACAAGGATTAATTAGGGTGCCTGCCTCGGTAAGTCCTAATTTTAGAATCCCCTTATTTTGGTTGAGTTTTAAGAACTTCCCTTATGCCTTGTATTTAAACTTGGCCTTGCAAACCTTAAGAAAAGATGGTTATTTGAGCCTGTATTTTCACCCATGGGAGTTTACGAATATCAATGCCTATGGTTTGCCAGCTTATACCACAAAGGGGTCTGACAAGGAGCTACTTGATAAGCTTCATCAATTATTGCGCGAACTAAAAAAGCAAGCTGAATTTTGTACTATGTCTGATTTTATTAAAAATGGGTCCTAGAATAAACCTATGCCCCTATTTTTTGTCAAAATATAAAACAGACAAAAATGGGCACTCATATACCTCAGTTATTATTTGCAATGCTTTTTATTACTACGCTTTATTTTAGCCGTAAGAGTAATCAAAGTTCATAGCGCATAAGCTATTTCTAATACCTCAATTATGCAAGTAATGCCATTTGGCTTTATGTGTGTAAACTATGACCATCTCCACCTATTATTTTGCGTATCTCCTTGCTGTATAATATGGTTATCAATTTATAATTACTACCTTTATTTGGTATTTATTTTGCTTCATATAAATCAATTAAAATGGTTGTAGGGTTGCTGCTTGTTTTTTTTATTGGTTATTTAGCAATTACTTTTGAAAGTGTATTGAAAATAAATAAATCGGCTGTTGCGCTTATTACAGCTGTTTTGTGTTGGATTTTAATCATTTTTGACACTCCTGAAAAGAATATTGTTTTAGAAGCATTGTCGCATCATTTAAGTGAGATTAGTGAGATACTTTTTTTTCTATTAGGGGCAATGACGATTGTGGAATTGATTGACGCGCATGATGGATTTCAAAATATTGTAGATCGGATTAAAACAACACATAAAGGAAAATTGATTTGGCTCATAGGGTTAATCACCTTCTTTTTATCCGCTGTCTTAGATAATTTAACTACCACCATTGTCATGGCATCTATTTTAAATAAATTAGTGGCTGATCAAAAAACAAAATGGCGGTTATTGGGCTTGGTGGTGATAGCGGCAAACGCTGGTGGTGCTTTTAGTCCCATTGGCGATGTAACAACAACTATGTTATGGATTGGCGGGCAAGTCACTGCCATGAACATCATCAAACAAAGCTTTTTAGCAAGTTTTATTTGTATGGTATTGCCCGCAATTATTATTAATTATACCATCAAAGGGCGCATCATTTTAAAAAATGAGGAAACGCCCAATTTGAATTTTACGACAAATCCCAAGGAACGAAATTTTATATTTATAGCTGGAATTGTATGTTTATTATTTGTACCTGTTTTTAAAACTATTACCCATTTGCCCCCTTATATGGGTATGCTTTTTTGCTTAGGAGTCATGTGGGTAATAACAGAGTTTATTCATAATAAAAAACATGAATCAGAAAAGGGGTTGCTTTCCGTGAACCATGCATTGCGAAAAATTGATACACCTAGCATTTTATTTTTCTTTGGTATTTTATTAAGTGTAAGTTCATTACAGTATGTAGGTGTTTTGCCTAAAATGGCGCAGCAATTAAATGAGGTAATGGGTAATGTAAATGGTGTGGCCATTAGTATTGGCATGCTATCTGCTATTTTTGATAACGTTCCATTAGTCGCTGCTCTGCAAAATATGTATACCCTTCAAACTTATCCTACGGATCACTATTTCTGGGAATTTCTTGCATATACTGCTGGAACCGGGGGCTCCATTTTAATTATTGGCTCTGCAGCAGGTGTTGCGGTAATGGGTATGGAAAAAATCGACTTTTTCTGGTACCTTAAAAATATAAGCTGGATTGCACTCATTGGATTTTTAAGTGGTGCAGCCGTATTTATTTTACAAAACGTTTTTCTATAAATCAGTAATGAGCTAATTGTCCTATTTCTATTTCAGGAGATTCCTCCCAAAGCATCATTGCATTAATATACTTTAGTGAAGTATAATTGGCTATATCACTAAGGGTGATATTTTTTTCGATAATTTTATTTTCTGTAATTAGCCTTGCACGGTGTGTGCCTAAAAGTAGGGGCTGCAAAGGAGTATGCCATTCAGTTCCATTAAAAAAAACCAAATTAGCGTAATTTCCGTCCTTGACTATATTATTTTGTACAATAATGATTTCATCTGTTCCTGATTTTTCCAAAGCTTCATTCAGCCAAGTTCGATTTATATATTTAAACTGATATTCTTCTTGAGCGGCTTCATGTATGGAAACAGTTTTAATTATTTTTTTATGGTAAACTTCTTTTTCAATATGAAATGCGCCTTCTAAATTGTACAAGCACTTTATTTTATACACGATATCCTTTTCAACATTGCCTTCGATGTGTATTTTATCAAGTTGGATGGGTGTATTTCCGCCCAATGCACCTAACGTTCGATTAATTCGAGCTTGATGGTAGGCTACATTTTCAAGTATCCCATTTTTATATCTTATGGTTTCAAAAAAGGGGTACATATACTTTGTCTATCATTTCTTGGTATTCGTTAGGGGCATCGCTATTACAGGTTATACCGCCACCACTGCGATAATACTGATCATTTTGTAAATACCGAATTAAAACGGTACTGTCTACATTGGTTCCGTCATAATAACCGGCAATACCTGTATAATAGCCTCTATCTTCTTTTTCCGCAGCAGCAATTATTTGTATTGTTTTTTGCTTAGGCGCCCCGGATATCGAACCTGCAGGAAGCAAATCAAAAATAATTTCTCCAATATTTTCACAGTAATTAGCCGCTAATTCACCTATAATTTCAGAGCTTACTTGACCGAGGTTTCCATCCTGCGTCACAATCTCTTCGTAATATCTGTATTTATTTACTTTAACATTCTTTGAAACCCTGCTTAAATCATTTCTTATCAAATCTACCATGGTAGCATGTTCCGAAATTTCTTTGGAGTCATTCAATATTATATTTTTTGCATCAGGGATGCCTGCATTAATGGTTCCCTTCATTGGATAGGAAAATATCTTTCCATCTTTTATTTTTATAAATGTTTCTGGTGAAAAACATACAAACGTATCTTTTAAGTAGCAAGTGTATTTTGCATTGGCCTTACTAAAAATTTCGGCAATGGTATAATTAGAATTTATCTTGGTTTTGGCAGTTAAGTTGACTAAAAAGCTATTCCCAATTTCAATTTCCTTTTTTACTTGATCGAATTTGTATTTATATTCTTCAAAGGAAATAGGCGTTTTGTTAAATTCGAAACCGAGTTTATTATTAGTCTTGACTTCATTGCTATTTTTAAAATTCGTTACGCCATCAAAATTAAATTGAAACAAATCCGCTGTGTCGGACCATTTCCAACACTGCGGTTTTTTGCACTCAAAATCAATTAAAAAAACAAATGGTATATGTTCTTTTCCCCATTGATTCATTATTGATTTAATATCAGTCACTTTGTTGAAAATATTTTTTCAAAGATATGTTTATTGTATTTTTTTAATTATATTTATATTCTAAAATAATAACTATGGGATTTGCTATTAATAAAAAAATTGCAGCAAAAAATTCCACCAATACAACAAAGGCGTCGGTACAAGGTGGAAGTTCAAAATTTATCGCTAAAGCCAACACAAAATCAACGGGTGCGGCAAAAAAAC
>CAIWBA010000031.1 GCA_903910765.1 uncultured Bacteroidota bacterium
ATCGGGCGCAAACTCTAAATCAACGGGACGGAAATTAAAATCAGAAGATGTCATAATATCATGACGAAGTTTGCTTTTATATCCAGTGCCGTCATCAAACATTTGATGTTGCTTGGTTCCTAAAAAACCAATGGTATTATTAATTAATAAATCACCTTGAACATTGTCTGGAAAATGTCGACTTGATACAAATTCGATTCCTGATGTAGGACGCACCATTTGACTTTCCTCAATTATGTTAGCCGCCTTGGGTGTTGCTTCTGCATATCTTGATTTCACCGTACCCGGCATCATCCAAGTAACTTCCGGTCCTGATGTTTCTGCATAAAATACTTGACCCCACTCATCAAAAGCAATCCCCCAAGGATTTGGAATTGAAAGCTGTGCGATGCGATCTAGTTTTTTATTTTTAGGGTCGTATCTAAAAAATCCACCGTTGGTTCCGCGAACAGGACCATAAGAGGTTTCAATATCGTTCACTAAAAAAACACCATTCCCCATATAAATTGCACCAGAAGGATCCGTGGTATAGGCGTGGTGTGCGTGATGTGTATCATGATCATCAAAACCACTTAATAAAATTTCACGGGTATCTGCTACGTCATCTCCATTCGTATCTTTTAATAACATGAAGTTGGTTCCTTGAGAAAGATAAACACCCTCGGGTGCCAGTTCAAACCCCAAAGGAAGTTGTAAGCCATCTGCAAAGGTGGTTTCTTTATCGGCCTTTCCGTCGCCATTCGTATCTTCTAAAATAATTAATTTGTCATTTGGTTTTGGATCACCTGGTTTCCAATGCGGATAAGTGGGCATAACCGCTACCCATAATCTTCCTTTATTATCAAATGAAATTTGAACAGGGTTGGCTAGTTCAGGAAATTCCACTTCAGAAGCAAATAAATTTATTTTATACCCTGGTGCCATTTTAAATTTATCAAGTGCGTCCTGCCCATATAAATATTTCGGCGCTTCGGCTTTTCCGGTTGGCATAAAATTAGTTTCCACAGAAGGAAGTGCAGATGTTTTTGCATCAGCGGTGGCTACATCATATTTTTTTCCCTTTGCAGCACTCCAAATAGCGCTGTCGCGAATAACCGTCATCTCTCTAATTTTTTGTAATTCAGCTGGATAATTTGCTGGGCCAAATGGATCATAGCGACGACCAAACACGTGCACACCATTCGGTGCTTTAAAATCATTGTGCCACATCCAATCTTTTTCTATTACTGCAGCTAATACTTGCGCGCGATTAGATTCATTAATTACGGGCGTTTTTCCAAAAACTGCATCCACTAAAAATGGTGCGAATTTTTTATAGCCATCATCATTTAATTGAGATCCGTCAATGGTTAAATCGTTGGCGGGATTGTCCAACCATGTTTTTGTTGGTGTAAATGCATCCACAAAAAGTACGCCGTTTTTTTCTGCCACCTGCTTCATGGCCTCTTTATATAGTTGTAAGTTTTTATTTTCTGCTTGGCCGTTGGGTAAATCAAACTTGTTGGAAAGATCTTCAAATGCAATTGGAGAAACAATCGCCAACTGTGGTGCAGAAGTACCATTATATTTTTTTGATTTCGTGTGTTTTATAAACGCTTCTAATTCTGCTTTATAATTTTCAACACCTGCTGGTCCTTGAAAAGATTCATCAAAACCAAACATCGCAATAATAATATCCGCACGATGTGTTGCAATCCACTCATCGGGGTATGCTAAAAAGCCTTCGGTATGTGGGTTGTCCGCTAGTTCAGTTTGAAATTTTTCTGCGCCAGGAAAAGCCCATGGCGTAGGGCGTCCAGAATGTGGTCGAAAACCGGGTGTGTTACCACCATCACACATATTACGAACATATAATTCATTGTTTGGATAACGAAGCTGGAGCTCGGTTTCAAAATATCCAAAGTTCATCATGCGAGAACCTAAATTATTTCCTACTAAAATAATGTGTGCGCCTTTTTTTACTTGTAGTTTGCTTGGTACTGCAGGATTAAATGCCAACAAAGCCACTCCAACAACAGCAATGGTTGCGAATATGATTTTGTTTAAGCTTTTTTTTATGTTCATTTTTGGTATTAAAGTGTGTGACTAATAAAAAAATATTTTCGTTTTATTATAAAACTAGATCTGGATTGCGTGGGCCAAAGTGTTTTAATATTACTATTGGGTCAGTATCTGAATTGTTTACAATTTTTACGCCGTCTTTTGCAGCGGCTTCGCTTATAAAAAATTCATCGTTGGTTAACTGACCATATCTAATTAATGCAGGCGTTTCAATATCCCAAACACCCATTTTACCATGACCCTGCATTACAATAATACCATAGGCTGCGCTGTCTTTGATGATAACGGTTTGTCCAGGGAATACAGTTAATTCTTTTGCACTAAAATCATGTGATTTATAACAAATCCAATTTTCAATATAACCCTGTGCTTGCATTTCGTTTACGTCGTGCACTGGCTTGGGTGCCATAAAACGATTTTCCATCGTGTTCGGATCTACGTTTAATTCCCAATCCAACACATCTAACAATGCATCATAATCTCCGATGCTTTCTTTCGGCGTACCATTCCACAATAATTCATCAGGAATAATTGCCTCATTGACCAAGGACTGATACATCGCAAAAACATCCGAAGCTTTTTGTGGTTCGTAAGTACACATGCTTCCTGGCGCATGTAATAATCCAGGAGGTACATCCCAGCCAGTACCTGGTTCAAGCTTATACGCTTGTGAAAAGTTGGTGATTTTATTATCACCTTTTGAAAAATTAACCAAACATTCTTTTATTTGTTCTTTAGTGGTGCCCGGTGCAATACCAATAAAAGTATACGGGAAGTCGCCACCGTGGTTATTTAATTGGGGTGGAAAATAATAGGCTTCTGGTTTTCCTTTTTGTCCAATCAACGCCGCCTTTTCATCATTATGGTGTACATGGTGTGGTAGTGGTCCCATGTTATCAAAAAACTTTGAATACATTGGCCAGCTTTTATATTCATTCCACAAACGGTCGCCGATTATTTGTCCTTTTAATTCATCAATCACATTTTTTAATAAAACCTGTTGTGTTGTTTTCCCATCATTAAAAACAACGGGGCTTAATCCTTCATTTTCACCCGTCAATGGTCCGTTTTTTGCAGGCGTTGTAGATGACAACCAGCGCTCATCAATACCGCCGCGCACACCACCCAATACATAATAATCATCTGGGTGTAATTTAATACGACGACCTGGAACACAAAATGATCTTGGAACCCAAGTGGGTGCAAGTCGTAATATTCCTTTTCCTTGTTCTAATGCTTTTTGTGCGATGCTTTTATTTTCCATATTAACGATTTAAAAGATTCTTTTAATTGTTTATTGTGTTAATGATTTGTTCTGGGGTGTTTAAAATTTCTATTTGTAAATCATATTGTTTTGTTTCGCCGGGTGCAATAAAAATAAGAGAGCCGTCGGCGCGCGACTTTGATTGACCAATAGGCGGATGAGTACCGGGTTCGATGCCCGTTACATATTCACCCCTTGCCCAGTGTTGCCAATTCGTTAACCAGGGCATTTGTTTTTTTGGAAATTTTAAAACCGCAGCAATCCCTATTTTTTTATTTTCAATGCCACAAATACAATCTCCATTATTATTTGGTTTTGCATCAATAAAAAAAACATCTTGGCCGGGGCCGTTGTGTTTATCATTGATTGCGGGGCAGGTTTTAGGTTGTTCACCATTACAAAATATTTGTGCGCCCTCGTCTGCTAGGGGCCAACCAAAATTGCAATGATATAAAAGCATGTGGGGCGCCGCTTCATTACCCCTATTTATTATTTCGTCATGTATTTGAATGGAAGATGCGCCCAGTGTTACAGAGATAGTTCGTTTTAATTCAAGCGCTGGTCCAAAAATTTTAGATTGTTTGATTATACCAGTAATACTCATGGTATAAATACCGCGCGCGGGATCGGGTTGAATTATAGAAATAACTTCTGCGGGCGTGTTGCTTATTAAATCATGAACGCCGCGCGCTCCATGTTCGTCTTTTTCATCACCACCAACATGTGATAAACCACAGGTGGTCAACAGGCCGCCCCCAAAAGTACGCAACCAATCTGCGCCTTTGTTTGAAAAGGGTTGTGGCGCCATTACGCCGGGGTGGCTAAGCCACGCTATGCTGTGTTGATTAAAAAAAGCATCTGCGATATCCATTGCGCGATCAATCACTACTTTAAAACGAAGGCCGCTTCCTGTATTAAACCATGCAATGCGCACGCCTCGGCCAAGACCATTGTCTAATACCGAGGTTTCAATACCGCCTACTTGTGCAACGTTTGAAACCTTATCACTCCATATGGCATTTGTTGGGTGCAAGTTTGTTTCTATTTTTTACTTGTATAAATTGCGTGGTTTTTATTTCCACCCGATTTTAAATAAGCAATCAAATCACTTAACTCTTCGGCGTTTAATCCATTAATCATTCCTGGAAGCATTGGAGATGTTTCAGAAACACGCGTGCGAGACACTTCGTTTTTAGCTAGCGTTCGAACAACGTCGGTTGCAAATGGATTTTGCGAAATATAATAGTTTTTATTATCCTGACGAATTAAGCGACCCAACACAGATCCTCCTTTTTTAAGGAAGAAAATTGTAGATCCAAATTGATCTGAAATTGTTTTACTTGGTTCAATAATAGATTCTAAAATATCTTTTGTGCTAAACCTGGTTCCTAGTTGTGTAAGATCGGGTCCTGCAACACCGCCTTCACCCTTCATTTGATGACAAGAAGAACAAAGGGTTGCTGCAAACATTGATTTGCCGCGCGCAAAACTTCTTACACCCGTGCTGGAATCAACCGCGTTTACTGAATTGGTTATTTTCCAACTTTTTCCTGGGCCCTTTGGCATTATTGTTCCCGCTGGAACTCCTGATCTTGAAATACTAACAATTGAATCTCCTGAGATTTTATTATACATTTCAAATTGGTCTTTAGAAACATTTGCTAACGCGTTTTTGCGTGCGGTATTTATAAATCCAACATAACAAACACCTCCCTTATAACCAAAGGCCTTGTAATACCATTGGAAGTATTGTTTTTGTGTTGCGGGTGTCCAGCCGTTTTTTGCTTGACTTAAAACATTCGCATACCAGGTTTGTTGCGCTGGTGGCACTTTTGATAACATAGAAGCAATATCCATTCCGTATTGTGGGTTGCGTAAAATTAAATCAGATGATTCTGAAATTGATTTTTGTGCAGGGGCATCATCTTTCGCTGTTGCTAATAAAGCCATTGTTTTTTCAACCGCTTTTGGCGCATCTATATAAACCAATAATTTGCTTAATTCACGATTAAGCGAATTTGTTTTTGCCGGGTAGCTTGGACTTAACGCTGCTGATACTAAATTTTTTGTCTCTGTATCGGGATCGCCTAATCGAATAAAATTTAATTCAATAGCGCGTAGTAAATCTAATTGTTGTGGCTCGGTTAATTTTGTAAAATCTACTTTAGCTAATAAACCAACCACCGCCTTTCCGGTGCCCGCCATACCCTTGCGCGCGTTTGCAATTGCAGCATGTGTTAAAATAATTGGATCCTTTTCGGTAAGTAGTTTATTATACCACTCTTCTACTGGCTGATTTTCAATAGCTATTCTTGCGGCATATCTTATAAAACGATCGGCGTCTTTTAAATACGGCCATGCAAAATTTACTGCAGCAGGATTTTTAACACCGTGGAAGGTTTCAAGTTGTCTGCGAATTTTTTGTGCGTTTGTTAATTCTATTATAGGCAGTGGATCGTTTGTTAAAGAATTATCTCCATAATAAACACGGTATAAATCTGATTCTAGTCGACGGCCTCCTGTTAAAAAATATAATGCACCATCTGGTCCAACCACACCATCTGTTAACGGAAGCGGTGCGCCAGAAATAAACTCTTCGCCTGTTGTTTTATAAGAAGCGCCATCTGGTTCGTTATATACTGCATATATAATTCCAAAGCTCCAATCAAATGCAAATAAGGCTTTGCGATATTTTTTTGGGAATCTTGCGTTTGCGCCGCTAACTAGGTTGGTTGGAGAGCCTTGGCCAACATTAATAACCGCTGGAAGATTGTCTGGATATTTTGGTGACCACTTATCTGTTCCTGGTCTCCATCCAAATTCAGCACCGCTTGTAACATGTACAATTCTAGTAGGGCGGTACCATGGTGTTCCAAAGTCCCACTCCATATCAGAATCATAGGCGAATAAATCGCCTTGATCATTAAATGAAATATCAAAAGGATTTCTAAAACCAGAAGCAATTAATTCCCAATTAGTCCCTGTTGAATCTAGGTGCGCAACCCATCCGCCCTGTGTTTGAACAGTGTTATCATGTCCATTAGGATCTTTAATTAAAGGAAATAAATTATCGATTTTACTTTCTGGAAAATTTCTATAAGCGCTTAGTTTTGGAATTTTTGTAAAATTTCCAGCTACCACATAAATTGATTTTTTATCAGGTGATAATATTACACTATGTGGTCCATGTTCTCCTTCGCCATCTAATTCTTTTATAAGTGTTATTTTATCAAAGGTGTCGTCACCATTTGTATCTTGAAGTCTATATAAACCACTTCCTCTTTTTAATTTATCATTTGATCTGTTATTTATCATAACATATAAACTATTAAACGCCCATAATAAACCGTGCGCATATCCAATCGTCACAGGTGATTTTGTATTTATTGTATCGCCATAAATTTTTAATTCTTCAATACTTGTTTTCGTAATTGTATCACCAATTTTTGGAACCTTTAAACGATATAAAGAACCATATTGATCTGATGCAATAATTCTTCCTTTATCATCAAAGGTCATAGATACCCAAGATCCTTCTCCATTTGCAGATGGGCCATATAATCTTTCCGCGTGAAAACCTTCTGGTAATTTTAGATTTGTTATTTTAGGATCTTTTGGATCTTGAAAATTATCTTGTTTAGATTTTGTAAAAGAAACTAATAACACTAATAAAAAAATAGTGGTTATTACTAAACTAATGGAAGTAATTTTTTTATTCATTTTTAAAATTTATCTATTTTATGATTTAATATTTTGAAAATATTACGCCTAATTTTATTTATTACAACCCTTTATAAATTGGGTTTAAATGAAATAAAAAGCAAGCAAAAATTGTGTATGAAAAATTAAGCTTTATGAGGCAAATAAAAAAGGGGATGATGGGTTATTATTTAAAAATAAAAATGAACCGTAAATAAGGAAGAATAGAAGGAAGGAGAAAGAAAGGGATATATAAAACTAACG
>CAIWBA010000032.1 GCA_903910765.1 uncultured Bacteroidota bacterium
ACAAAGTTTTAACGTTTAAAAGTTACGCAAATCACATTTAAAAAAATGAATCGCGTAAACCCCAAATTAACGCAATAATAAAAAAGCCAAGTTCAATTAAGAACTTGGCTTTTTTATTATTAACACCCTCCTTTATTAATACCCAGGGTTTTGTTCTATTCTTGGACTTGAATTATCCAACATACCTTGTGGAATTGGTCTTAGGTAATGTTTCGCAGCAATTTGTTGTGCGCCACCTTTACCCCAAGCGGTCCATCCGTTGAATTTTGATGCGCGCTCAATTAATTTTCCGGTACGCTTTAACTGATACCAACGCTCGTTACCTTCTCCTAAAAATTCACGACCATACTCATCTAAGATCATATCAATATTGATAGTAGCAGGCGTTGCTCTATAAGAAGTAATATTCGTTAATGGATCTAATACATTACCAGGATTAGTTGCACGATTAGGCGCTTTACCTTTATTAGTTCCTAAAGCCCTATCAAGGACAATATTATAATAAACATCTGCTGTTCCTAATTTTGCGCCTGTTGCGCCTTTAACGATTGCTTCAGCAGCCATTAAATATAATTCAGCAGAACGAAACAATGGATCATTGAATGTTGAATAACCATCACCATAAGTTATGCCTGGTTGAAAAAATTTCCAGAACATCGGACCACCCCAACCTAATGGATCTGTAATTTGTTGTGTAGCTGTTGTCTTACCTAGCCAAAACAAATTGACTACATTTTGAACAGAATATTTCTTGGTACCACCCGGTATATTAACCCCTAAGTTTTTTACATCGCTCATATCTACATTCCAAGGCAATACTATTGCAGTAGTGTCACTAGCAACAAAGTTAAGCGTAAGTGCTTGTGGATATGGTTTATTACTTGCAAATGAAACTGAACCAGTTAATGTAGCATAGGAAACACTGTTAAAAGTACCCTCATATCGTGTATCCATTACTGGATCAAATAAACGGTAAGCACCCCAGGTTACACTGTGAGCGGGTAACCATCTATTATAGGTACCTGTTCTTGCTTCCTGTGCAACATCATTGGGTCCACCACTAAATCGAGTATGCAAGTCGTTTCCTATCGTACCTGTTGAAGTACTCAAATTCGCATCACCATTATAAGCTGCCGCATTTGCATATTGAATTGCAAAAATAACTTCTTTACTTGCATTAGCAACCGCTACTGAACTTGCTGCTGTTGCTGTTTCTTTTTTAGGATTCTTATTATGAATTGGCCATAATTTATTCCAGTCAGTTTCCATTGGGTGCAAACCAGAAGCAATTACATCATCACATAATGCCAAGGCACTATTAAAATCAGTTGCTGTTCCGCCTAATGCACCATTAAAATTCCAACCTCTTGTTAAATAAACACGGGCTAACAAAAATTTAGCCGCATTTTTTGTAACTCTTCCTGCAGCAGCTTGTGTATTAGGTAATTTAGTAATCGCATCATTCAAGTCTGCAATGATTTGTGTATAAATATCCTTTGAAGGAACTCTAACCACCGTTAAACTTGCATCCGTTGTTTCTTTTAAAGGCATTGGAACATCACCCCATTGTTGTACTGCCCAGAATAATGACAATGATCTTAAAAACTTAGCTTCTCCTACTCTTGAATTTTTAACAGAATCAACAATATTAACTACTGCAGGAGCGCGCTCAATAGCCGCATTACATCTGTTAATTTCTCTGTATAACAAATCCCATAAAGTCTGTAATTCACCTAAGGAGGAATTCATACCAATATCATAGGTATCATAGGAACTCCCAGCTTGCGCTGTTTGTGAAGGGAAAGCAATCGTACCAAACCAACCACCTGATGCAAACATATCTGTTCCATTGAGGGTTGGAATACGAACTTGTGCAATATCACGAAGCAAAGGATAACATGAGGTTACTAGCGTTTCATAGCCAGTTACTGTTGTATAATAATTATCCGTAGTTCTGTTACTTGGATTATACTCGTCCAAGAATGTTTTTTTACAACCTGTAATAGCCAAAGCTACTATTGCGATTGTAAGTAAATATCGAGTTGAAAATATTTTTTTCATAATTGTGTAATTTAAAAATTGATGTTTTAGAATCCGATGTTTAAACCGACCGCATAAGTAATGGTTGGAACATCATCAATATAGGTAGATGAATTATATTCAGGGTCAAGTCCATTATATTTGGACCATACCCCTGGATTAATAATTTGACCATATATTCTAATCCGCTCTATTTTTTTCTTAAGTACACTTGCTGGTACATTGTAACCTAAAGTGATATCAGAAAGTCTTAAAAAACTTGCAACTTCATAGTTTCTTGCACCTCTATATGGTTGCGCAACTCCTGGACCATAAAAATCATTGGTTGGATTATTCTTTGTCCAATAGTTCATCACCACATGGTTATATCTGCTTCCTGTATAGTCAGCCATCGTGCCACTTAACATTGCGTTATTGTACATGGTACCATTTCTGTAATACAACAAAAACGACATATCAAAGTTTTTGTACGTAAACCTGTTGGTCATACCCATAATAAAATTAGGTAATTGTGTACCCAACCAAACACGGTCATCCTTACCCGTTGAATTTGATATTACACCATCATTGTTGGTATCTTCTACTCTTACTGATCCTGGCATTTGACCATAAGTTTTTGCCATGGTACTATCTGCTAATTGCCAGATGCCTGCAAATTTATAATCAAACAATGACCTTACTGGTTTGCCCACAAATAAAGAACTACCAATAATTGCAGTTACCCCATTGGCAAGCGATTCAACTCGGTTAATATTTTTAGAAAAATTAAGATTCGTTGACCAAGAAAAGTTTTTGGTTTCAATATTTTTGGTATTGATCATAATTTCAATTCCCTTGTTAGATACTTGACCCACATTGGTAGTTACTGTTGAGAAACCTGTTGAAGTAGGAAGAGTTTGGTTTAAAATCAAATCCTTGGTGTTTCTTTTATACACCTCAACAGTGGTTGTGATACGATTATTAAAAAAGCCCATATTTAAACCTAAGTTTAACTCCTGGCTTCTTTCCCATTTAAGGTCCTTATTACCAATGGCTGATGGCGCAAATCCACCATAAGCTGTAGCACCAAAACTATAGTTAGTCGTTAATAAACCTGCTTGTGTACTATATGCTGCTACATTCGAGTTACCTACTTCACCATAGCTTACACGTAATTTTAAATCAGAAAATACATTTAAATCTCTGATAAAATCCTCATCCCCAGCCTGCCATGCAAAAGCTCCTGAAGGGAAAAATGCCCATCTATTATCAGGTGCAAGTTGGGAAGCACCATCCGCACGACCCGTTAAGGTTAATAAGTATTTATCATTAAAGGTATAGTTAACACGTCCCATATAAGATTCAAGTTGTTGGCGAACAAAAGTACTCGCAGAAGTAACTGTACCACCTGTACCCATATTATACCAAAGAGACTCATATGGAAGATTCGTTGCAGCAATTGAATACGTTTCATACGTATTTTTATACGCACTTTGTAAAGCAGTTGCGTTTAACTTATGTTTCCCTTTTGTTAAGTTATAAGATAACTGATTATCTAAGGTATACGTGCTCCAATTTCTGTATTGGAAGTTTGATCTTGGTGGATTCAATAATTGAGATTTAGAAAGTGTATTTCTAAACTCCCCGTTTCTTTCATCAATGGTAGATGCAGAGAAAGAGGATTTAAAAGTCAAGCCTTTTGCAAGTCCAACTTCAACAAATCCATTTCCCATTGAATTACTAAAGGTGGTGGTGTTTTGATAAATGGAAGGATCCGCATCAATTAAAGGGTTAGGTACCTGATTATCTTTAATACCCATCCAAACTGATAATCCATTCCATGGGCCAATAGCTAAATCATATGCTTCACTTGGATTCACGACATCATTATAATTAACTACCCCTGTTGGCCTTGCTCTATAGGCAGAACGAAGTACTTCCAAAGAACCAGTTGGATTGGTACTATAATTAATGTAAGCAGTGAAGCCTACACGAAGCCAATTATTTAATCTGCTATCTAATGCAGCATTCAAGGAATATTTTTTAAATGAAGTAACTGGGATATTACCATCTTCCTGCACATAACCGCCAGAAAAACGATAAGTAGTACCTGCATTACCGCCAGTCACAGCTACCGTTGTATTCGCAGTGATTCCTGGTTGCGTTACCAAACCAACCCAATCCGTAGATTTATCACCATTAATCATGGCCATCTCACTTGCTGTGAAAGTAGTAGCAGTTCCACCATTTAATACAGCGTCATCAACTGCTGATTTATAAAATTGTTGTGCATTTTGCAATTGAATTAAATGTCCAGGACGCTTACTTCCAAAATAAGAATCAAGCGTAACTTTTGGTTTGCCCGCAATCCCTTTTTTAGAAGTGATGATGATTACACCATTCGCTCCTCTTGCACCATAAATGGCTGTAGAAGATGCATCCTTTAAGACATCAATAGATTGAATATCCTGCGGATTAATATCACGCAATCTTGCACCAATCACTCCGTCAACAACAACCAATGGTTCCGTTGCACCCGTGATGGTATTTTGTCCACGAATATCAATACTAAATGCTTGACCTGGTTTGTTACTATTTTTTGTAATAACTACCCCTGTCACCTGACCTTGTAAGGCTTGTGTTGCATTAGAAGGGTTAGTTCGTACAATGTCCTTTGAACTAACAGATCCTACGGCACCTGTTAAATCTTTTTTACGTACCGAACCATAACCTACTACGACTACATCCTCTAATGATTTACTTTCAGTGACTAACTGGATTTTAACATCAGTTTGATTGTTAATAGCTAATTCCTGTGCGGTGTACCCGACAGAATTAAACACTAATGATACCTTACCAGTTGGTAAAGAAATAGTGAATTTACCATTCGCATCAGTAACGGTGCCCTTGGTTGAATTTTTTTGAGTGACACTGGCTCCTACTAAAGGAACACCGTTATCACCAACAACAGTACCAGACAATGGACGGGTTTGGGCCCATGAAATGCTGGCAAGAAAAGTTAACGACATAAATGTCAAGAGAATTTTTCTCATGGTGTAGCAATTTTAATTTTTAGAAGCATTAAATATAATATACAATTATTTTGTAATATATTAAAGATATATACCTTTTGTAAGTTAAATAATTTTTCTGATTTATAGAGTTAGCTCTGCTAAATTTACGAAATCGTTTTCGTGCTTATTGGGCGGGGATTTAAACACGCAATAACCCCGCTTTTGTCAAGTGGGTGACTGGCTTATTATCCCAAAACAATTCAAAGTCGCTTAAGCCTGCTAGTGCATAGCTACTTTTAATATCGGCTAATAATAGCCCATTTGAATTTTGAATGTTGATTTCTCCAAGCAGATTTAATAACCAATTTCCTTTATCACTTGGCACACTAATAGTAATTGTATTTTTGTTGGATTGAAACTCCATCGTCATCTCCTCCCACTTATTCCCTTTTTTTGATTTTTGAATAATCGTAGTACTCGGTAAAACGCCTAACCAAATTACCTTATAATTAGGGGAGGTATTTAATTCAGGTTCCGTAATTGCTTTTTGTATAAAGTGGGGTGCAATCGTAGTATTGGGTACTTTAAAATCAAACCATTTTTGTAATGGAAATTCAAAACAATTTCCATGCATATAATTAAATAAGGCTTTCTTTAATCCAAAACCAAACAATTCGTGATCGGCACCAGTAGGATCGATATGTGCAATATCATTGTTAGCGAATGTGCCAATTTCATTGGATACTTTTTTTACTAAAAACTTTTCAGGGGCCAAGCCAACGGGACTATGCGCTGTCATGGTAAACAAATGCCAAAAAGCGGATTGCAAAACACCTGTTTCAAATAACTGCCTGACCATTTCCAAGGAGTCAATGGTTTCTTGTACTGTTTGTGT
>CAIWBA010000033.1 GCA_903910765.1 uncultured Bacteroidota bacterium
AATGAAACAGATGGCAATGAAAATGTGGAAGGAAATTTATACAGTAATGTAGATTCCTTTTTATTGACTAATAATGCAAATGTAACGCTTACTTTAAAATCAATTATACCTGCAAATATTATAATCAATCATCCACATGTTAAATCGGTAACCATAACAAGCAAGTATTTGTCTGATTTTTTTGGTACCCCTCGTCAAATAAAGGCCTCTATACTTTTACCATCAGGTTATTTTTCGAACACCACAAAAAATTACCCAATTTGTTATCGTGCGCCTGGATTAAATGGAAGATATACAGCTGTTAATAATTTGGTGAACAGAAAGGAATTTGCAGATTGGTGGTTTTCAGCTGAGGCGCCGCAAGTGATTTATGTTTTTTTAGATTCTCAAGGACCTTTTGGTGATACTTATCAAGTGGACTCAGAAAACAATGGCCCATGTGGAAAAGCGCTTACGGAAGAATTAATCCCTGCGATTGAAAAGTTGGTGCATTATAATCCTACATCTAAAAAAAGATATGTGGTTGGCGCTTCTACTGGGGGATGGGTTGCGATGGGACTGCAAATATTTTATCCAGATTTTTTTGATGGCGCTTGGTCATATAGTCCAGATCCATTGGAGTTTGAACATTATGGATTGATAGATATCTATCATGACAGCACTATTTTTTATAATAAGTATGGGTATTTACAACCTGGTCGACGCACTACAAATGGGGAGCCTACTTTATCCATGAAGGATTGGATCAATAATGAAAATACCAATAGTAGAACCGGGGATTATCGTGTATCAGGAGGCCAGTTCGGTGCTTATAATGCGGTATTTGGACCTAAAGCTGCCGATGGTTTACCTTCTTTAATGTTTGATCCAAAAACAGGTGTTATTGATCGTGCCATTGCAAAGCAATGGGAGAAATATGATTTGAAAAAAGTAGTAGAAAAGAACTGGGCCACCTTGGGACCAAAATTACAAGGTAAAATTTGGATATGGACTGGTGATATGGATGGGCTTTATTCCAATGTAGCCACGCGTTATTTTAAAAAGTTTTTAGATAGCACGACAAATCCAATATCAGATGCGAAGATAAGTTTTACACCAATGGCGGGACATACGCAGGAATGGAATGATATGAATGTTTTAAAAATGGTTGCGGCAAAAGCAAATAATTAATTTATGAAAAGTAGGATTTTATTAGGTATTTTATTTTTAGTAGCAAGTGTTACTATTCAAGCACAAAAAACAAAACAAGTTTGGTTGGATGATTTGGATATACCTGCATTCTCAGATGGTATTCCAGGGGTGTCAACTAAAACAAGTGCTAGTGGAGATTCAATTAAATTAGGCGGTATTACCTACGGTCGTGGACTCGGGATAAGTCAAATAGGATTAATGGTTTTTCAATTAGATGGAAATGCGACCCAATTTTCTGCGATTGTAGGCGCAGATGATAATGCAAACAAAGCAACAGAAACAAATATCTTTATTTTAGGAGACAGAAAAATATTATTTGAATCAGGGCCAATGAAAGTAGGGGATGTGCCTAAAAAAGTTAATATCAATTTAGTTGGGATAAAACGTTTCGGAATTTTAGTAAAAACAGAAGCTTCTTCACAAAAGTTTTATTCTGATATTGCAAATGCACAGTTTACCATGTTGGAAAATAAATCACCACAACCCATTGCGAATGATGGGGAAAGATATATTCTTACACCGTCCGTAGCAAAATCACCCAGAATAAATTCACCTAAAATATTTGGTGCAAAACCAGGCAGTCCATTTTTATTTACGTTGGTAGCAACTGGGGAAACACCTATTTCTTATTCAGTGGATCATTTGCCGAATGGATTAACGATCGATTCCAAAACAGGAATTATTACAGGTGTGTTGAATAAAAAAGGGACTTATTTGGTTAACATGAAAGCGAAAAATAATTTTGGTGCTGTGCAAAAGCAGTTGACCATCAAAATTGGTGATACAATTTCATTAACACCGCCGATTGGATGGAATGGTTGGAATTCATGGGCAAGATTAATTGATAGAGAAAAAGTAATTGCCTCGGCAAATGCAATGGTTAATATGGGGTTAAGCAAACATGGATGGACGTATATTAATATTGATGATGGTTGGCAGGGATACAGAACTGCTAATAATTATGCATTACAACCCAATACTAAATTTCCTGACTTTAAAGGGATGATTGATGAAATTCATAACAAAGGACTTAAGTTGGGTTTATATTCAACGCCATGGATTACCAGTTATGCTGGATTCGGCGGGGGATCTTCGAATTTTGAAAATGGCGCTTTGCCTGATTCAATTATCAACAACAAAAGATCATTTAGGTATATCGGTAAATATCGTTTTGAAAACCAGGATGCCATTCAAATGGCACAATGGGGAGTTGATTATTTAAAATATGATTGGAGAATTGAATTAGGTTCTGCAGAAAGAATGTCCGAGGCTTTAAAAAAGTCAGGACGTGACATTATATATAGCTTATCCAACTCTGCACCATTTAGTTTAGTTAAAGATTGGGCGCGTGTGTCCGAAGCTTGGCGCACAGGACCAGATATCAGGGATAGTTGGCTTAGTTTATATGTATCCGCATTTACATTAGATAAATGGGGACCTTATGGTGGCCCAGGTCATTGGAATGATCCTGATATGATGATATTAGGTAATGTTACCACTGGTGCCAAATTACATCCAACACGTTTAACGCCGAATGAGCAGTATAGTCATGTGAGTTTATTTAGTTTATTGGCAGGCCCTTTATTGATTGGGTGTCCCATTGAGCAATTAGATGCCTTCACATTGAATTTATTATCTAATGATGAAGTGATTGAAGTAAATCAGGATCCATTTGGTAAATCAGCAAGATTAGTTTTGGAAGAAGAAGGCGTACAAGTTTGGCTAAAACAATTAGAAAATGGCGCTTATGCGGTAGGCATATTTAATACTGCTGATTTTGGTAAAACACCTGCTTCCTATTTCAGGTGGGAAGATGAACAAGCTGCAAACTATACCCTAGATTTTAATAAACTAAAATTAACTGGCATGTTTAATGTGCGTAATGTTTGGACGCAAAAAGAAGTAGCTGCAAGTGCAAAAAGTTTTAAAGCAACAGTACCACATCATGGGGTAGTTCTATTAAAATTAACGCCAAAGAAATAATCAATACAACTGTATGAAAAAATATTTATCAATCCTCTTTGTAGGTATAATTTTCATTTCATTTAGTGTTAAAAGTGATGCGCAGCAAAATAGCCCGGCGGCAACTCAAAATGATAGCTTGTTTCCAAAAAATATTCCTGCTTTGTTAATGTCAAGTAATGGCACTATTATCAAAACTAAAAAGGAGTGGGAAAAAATACGCCGACCTGAATTGGCACAATTACTTGAAAATGAAATTTATGGTTTTGTGCCTAGCGGCGATGTTAAAATGACTAGCGCAGTATTAGAACAAGATGATAATGCCCTTGGCGGAAAAGCAATTCGAAAACAAGTAAAAATCACTTTTACCAATGCAAATAATAAAACATTATCAGTTGCATTACTAATGTATTTACCCAAAGGTCTTAAAAAATTTCCTACTTTTTTGGGATATAATTTTAATGGGAATGAAACCATCTACCCAGATCCCATGATTCACGCAAGTCCCATGATGAATGGGAACAACAAACAAAGCGGAAGGGATTCTTTGAATTGGCCAGTGGCAACTATTATTAATGCTGGGTGTGGTGTTGCAACCATGTATTATTGGGAACTGGCACCAGATAAAGAAGATTTCAGTACGGGCATCTACCCATTGTTTTATCAGCCCAATCAATTAGCACCCTTGCCAAATGAGTGGGGCGGATTAGCGGCATGGGCTTGGGGATTATCTAAAGCAATGGATTATTTACAAACCGATAAACAGGTGGATGCAAAACGTGTTATCGTATTGGGACATTCCCGATTAGGAAAAGCGGCTATATGGGCGGGTGCAAAGGATCAACGCTTTGCAGGCGTTATTTCGAGTGGTTCAGGTGCAATGGGAGTGTCTATTTCAAAAAGTAAAAAAGGTGAAACCTTGAGCGCTGTCATTAAAAGATTTCCAAGATGGACAGCAGGTAATTTTAAAAAGTACCTCAATCAGGATGCAAATTTACCATTTGATCAACATATGGTTGTGGCCATGGTGGCACCTCGACCTATTTATATAAGTAGTGCTTCTGAGGATCAGTGGGCCGACCCTTCACATGAATATTTATCAGCCTATTTATCAACCGAGGTATATGCATTATTTGGTTATCCAAAATGGACCTATCAAGCACCAAAAATACAAGAACCCATTCAAGGTCGTGTTTCGCAACATATCAGAGATGGCAAACATGATATATTACCTTATGATTGGAATTTGTTTTTAACATTTGCTAAAAGAGAATTAAAGTAAAATCACAATGAAACAATTTTCACCCAAGTTATTTATTTTCATTTTATTATTTAGTCTGTTAAATATTTCAGGCCATGGGCAAAATTCAGGTTCAAAATCAATGTTACAATTGGACGTGAATTGGGCATCGCATTTGAAACAACATGATTTAGTATGGCATAGTATCCCCAATGATTATTTCGCCGGTGCTTTTGTGGGTAATGGATTATTGGGCACGATTTTATTTAAGGATGACCAATTGCCAAATACTTTAAGGTTTGAAATAGGACGCACCGATGTTTATGATCATCGAACCCCTTCACCTAGTGCATATGAAACTAGTCGTTTGCCCATTGGTCAATTATTACTCACTACGGTGGGTGTTGCCACCAAAGTGAATATTAGAACTGATTTATGGAATGCTGAAATCATAGGGGAGCTTACAACAACAAAAGGGACTTTAAATTTTAGATGTTTTGCACCTTCCAATGAAGAGTTAATTATTGTAAATTTAAAAACAACTGGAAATGAAGCAGCTGCTAAATTTTCATTTCGTCCGCAACTAGCACAAAGCGCCAGATATATTGCTAAGCGAGCAATGGGTTTAGAGTTGAATGTGGTGTATCAACAAAATCCCAATTTTATAACACGCAATGAAGGTGATATTGAAGTAGTAACGCAGCCCTTATTAATGGGCGATGATTATGCAACAGCATGGCGGGAACAAAAAAATAAAAACGGAGAACGTACTGTTTTATTGACAGTGGCGAATAGATGGGGTAAGTATCGTAAATCAATGGCAGGCTCGGCTACGGATGCTGTGGCTACTATTCATGCAGCAAAAAATAAATCTTTAAAAATTATAGAATCGGAGCATCGTAATTGGTGGCATGCTTATTATCCAGCAAGTTTTGTGAGTTTCCCTGATGCAAGATTAGAAAGTTTTTATTGGATTCAATTATACAAATTAGCAAGTGCCACCCATCCAGGAAAGCCGGTGATAGATTTGTTAGGCCCCTGGTTTAAACCCACTGCATGGCCCTTACTGTGGATGAATTTGAATGTGCAGTTAACCTATTTTACCACGGGTGTTACCAATCATACATCATTGGAGGATAATTTATATCAATTATTAGATCGTCATACGCAACAAATGATTGACAATGTTCCTTTGGAATTTAGAAATGATTGTGCAGGAATTAGAAACCCAGTAGGCTATGATGACTTATACAATCCCTTGTATATAACTACTGATGTAAATAATGTGAAGGAGGGCATGAATATAATTGTACTCCCTTGGTTAATGCAAATGTATTACTTGCACAATAGGAGATTAATGGATGATACAAGGTTGCGAGAAAAAATTTACCCTTTGATGCGTCGCGCATTTAATGTATATATAAGAACTATGATTAAAGGGGAGGATGGATTATATCATATCCCATATACTTATTCTGATGAGTATGGAAATGCCAAAGAAACAAGTTTGAATATTGCATTGGCCAATTGGGGTTTTAAAGCTTTAATTGCAAGTGCAGAAAGATTAAAAATAAAAGACAGTTTACTACCTGTATGGAAAGATCATTTAGCGCATATGGCGGATTATAATATTAATGAAGATGGAATAATGATTGGGAAGGATAAGCCACTAGCAAGTTCACATCGTCATTTTAGCCATCTTTTTACGATTTTCCCTTTATATGATATGAACAAAGAAAATGCACCAACGCGTATTCCTTTAATGGAAAAATCAGTGACGCATTTTACAAATCTGGATGGTGATAATTGTATGTATAAATTTTCAGGTGCAGCAAGTTTATGGGCAAGCTTAGGAAAAGGGGATAGCGCCTTATTCTGGTTGAATAGGTCATTGGAAATTTTACCTCGTTTTGGTAAACCGCCAGGACCATCCAGGATTCCTTCACTAACACAAAATACATTTTACAGTGAAAGAGAAAATCCAACCTTTGAATCGCCCATTGCATCTTCAAGATCCATGTTGGATATGATGCTGCAAAGTTGGGGAGGTATTATTCATGTATTTCCAGCAATGCCCACCAAATGGAAGGAGGCGAGCTTTTATCAACTCAGAACGGAAGGCGCATTTTTAGTAAGTGCCCTTAGGAATAACGGTCAAACCAAGTTTATACATATCAAGAGTTTGGCGGGCGAACCCTGTATTATTCAATCTGATTTATTGGATGACGTTAAATTAGCAGGGCCACCATCTGTTCAATTGCTTAAAAAAGGCAATAAATGGGTGCTTACACTTAAAAAAGGACAGGAAGCCGTTCTGTATTCAGGTGAAAAACCAGCTTCTTTTGTGATTAAAGCCAATTCCTTGAATCTCAATGAAATGAATAGTTGGGGGGTAAAATGACCTTAAAATTTGCGTCATTTCATCTTATTTTATTACAATTTTATTTAAATTGAATAGCCCAATTGTGTGGTGATTAGTAAAGCGAAAACGATTTCGTAAATAAGCGAAACCCCTCATCAATTTGGCAGCAAATTAAAGCGCTAAGGTATTAACTTTAAGGGGTGTATTTTGGCGCCTCATTGCTTGATTATTAACCATTTATGAATTGTAGTTTCCCATGAAAATTAATTTTAAAGAATCTATAGCAATTTTTCTATTGTTTCTATTTCCTGTGGTCAACTTTGCACAAACCAATTGGGTGGATGCACTTGATAAACATGGGCGAGAAGTATTTATGCCAGCAGATAAATACAAATGGGATTGGGGCCAAGCTACTTTTTTAAATTCATTAATACACTTATATAATATAAAGTCGCCATCTGAAAAATTGGTTTATTTAAATTATGTAAAAGTTGCGATGGATGCAACCTATAATGTGGCCAATGGTAAACATCCAAATGCAGTTGCATCAGCACATGGCATGGCTTTTTTAGCCAGAGTAACCGGTGACAAAAAATACTTGGATAAATCAAATGAAATATTTGCAGATTATTTAAAAATTCCACGTGCCCCTAATGGGGGTGTTTCTCATCGTGCAGAAACCAATGAATTATGGGATGATACTGTTTATATGTTAAGCATGTATTTACTCGAAATGTATCGATTGACCAATGATGAAAAATATATTGAAGAATTTTTACATCAATTCAATGCACACAATGATAAGTTAACCGATAAACAAACTGGATTGTGGGTGCATGGTTGGGATGCAGATAATGAGGATTATAATGATGGTTGTAGTAATTTGGGATGGCCTGATAAAGTAACAAGAAGAAGCAGCCAAATTTGGGCAAGGGGAAATGGTTGGATTGGCATGGCATTAGCTGATGCATTACTAACAGTTTCAAAAAAGTCAAAATTCAAAAAACCATTAGAGACCGCTTTAAAAAATTATATTTCTTATGTAGCACCATTGCAACATAAGGAAACTGGCTATTGGTATCAATTAATGACACTGCCCAATGATCCGCAAAACTTTGATGAAAGTTCTTCCACTGCTATGTTTTCTTATGCAATAACCATTGGGTTAAAATTAAAATTAATTCCTGCGTCAGATTACGACCCAATCATTGATCGCGCATACAATGCATTAAAAACAACAGGTGTAAAGTCGATGGGAGATGGTTATTTAATTCCGGTGAAAGTGTCAGGGGGTACTTGTGTGGGTAGTAAGGAATATTACTTGACCAGAAAAATTACAGAAGGTACTGGTTTTGGATATGGATCATTTATCCTATTTGGATTGGCATATGAACAATATAAAGGGATCAGAAAATAATTAATAGTTTAAAATTGAATGTAATGATGAATCGTCGAAAATTTGTTTCCTTAAATGCTGCTTCCCTTTGTTTGTTGCCATTGGCAGGATTTACATTTCCTACAGGGAGTGAAAAAATGAGTGCACTAGTTAAACCAACCTGGTTGATTGATTTGATAAAGTTGAACGATACTTATTTAAATGGCTCGGATGCAAATAAAATAAAAGATACATCTAATCCTTATTTTGGGGCTCGATTAGACGGCGAATTAATTCCTAGTCCACATAGTACATCTGGGTATCTAAATATCGCTTGCGCTGCTGTAGCAACACCGGAGTCAACTTATTATCAGTCTCCTGTAATCTTAAGTGAAATACAATATGCGGTTCAAGGCATGTTATCCTTACAACATGCGGATGGCTCCATAGATTTATTGGCCACAAACTTTCATTCAACCCCTGATACAGGATTTATTGTTGAGCGATTAGCGCAGTCTTATAAATTATTAAAATTATCCAATACGAAGGGCATTGAAAAAGTGTTGGTACCCTTTGAAAAATTTTTAAAGCAGGCAGGTGAAATGTTAATCACAGGTGGCATACATACACCCAATCATCGCTGGGTTGTTTCTGGGGCATTGACTAAATTATATGAATTATGGCCAGATCAAAGATATATGGATCGTGCAAATCAGTGGTTAAGTGAACATATTGATTCTGATCCAGATGGACAATTTTATGAAAAGAGCACAGGGGGGTATTCTTCCATCGTTGATCGTGCATTGATTACCATTGCGATTGGTTTACAAAAACCTGAACTTTTTGAGCCTGTTCGAAAAAATTTAAAAATGATGCGTTACTATATTCATCCAAATGGTGAAGTAGTTACAGAAGCATCAAACCGTCAAGACAAAGGAACCATTGGTCATATGGATGGCTACTACTATGCGGCAAGATATATGGCATTACTTGATAATGATGGTGAAATGGCTGCTATTTGCAGATTGGTAGAAAGAGATAACAAAAATTCAATCCATGGCGTTTTAAATCATTACTTGGAAGATCCATCTCAATGGAAGGAATTGCCCCCTGATAAAAAATTACCCACCAATTATGTAAAATCATTTCCTTATTCTGGGGTAGTTCGTATCAGAAAAGAAAATTGGGATACAACCATTTTATCTAACAATGCAGGATGGTTAACTTTTCATAAAGGAAATGCGGTTTTACAAGCAATGAGAATTGCAACTTCTTTTTTTGGTAAAGGACAATTTGATTCCATGCAAATTAAACAAGAAGGAGATAGTTGGATTTTAAATAAGAAATTAGAAGGGGCTTATTTTCAACCTTTTGAGCCAAAGTTTATTTCACCGGATGGTGATTTAGGAAAGATGCCCAAGAGTAATCGTAAACAAAGCAATGTTCAGTATTTAGAAACGACCATTAAAATAACACCACTGAATAAAGGCATTGAAGTTGACATTTCGATTACAGGTACCGACAAAGTGCCCGTATCGATGGAACTTATTTTACGCAGTGGTGGAAAATTTGAAGGCGTGGAATCAATTCCCAATAATCCTTCCGCATACGTGTTAAAAGGAAAACAAGGTTCGTATACAGTAGGTTCAGATACCATCAATTTTGGCCCAGGAAAGTTTGAGCATACGGGGTATCAATTAAGAGGAGCACAACCCAAGATGAATGCACCTACTGTTTACTTAACAGGAATTACACCGTTTAAACATACTATTCAAATATCATAATCTACAAAAATTAAAAAAGTTTTCATGAAATCTATCGTATTATTTTTTATTACTATCGTTTTTTCAATGCAATTATCGGCGCAAGCGGATGTTCAAAAGAAATTACAAAAACAACTTATATTGGCTGAAGCTGGGGCAGTAATTGAAATACCGGAAGGGGTATTTGAGTTTACAAATACCTTGTCTTTAGAGGAAAAGAAAAAAATTACCATTCGTGGTAAGGGCATGAATAAAACCAAGTTGAGTTTTAAAGGTCAAACGGATGGCGCTGAAGGAATCAGGGTTAGTAATTGTGATGATGTTATTTTGGAAGGGTTTAGTGTACAAGATGCAAAAGGAGATGCCATTAAAACAATGCATGTCAACAATATTACTTTTCGTGATGTAAAAACGGAGTGGACTGGAACACCAGGACCTGAGAATGGTGGGTATGGGTTTTATCCTGTGCAATGTGATGGTGTTATCATTGATAAATGTGAAGCCATGGGTGCATCGGATGCCGGAATTTATGTGGGACAATCAAAAAATATTGTTGTGAAAAATTCCAAAGCATATTATAATGTTGCGGGAATTGAAATTGAAAATTCTATACACGCCGAAGTGTTCAATAATGAAACCTACCAAAATACAGGCGGATTATTGGTATTTGATTTGCCTGATTTAGTGCAAAAAAAAGGGGGAGATGTAAATGTGCATGATAATCATATTCATGATAATAATTTCCCAAATTTTGCACCTAAGGGAAATATTGTAGCATCTGTTCCTACAGGTACTGGCATTTTGATTTTAGCAACAAAAGGCGTAAATATTTTTAAAAATAAAATAATTAATAACCAAAGTGTAAGTACTGGAATTATTAGTTATTTCACTACTGGTAAACCTATTAAGGATAAACTATATGATCCATATCCATCTGCGATATCTATTTATGATAATCAATATGAGCGACAAGTGGGTAGACCGGTTAGTTCCGATCCTTTAGGTATGATTGTTTCAAAAAAGTTTAAGGAAAATACACCACACATCATTTATGACGGGATTAAAAATAAAGCCTTATTAGATGCAAATGGTAATTGGACTGCAGGTAATTGTATTTCAATTGTTAATAATACGAATCAATCTATCGTGAATTTGGATGCATCCAATTTATTTAAGGATATGGCAATTGTGCCAAACGAAATGTTTAATTGTACAAACAAATAAACTATGGTAAGAATTTTTAGTTTTGGGCTTTTGCTTATTATTTTGATCAATTCATCATTCAAGATCAATAAACCCGCCTATCCAGAAAATTTATCTGAATGGGGGATTTTTGAAGGAAAGATGTCGCAGTTGATTCCCAAAAAGGATTTAGTGCCTTATGCATTAAATACGCCACTCTATACTGATTACGCAGAAAAATCAAGGTTGATTCGATTCCCAAAAGGCGCAAAAGTGGATTATAAAGCGCAGGGCGTGCTTGATTTTCCAACAGGCACCATAATCGTAAAGAATTTTTATTATTCTGCAGACCAAAGAAATTTAGGCAAGGATATAGAGGTGATGGAAACTAGATTGCTTGTGCACGAGACAGATGGCTGGAAAGCAATGACCTATGTTTGGAATGAGGATCAGTCGGATGCTGTTTTAGAAATTGCGGGCGATCAGAAGCAAGTTAAATTTATCAATCCGCAAGGAATTGCGCAACAGGTAAGATATGTGGTGCCGAATCAAAACCAATGTAAAGGATGTCATAATAGTAATGATAAAATCATGCCTATTGGACCTTCGGTAGCGCAATTAAATGGTGATTTAAACTATAGCAATGGTAAACAAAATCAAATTGATTATTGGAAAACGCATGGCTTATTAAAATCAGTGCCTAATGGCAACCTACCAAAAGCAGCAGTATGGAACGATCCAAGTACAGGCGATTTAAATGCGCGCGCAAGGGCTTATTTGGAAATAAACTGCGCGCATTGTCATCGAAGTGATGGGCCTGCCCAAACCTCTGGACTTTATTTAACAAGTTATGAGACCAATCCAACTGCTTTGGGAATTAATAAAACGCCGGTGGCAGCAGGTAATGGTTCTGGTGGAAATTTGTATGATATTGTTCCGGGTGACGCCAATGCTTCTATATTATTATACAGAATGAAAACAAAAGCACCAGGAGAAAGGATGCCTGAATTAGGAAGAAATTTAGTACATGAGGAAGGGGTTGCTTTAATACAACAATGGATCAATGAAATGAAAACAAATAAACCTTAAAATAAAATTCTTGGTTATACAAAGCCGCTTAAAAAATTTATTTCGATAATTATAATACAACAAATTCAATCCTTTCGACAATAAAAAAAATTACTAAATCAATCTTATGAAAAAAATACAATTACTTTCTTTATTTATTATGCTCACTTTTATTTTAAGTGCACAAAATAAAGGATGGAAAAACTTATTTGATGGAAAAACTTTAAATGGTTTTCATCAATTAAATGGCAAGGCAAAATACGAAGTTATAGATGGCGCAATTGTGGGAACCACAGTTACCGGAGAGCCTAACTCGTTTTTAGCTTGTGATGTCGAATATGGAGATTTCATTTTAGAAGTAGATTTAAAAGTGGGTGAAATGAACTCGGGTATTCAAATAAGAAGTTTGTCTATCCCTGAATTCAATAAAGGTCGTGTACATGGCTTGCAAGTTGAAATTGATCCTTCAGACCGAGCTTGGTCAGGTGGGATCTATGATGAAGCGCGTCGTGGTTGGATGTATCAAACTGAAATGAATCCAGCTGCTAAAAATGCATTTAAAAAGAATGAATGGAACAAATACCGCATTGAAGCTATTGGAACTGTTATAAGAACTTGGGTGAATGATGTGCCTGTAACCTATATGGTAGATGATTTAACAATGAATGGTATTATCGCTTTACAAGTACATTCAGTTAAAGAACGAGAGGGTGGCGCACAAATTGCATGGAAAAATATTCGCATTCAAACTGGTAAGGATATGAAACCGCGTCCATTGGATAACACTACACCAGTCGCTAACTATACTTTAAATACTTTATCTCCACAGGAAGTAGCACAAGGCTTTTCCTTGTTGTTTAATGGTAAAAATTTAGAAGGTTGGAAAATGGTAGGTGAAGATGCACCACCAACATCTGGATGGGTAGTGAATGATGGTGTATTAAGTATTTTAGCTACAGATACTGCATCAAAAGTGAAACATGGTGATTTGTTAACAGCGAAGACTTTCACGAGCTATGAATTAAATTTTGATTTTAAATTAAGTGATGGCGCTAATTCAGGTATAAAATATTTTGTATCTACACCTTATAAAACACAAAAATCAGGTTTGGGTTTAGAGTACCAAATTTTAGATAACGAAAAACACCCGGATGCAAAATTAGGGATCAATGGAAATAGAACCTTGAGTAGTTTATATGATTTGATTACTGCAACAAAATTAGAGCCAAGATTTCAACAAAAAATTGGACAATGGAATCAAGGTAAAATTGTAGTGCATTCAAATAATGTAATTGAGCATTGGTTAAATGGGTTTAAAGTTTTAGAATATACAAAGGATGGCCCTGCATATATGGAAGCGATGGCAAAAAGTAAGTTTGCTAAAAATCCAGATTTTGCAAAAGTAAAAGTTTCCCCGATTTTATTACAAGATCATGGGGATGCTGTTTCCTATAAGAATATTAAAATTAGAAAAATAGATTAATTATATTTTTATGAATAATTCTCGACGATCTTTTATAAAAAATTCATCTGCTACATTAGCGGGCTTAGGATTAATGGAATTTTTTCCTGCTGATATGTATGCTAAAATGAGAAATAAAGTAGGGGCGAATGACAAAATAAATGTTGGATTAATTGGTTTGAAAAATCAGGGATTCAATAATATTCGCGCTTTTTTAAAAGTTAAAGATGTAAATGTGTTGGCTATTTGTGATATTGATGATGAGCAAATCAATAAACGCAAAGATGATCTAACTAAGTTAGGTGTCAATAATTTGCTTGTTTATAAAGATTATCGAAAATTATTAGAAAATAAAGATATTGATGCAGTCTTAATTGCAACCCCAGATCATTGGCATTGTTTGCAATTAACGGATGCTTTATCAGCTGGGAAACATGTGTATTGTGAAAAACCCATTGCGAACTCAATTATGGAAGCGCGTGCAATGGTACATGCTACGCAACAATCAGGTAAAGTAGTTCAGGTGAATCAATGGCAACGTAGTGAAAAACATTTTCAGGATGCAGTTGCGTATGTACACTCTGGTAAATTAGGAAAAATTGTAAACACCAAATGTTGGATGTATCGTGGTACTGATCCATTGCCACCGGTGCCGGATAGTCCTGTGCCTGCAGGTGTGGATTATGCGATGTGGTTGGGGCCAGCACAAACACGTCCATTTAATATTAGACGATTTCATTATGACTTTAGGTGGTTTTGGGATTATGCTGGTGGATTAATGACTGACTGGGGCGTTCATTTAATTGATATTGTATTATGGGGTATGAATGTAACAGAACCCAAATCGGTTTCATCAGTTGGCGGTAAAAGAATTTTAGAAAACGATGTGAGAGAAACACCTGATTATATTAATGTAACTTATGATTTTGGACATTTCTCCAATACTTGGGAGCATTATATGGGTACAGGGAGTGGTGAATATGGACGCGGGCATGGTATCGCATTTATAGGAGAGAATGGAACACTCATTGTAAATAGAGGTGGGTGGGAAGTGATTCCTGATAAAACAAAAATTGAAGCAGTCCCTTTAATTAAAAAATCAAATATTGGTTTGGATTATCATGCGCAAAATTTTATTGATGTAATTAAGTCGGGTAAATTAGATCAACTTGCTTGTCCGATTGAAGTAGGATCTAATGTTGCATTAAATGCACATATGGGTAACTTGTCCTTAAGGGCAGGGGATCGGATACATTGGGATGCAATTAATTCTAAATTTGACAATCCAATAGCAAATAAGTTAATTAAACCTACTTATCATAATGGGTTTAAATTCCCTAAATACTAAATTGATTCTTCTATAACAACTAATTTTTATGCTATCAAATTCAATATATAATTGTATCCGAAATTCAAGACAATTTATTTCTTTGCTGCTTGTTACCTTATTTTTAACAATAGTTGGGCATGCGCAAACGATTCCTTTGCCCGAACATCCAAGGCCCGATTTTGAACGTGCGAATTGGATTAACTTAAATGGACAATGGGATTTCGAATTTGATAGTTTAAATAAGGGCGTTGCAAATCAATGGCAAAAAGGGGCTACGAAATTTACAAAAAAAATATTAGTGCCATTTCCATGGGGTTCTCCTTTATCAGGGGTGAAAAATGAAGCAGATTTTGCCTGGTATAAAAAAACAATTACTGTACCAGCAAGTTGGGGTAAGCAAAGAGTATTTGTAACTATTGGTGCTTCTGATTTTGAAACTACTGTTTGGTTCAATGGCGTGATGGTGGGTAAACATGAAGGTGGGTATACGCCGTTCTCATTTGAATTAACAGAGCAGGTAAAATTTAACACACCACAGCAATTGGTAATTAAGGTAGATGATAAGCGCAGAGATTATGCTTTATATGGTAAGCAAGGTTATGGGGATGCAAGAGGTATTTGGCAAACCGTTTATTTAGAAGGCAGGGAACAAAATTTTATTGAGTCGGTACATTTTACACCTAATATTGATGATAAAACGGTTAGGGTTGAATATATTTTATCTGATGCTTCCCAAAATGATGGTGAGTTGGTATTGAATATTAAAAGTCCAGAATCAGTAATTGTAGCAAAAAATAAAATTGCTAAAAATACAAAATCAGGTAGCTTTTTAATAGATATTCCAAATCCAAGGTTATGGAATTTGCAAGATCCCTTTTTATATGAAACGAGTGTGCAATTAAATCAGGATGTGGTGAAAACCTACTTTGGAATGCGTAAAATTTCAGTGGTTAATTTACCCAATACCGATATCCCTTATATCGCATTGAATAATACCCCCATCTATTTGCAATTAACATTAGATCAATCCTATCATCCCGAAGGATTTTATACCTTTCCCACAGATGCTTTCATGAAAAATGAAATACAACTTTGCAAGGATCTTGGATTAAATGGTATTCGAACACATATTAAAGTGGATGTACCTCGTAAATTATATTGGGCTGATAAATTAGGTTTATTGGTGATGTCAGATTTACCCAATTTTTGGGGAGAACCAAATGCAGAAGCACAAGCCGCATCTGAATTTACTTTAAGGGAAATGATTAAAAGAGATTACAATCATCCTGCGATATTTTCATGGATTACATTTAACGAAACCTGGGGTTTAAAAACCAAGCAAGTGGAGTCCAATAAAAATGGGAAAGTAGTGTCTAAATATTTACCTAACACGCAAAGTTGGGTGGCATCCATGTATTATTTGACAAAATCATTAGATCCAACAAGATTGGTAGAGGATAATTCAATTTGTTGTGGTGCTGGTCATACAGAAACAGATATTAATTCATGGCATGAATATTTACCTGGTTATGAGTGGGATAAACATTTAAGTACGATTGATAAAAATACATTTGAAGGTAGTACCTATCATTTTGAAAAAGGATTTAAACAAGGTGGGCAACCTAATATCAATTCAGAATGTGGTAATGTATGGGGTTATGATGGAAGTACAGGTGATGTGGATTGGAGCTGGGATTATCATAGAATGATTAATACTTTCCGTAAATACCCGAAAGTAGCAGGATGGTTATATACGGAACATCATGATGTAATCAATGAGTGGAATGGGTATTGGCGCTTTGATCGTACCATGAAATATACAGGGTTATCTGAAATCGCAAAAGGGATGACGGATAAGGATTTTCATTCTGAATTTTATTTGTCAACGGGCAATGAAATATGTAAAACCTTAAAAGGCAATGAAGTGTTAAACATGCCTTTATATATTTCAGTAATGTCTGGAAAGAATATAGAAGGCGGACAGTTATTTATAGAATTTGATGTTGAATTTATGGACAAGACGGGCGTTACAACGCCATATACCATTAATACCGTGAAGTTTGATTATCAGCCATGGATGCAAAAGCAATTACCTTCTTTTGAATTTAAAGTGCCTGCGTTTGCCGGCTTGGGTATGATTAAATTTAAATTAAAAGATGCTTCAGGAAATGTTTTGCATACCAACTTCATGCACTTTGTAGTAAAGAGTGATGTAAATAAGGATAAAACTACTATTATGGAAGTGG
>CAIWBA010000034.1 GCA_903910765.1 uncultured Bacteroidota bacterium
GGCACATGATAACCCCCAAAACTTGCATTGATGATTTGTCCAGTTTTATGATCTATTTCTAGTTTTTCTGAAAGTGCCATTCCTATACCACCCACTACCCCGCCTAACATTTGACTTCTTGCTGTTTTAGGACTAATAATTTTTCCTGCATCCCCTGTCGTAACAACTTGTAATATTTTTATCGTACCATCTTTTGGATTCACCCCCAACTTTACAAAATGTGCTGAAAAGGAATTGCTCGTAAATTTCAACTGCGCTGCAGTTTTACCATTAGAAGTAATGGTTAAATCAATTTTATCTTGATTCGCTAATTTTAATACATCAACAATAGCCATTTTTGCATTCGTTTCTGTTTTTGAAATCACCATTTCATTTTTAACCTCCAAAGCTTCCGCATTCATACCAGCAAATACAGGCGCTGATTTAATGGCGATCTCCTTTAATTTTTGTTGCAATGTTTTACAAGCCAAATCAACAGCCGATCCAACTGTTGACGTAGTACCCGATCCCCCTTGTGAAGGACCCGGAGGTAAATCGGAATCTCCTAGTTTGAATTTAATTTTTTGAATGGGCATTTGCATAACTTCCGAAGCAAGTATGGTCATGGAGGTAGTCGTACCTGGACCCATATCACTTACGCCACATTCTAATAATAATTTACCATCATTACTTAAAACTATTCTTACTGACGCGGAACCTTTACCTGCTCCAAAAATACCCACGGCCATACCATAACCAATTAACCACCCATTTTCCTTCAAGGAACCTGGAACAGTAGGACGATTTCTCCAACCTATCTTATTTTTACCATACGCATAACAATCTTTTAAATTAATATCAGAGAATGGTAGTTTATTTTCAGGATTAATGGTTGTGTAATTTTTTAATCTTAATTCAATCGGATCCATCTTTAATTTATAGGACAGCTCATCAATCGCACTTTCTAATGCAAAGCAACCTGTTGCTTCACCAGGACCACGCATCCATACAGGGGTACTCAAATCAAGTGGAAGTAAGTTGTATTTGGTATCTACATTTTCACAAGCATATAAAAATTTTGAAGCATCCACAATCCCTTCTCTAAAATCCTCATACCTCGAGGTATTGCTAATGGCTTCATGACTGATACCCGTAAAATTTCCAGCAGCGTCTGCGCCAATACCCACCTTCTGCCATGATTGTGGACGGTATCCTACCAATGAAAACATTTGCGGACGCGTGAGAACTAACTTCACTGGACGATTTAGTTTTTTTGCAGCGATACAAGCAGCAGGCACATTGGCCCAGCTTCTTAAACCACTCCCAAAAGCACCACCTACATTTTCAGCAATGACTCTTACATTTTTATCTGGAATACCAAAAGTTCTGGACACTGTGAATTGGGTACTTTTTGGACCCTGTGTTTTATCATATAAAGTAACCTTATCCTCTCCTTCCCAATGCGCAATAGTAGCAAATAACTCCATTGCATTATGAACCTCCACCGGAATATTGAATTCAGATTCAACAAAAGCAAATGCTTCCTTA
>CAIWBA010000035.1 GCA_903910765.1 uncultured Bacteroidota bacterium
AATAAGGTAATTAGGTTATCTGAAGCGAACACTTCGGGATTGGTTTTGTATACATCCAAGGTGCTTTTAGCGGAGGCTGCCATCATCGTAGGCACTGCTAAGAAAAAGGAAAATTCTAGTGCAGTTTTTTTGGTTAATTTTTGACTCATTCCACCAACAATAGTTGCAGCACTTCGACTTAATCCTGGAAAAATAATGGACAACACTTGAAAGCAACCGATGATGAATGATTTTTGGTAACTGATTTCGCCTGCGTCACTATTTGAATTGCTTGCTGATTCATTCGCTTTAAATAGCTTGTCTATGAATAACAGGATTACACCACCTGCAATCATGACAACGGCAATCACCCATAAATTATTTAATGCGGCATCAATGTATTTTTTTAGTAAAGCGCCAAATAGCAAGGCAGGGATCACCGCCACGATCAATTTCAAGTAAAAACTATAATGCTTGAAATCAAAAAATCTTTTCTTGTAAATAACCACTACAGATGCAATAGCAGCTAATTGAATCACAATTTCAAATAAGTCAACAAATGGGCTGTCGGCAATGCCTAAAAAAGGATTGGCAAACTTCATATGTGCGGTGCTTGAAATGGGTAAAAACTCAGTGATACCTTCAATAATAGCAATGATGATGGATTGTATTGTATTCATAAGTGGATATTAAAAAACAGATCCCGAGCGCAGGCGTCGGGATCTGTTTAAATTTTATTTTAATTATGCTTTTTTAAATAGGGCATAAATTTCAACCAAAAAGCCAATGATCATAACAATAGGCGCTAATGTAATGCGTCTGAAGCTATACACTTCGTTTGCATTAAAAACATTTGGGTCGGCGCTTTTTCCGCCAGTCATTAACAACATTCCCGCTGTTATCAATAAGGCACCCACCAACATCCAAATATAATTTGACTTACCAAAAATGTCTAAGGATTTTTTTGTTTCTTTCTGTATCATACAATGTTATTTTAAGCTAATGTCGTTTCCATAGGATATTATTTATTATCGTTTGGGTTGGACTTTATTTCTGAATTATAAATGTAAGGAATTCGTTAATATAGATCGTCTAATTTCATTTTTAAATATTTCACTACACTACGGTAGGTACTAAATACAGATATGCCCACGCCCATAATGATGATACCGCCAAAAAGTAATAAATCATTTCCTGCACCTTGGATCGTATTGATTTGCGGGAATTGACTACCCGCCCATTGGATTAAACCAAACAATAAAACAATGGAAATAAAGGCACTGGTTAATCCATTGATAACTGCACGAATCACTAATGGCTTTGAAATAAAGCTTCTTGTTGCACCCACCATTTGCATGGTTTTGATTAAAAAACGATTACTGAACATGGCTAGGCGAATGGTATTGTCAATGCTGATAATTACAATGATGCAAAGTATAATGGACATCACTAAAAAAATCACCCCTATTTTAGTAGCCCTTTCATTCAGGTTGGTCACTAAGCTTTTTGGATATTGAATATCTGCCACTTCTGTTTTGAATTCGTTTTCGATAATAGCGCTAATATTGGCTAAGCTATCTGGATTCACATAATCGGCTTTGGCAAAAAAGTCGACACTTTCAGGAAGTGGGTTAACGTCCAATATTTTAGCCCATTCTTCATTATTTTCCTTATTCCAAATATCCTTTGCCTTTTCCTTATTGATATATTCGACATTTTTAGCGTAGGGCTGACTAGCAATATATTGTTGCACTTTTCCTATCGCATTTTTGTCGGAAGTTCTTAAATAAACGCTAATACGGATATCTTCTTTAAAATTGTCTCCTATGGAATGTAGGTTTAAAAATAGCCATCCCATGATGCCCATGATAAATAATACAATCGCCACCCCAATAACACTATAAATGTAGTTGGGCTTGCTGCGTTTTAAAGAGGTAGATCCGGTAACTGCCATGGCATAAAATTTTACTTGTTCACTTTGCAAATGTAGGGTTTTGAACGCTAATGGCTTACATTTGCAGAGGATGAATTATCCCATTTTTTAGGCCAAAATGTGTATTTTTTTGATTTTGGTTAAAGAATTGTTATGATTCAACCATTTAAAATGAAATGCAATTAGATGGAGTATCAATTTAGGGCCATTGAAAAAAAATGGCAAACTATTTGGCAGGAGAAAAAAGCATACCAGGTTAGCAATGATTCAAGCAAACCCAAGTGTTATGTTTTGGATATGTTTCCTTATCCTAGCGGTGCAGGTTTGCATGTAGGTCATCCTTTGGGCTATATTGCTTCGGATATTTATAGCCGGTTTAAAAGATTAAAAGGCTTTAATGTTTTACATCCGATGGGTTATGATGCGTTTGGTTTGCCCGCGGAACAATATGCGATTGAAAATGGCGTACATCCTGCCATCTGTACCCATGATAACATTAATAATTTCAGAAAGCAATTAGACAATATTGGATTTTGCTATGATTGGGATAGGGAAGTACGCACCTGCGATGCAACTTACTACAAATGGACACAATGGATATTTTTACAACTTTTTAATAGTTATTTTGATCGTGCACAGCAAAAGGCAAGCCCTATACAAAATTTGCTGTCGGCATTTGAAAAGGAAGGAAATATAAACCATCCCTGTCCAGTGGATGAGGTGAAAACATTCCCGGCGGAAGCTTGGAAATCCTATACCGAAAAACAACAGCAAGATATTTTAATGCATTACCGTTTGGCATTTTGTGGTATTGGAGAAGTAAATTGGTGTGCAGCATTGGGAACCGTACTAGCGAATGATGAAGTGATTAATGGGTTAAGTGAAAGAGGGGGTCATCCGGTGGAAAAGAAAAAATTAAGACAATGGTATTTACGTATCACAGAATATGCAGATAGGTTATTAAGCGGATTGGAAACTATTCAGTTTAGTGATGCCATGAAGGAAATGCAATCCAATTGGATTGGAAAAAGCGAAGGGGCTGAAATAAATTTTGCAGTAAAAGATGCTAACGAAGTGTTGCGTGTATATACAACACGCCCTGATACTATGTTTGGTGTTGACTTTATGGTGGTGGCACCGGAGCATGCATTGATTGAAAAAATTGTTCCGAGTTCACATCAAGCAGAAGTAGCAAAATATATTGCTTATGTAAAAAGTAGAAGTGAGCGTGAAAGAATTGCGGAGAAAAAAATTACAGGATGTTTCACAGGTGCTTATGTAATTAATCCATTCAATGGTGTTGAAATTCCCGTTTGGATTTCAGAATATGTGTTGGCAGGTTATGGAACGGGTGCAATTATGGCGGTGCCTTGCGGAGATGATCGTGATTTTAAATTTGCAAAACATTTTAATATACCCATCACCAATATCATTGGAGATGCCTTTAATGGTATGGAAGCGAATCCCACCAAAGAGGCTATTTTATGTAATAGTGATTTTTTAAATGGTGTGGTGCAAAAAGCTGCGATTGCAATTGTGAATGATAAAATTGAAGCAATGGGACTCGGTAATCGCAAAATAAATTACCGAATGCGCGATGCTGCGTTTAGTAGACAACGCTATTGGGGTGAACCTTTTCCAATAAAGTGGAACAATGGGATTGCTTATCCATTGGACGAGAAAGATTTGCCATTATTATTACCCAAGGTGGATCATTATGGCCCAGGCCCTGATGGGGAAGGTCCGCTAGCGAATATTCCTTCCTGGAAGGAAGCGCAATTGGAAACCAATACCATGCCTGGATTTGCGGGAAGTAGTTGGTACTTTTTACGTTATATGGATGCGCATAATGAAAATGAATTTTGTAGCAGAAAAGTGAGTGACTATTGGGGGCAGGTTGATTTATATATTGGCGGTACGGAGCATGCAGTAGGGCATTTGTTATACAGTAGAATGTGGACCAAGGCTTTATTTGATTTAGGACATATTGGTTTTGATGAACCGTATAAAAAATTATTGAATCAGGGAATGATTCAAGGAAGCTCCCGATTTGTTTATCGCAAAAGAGGAAGTTCCATTTTTGTTTCTGCTGGTTTAATTAAAGATTATGAAGTTGATCAATTACATGTGGATGTAAATAAAGTGGACGGCATTGAATTAGATACAGAGGCATTTAAAAAATGGAAACCTGATTATGCGAATGCTGAATTTATTTTAGAAGACGGCAAATACATTTGTGGCGTAGAGGTTGAAAAAATGTCTAAGTCAAAATTTAACACAGTCAACCCGGATGATTTAGTAAACAAATATGGCGCGGATACCTTTAGGATGTATGAAATGTTTTTAGGTCCAGTGGAGCAGAGTAAGCCATGGGATACCAAAGGGATTGAGGGGGTGCATCGCTTTTTGAAAAAGTTTTGGCGTTTGTTCTTTGATGAAATCAAAGGAAAAGTTTGGGTGGAGGAAGCCGCTACTTTGGAAGAATTAAAAGTGTTGCATAAAACCATTAAAAAAAATGAGGAAGATACCGATCGTCATAGCTTTAATACAGCGGTAAGTTCATTTATGATTTGCGTGAATGAATTATATGATTTGGGTTGCCATAAAAAAACTGTTTTATCTGACTTGCTTATTTTAATGACACCCTATGCGCCGCATTTTTGTGAGGAATTGTGGCAGGTGTTAGGCAATGAGGGCTTGGTGATTGACGCTGCTTTCCCAATATTTGATGCGAAGTATGTTTTAGAAACAGCGAAGGATTACCCGGTAAGCATCAATGGTAAAATGAGAACCAATATTGCCATTGATTTGTCCTGCACGGAGCAAGAAGTAAGTGAAATTGTTATGTCGAATGCGGTTGTTCAAAAGTGGATGGAAGGAAAGCCGGTAAAAAAACTAATTTTCGTGAAGGGTAAAATGATAAATGTTGTAATTTAAATAAGATCTATGAAAAAACAGCTACTTTTTTTAACTAGTATTTTTTGCGTTTTGTTTTTGCAAGCGCAAATGAGAATGCAATCATCTAATTTACCAAGATTTAATCGTTGGTTGAATAATGATGAATTTGTGATTAACACAAAATTAAAAGCAGGCATAGCTTCTGCTGATTATGTGTATAACATTAAT
>CAIWBA010000036.1 GCA_903910765.1 uncultured Bacteroidota bacterium
TATGGGTATGGGTTATGATGCTACCCTTGATAAAAAATTAGGGATCACATTAATCGCTACAGGTTTTGAAGGTAAAGATCCTTTTAAAACTGAAACACCAAAAAAAGCGGAGGCTCCTATTGAGGAAAAAATAGTAATGACATTAGTCACAGATGCATTAGCAACTGAACAAATCAAGGAGGAGCCAGTAAGTAATGAAGTAAATGAAAAAGCGGAAGATCATTTTATTTTAGATCAAACAGAAGAAACGCCGATTCATTTTTCATTTGACCAAGCACCTACAATTGAAGCACCATTAATGGAGGAGGAAGAATTGGAAGAAGAAGTAAAGGAAGTAATATTGGATAAGTATGATACTATTTGGGAGTTAAATGCAGAAGCATCTATTGCCGCTGCAGATAGTATTGAAGAAGCGATGGAAGAAGATGAATTAGAAGAGTTGGGGGAAGATGAAATGTTAGAATCGGAGGAAGAGGTTGAAGAAGAAATGGAAGTGATTGCTTTTGAGAATAATGATTTAATGCCAACCTTAGTATTAGAAGAGGAGCCTGCTTTTGAAGAAGAAGTAGAAGCGGATATGGAAGAAGAAATAGATGAATTGGAGGAAGTGCAAATGGAAGAAATGGAAGAAGAAGTGGAAGAAGAAATGTTCACTTTGAATATGGAAGCAGAGAAAGAAGCTACTATTGTTTCTGACTTTATTTTAAGTAAGCCTACGAATATTTATGTGGAGGAAGTGGACGAAGTTGAAGCAGAAGTTCCAGCACCAGTAGTTGCCTCAAATGAAGTGATTTTTGAAATTAATGAGACAGATCCAAGTGTAGAAATGGAAGAAGATTTTATGTTAGAAGAAATCACGATTGATGAAGAAGTGGAAGAAGAATTAGTAGAAGCCGAATTTATGGAGGAAGAATTGATGGAAGAAGAGTTAATGGAAGCGAAAATGTTGATAGATGAAAATATTGCGGAAGAAGAAGTGGCAACTGTTGAAATGTATACTGCTCCTGTGATTGAAACACCTGCACCAGCGGAAGTTGCATTCGAATCTTCTTTCAGATATGAGGAAGAGCCTTCGATGCAATTGGTGATGAGAGAGGAGTCCAATACACCTGTGGCACATGTGAATCAACAAGCTAATTATGATATGCCATTAGATAATGCCGAGGAACAAAGAAGAAAAGTGGCAGAGCGTATTCAGAAATTAAGAAATTTATCTTTTAATATTAACAATGCGAATGATTCTAATAATGATTTTGAATCCGTGCCTGCGTATGTTAGAAGAAATATGGAAATGTTTGGTAATACATTGGCTTCTGTTGAAAATTATTACAGTAAGTACACCGTAGATAAGGATGAGAATAACCAAACACAAATTTCAACCATCAATACTTTTATGGATGGTAAAAAACCGGATTGATTTAGTTTTTATGTATAGTTGATTTTAGTTGTAACCCCGCCCTTCATCAGGCGGGGTTTTTTATTGCGGATGGATTTCATATCATTTTAATATTCTTACTAAAATCACTATTTGAATCTTACTAATTCATTCAAAATGTACAAAAATTGTACCTTTAACGAATGCAAACTGTATTAATCACAGGTGGAACTGGAATGGTGGGAACTTCCCTCACGGAATTATTATTAAGCAAGGGCTATGAGGTGATTATTTTAACACGCAAGCCACGGGTTTCCCAAATACCTAATTTAACCTATGCTGTTTGGGATATAGATAAAGGGTATATTGATCCATTAGCAATAGGGCAAGCAGATGCAATCGTTCATTTGGCAGGGGCAGGGGTTGCAGATAAAAGGTGGTCAAAAAAACGTAAGCAAGAAATTGTGGATAGTAGGGTAAAGTCGGGGGCATTGTTGGTGAAGTATTTAACTGAAAGTCCACATCACGTTAAAACAGTGGTTACCGCATCGGCGATTGGTTGGTATGGTCCAGATACGGAACAAAGCCTGCAGCATGG
Organism: uncultured Bacteroidota bacterium; assembly: GCA_903910765.1. Lineage (GTDB taxonomy): Bacteria > Bacteroidota > Bacteroidia > Chitinophagales > Chitinophagaceae > Sediminibacterium. The sequence goes on from CAIWBA010000036.1 coordinate 1,974, forward strand.
ATTTGTAGAGACCGATCCTGTGGATGCTTCATTTTTGGGAGAAACCTGTAAACGTTGGGAGGACAGTGTAAAACCAATTGAAACCTTAGGTATAAGATTAGTTACCTTAAGAATAGGAATCGTTTTAAATAAGGAGGGAGGCGCATTGGCTGAGTTTATTAAACCAGCAAAATTTGGCATTGCAGCTATCTTAGGTAATGGTCAACAAGTAATAAGTTGGATACATCAACAAGATTTGACCAACATATTATTATTCTCAATTGCAAATGACAATGTAAATGGAATTTTTAATGCCGTTTCTCCAAATTCGACCACTAATAAAGCACTAACTATATTTATTATAAAATATTATCATACATATTTTTTGAAAATGATGATACCATCATGGCTACTCAATTTAATTTTAGGAGAAATGAGTGTCGAGGTTTTAAAAAGTGCGAATGTATCCTCAAAAAAAATTGAAAAAATGGGATTTTCCTTTAAATTTCCAGCTATTTCTTCAGCTTTAAGCGATTTATTATAAATTTTCGCTTTCAATTTGCCTCATTTTCGTGTTTAAAAAGGAACATTTTTTATATATATGTTAAATAACGTATGTATAAAAAAATATTATACAATGTAATATAATAGTTAACCTCGTTTTTTACTATTCATCTTATATAAATTCTGATTCATGTTTCCTGAATTTAAATTGCATATGATATTAATCATAGAATAAATTCATGATTAATATAAAGGCTTACCAAAAAAATATCTGTTTGTTAACATTTACTACCTGTTATATGCTAGTTAACGTTACCAATATTTTAGCAATTTTTAGGTAAATCAGGATTTACAAGTATAATATTCAATTTTAATGATATATGATTAAGAAAGAGGGAGCAGAAAAGAAATTAGATATCCTAAACTTATTTTATAGTTTAGGTGCAGTTATTATTTTAATTGGTGTTATTGCCAAATTATTGGAATGGGAGGTGCAAGACTTATTTATGACAGTAGGTCTTACTATGGAGGCTATCGTATTTGGAGTTTCATCCATTAGGTTCATTAGTAAAGAAAGTAATTCGGAATCACATGCTATAAGGCTAGATAATCAATTTCATCAAGAAAGCGAAGCGGTGACACCATTTGAAAGTGAAAAAGTGAATGACCAACTCATTCATAGTTATGTGCTACCTCAGACCAATCATCCTATTGAAAATACAACCTTCCCTCAAAATACAACCTTCCCTCAAGGGCACGCTGATTTGTCACCCTCCATTGGCACAACACATATTGATACTATTTCAGCGCCTATTGTGCCAATGGAACAATTAGCGCCAGATATATTATGGCAACTTGATAAATTAGGGATTATATCATTCCCTAAAGAAATCTTTTATCAACCAGAATGGGCTGGCTTTACTGAAGATGATTATGCGTTGGTTTCGCAATTATTCTTGGATCTTTTTGGTAAGAATGTGGTTCCACAAAAAAATATTTCATTATTAAAATCATACGGAATAAGGCTTCCAGAATCAGGCGTTGGTGATTTAACTATTGATCAGCCTGTTGCCATTTCAAATGAATCATTAAAAACTTTAATCTTGGCATTTAAGCCATATAGGTATAAAGGATTTTTTGATCAATTTATATTATATACACAAGGTGAGCAACACTATATAAGATCAATTCATGTTGGCGAAATTCAAGTATATACTGGTGTATCGTTAGTTACAAAGCAGTACTGTGATCAATTTCATGCAGGAGAATTAATTGCCAGTCCAGCTTTAGATTTTTTGGCACCTTTTATTAAGATGAAAAATGAAATTTTATTAGATTATTTAATTAAAAGAATACCGGTAGCTAATCCGGAGTCTGTTGATTTAATGTGTAAGATTTTATTTGACAAAACCGATCCAACTAAAATATATTTCCTTGAAAAAGTAAAATCTATTGAGTGTAGTGACCAAAGTCAACTTTCATTTTCATTAACCAAATCAATTGTTCTTTTATTGGCATCATTTAGTAATCAAAGGGTGGCAAAAGATTTGCTAAGTAAATTGTTAATTATAACATTGCCAGGAGCTAAATCGTTTAAGTTAGAAGATGTGGTTAGGTTTCCAATAGATGGTGTAGAAGTTACACAAGGTAAAAGGTTTGTCATGGAGGATTTGTTTGATGAATCATATATAAGCAATAATAAATTGATGATTCAATTAACGCAAAAACTAATCAGTGAAAATTTTATTGATACCCATCTAATAGTTGCATTATTTGCCTCAGATAAAATGGACGGTGTAAAGGATGTATACAAAAAGTACAATCAATATGTAAATCAATACGGTGTAAATATTAATAGTAAACAAGTGGAATTTGCTTTATTGTGTAAAACTGAACTTAAGTAAATAACAAAATAATAAGTTTTATAAATGGCAGCATCGGGGAATTCAGCAGATTCGAAAAGGTCGCAAATAGTAACATTATTGTATATCATATTTGTATGTTTCTCTGTGTTGAATATCAAAATGTCAATATTGGATTCTAACTCTTATTCAATAAAATCATTTGAGATTTTAGAAAAAGACAACAGAAAAAAAATTGATTTGAGTAATACAATAATCCAAAAAAATTTAGCGCAAATTGATGCGACCACTAAAGGGCATTATTTTTTACTTATTAGATCTCGATTGAATGATAGTTATATCAAACTGAATGCTATTTTAGATTTAATAAATAAGGAGTTTAATAAAAAAGGACAAACCTTAGCAACTGAGTTTAATCGAAGAAATTTAATTGAAAAGATATTAAAAAGCGATAAGGGGCTAGCTATTATAAAAAAGGATTTGTTTGAACTATCAAAATATATTAATGAGTCACCCTATAATATACCTTCCTATTTAGATGATTTTGTTCCTATTGCCGATAGTATTGTCAATTTTAAAGGAAAGAAGCAATTGTGGGATTCCTATTTATTTTTGCATAAACCTACTGCCATGAGTTATATGCAGTTAGTAAGAATAAAGCTATTGGTCTCTCATACACAAATGTTATATCAAGAAGCTGCATTAAAAGAAATCGGGTATTTACCTACTTTCTTCTCTAAAAATAACCCA
>CAIWBA010000037.1 GCA_903910765.1 uncultured Bacteroidota bacterium
CTGATCCACTAAAATGAAATTTTCCGTATGTAAAAACTCATTGCCTGATTGGTAGTACCCTACAGTATCTCCTGCAAAATATTGTTGTTTTGCCAAACCATATATGGCCTTTTTATCGCCGGTAAGCAAATGCCATTTTGCGGCGTCCACTTTATTATCCAACGCATATTTGTTTAGTACAGTTACATTGTCCGTTTCAGGAGTGACAGAATGAGAAAGCAAGAGTATAGCTGTGTCCGAAATAAAAGCCTCCTGCAACAAACGCATATTGTTGGTCATTTTTGGACAAATGTTTCGACACTTGGTAAAAAAGAAATTAGCTACATATATTTTCCCGTTCACTAAATTTTCATCAACCACTTTCCCATTTTGATCTAAAAAGGAAAATGAAGGGATAGTATGAATATGATTATATGCGCTATCTGTTGCACTAATCCATTCTGGTGTCCAATCAGGTTGATTAAAAAAAGGAAGCGTGACTAAGCTATCTTTTATTTGCTCCGAATTATTATTAGTCGCATTATTACACGCAACTAATAGCATTAAACAAAAAATAAAATAGCTCAAATATTTTAGCATACCCATTTATTTTACTTTAAAATCAATTGAATCCTGCGGCGTCATACATAATTTCAAACCAATCAAACCATAGCGCCTACCTTGTTTCACCACATAATTAGCGCGTATGATTCCGTTTTCCCACCACATTTTTTGACTACCGTTCTCATAGCCCATTTTATAATGAAAGGCTTTATAGGGCTGCCCATTTCGATACCATTCATTGGCAATGCCTTGCAGTTCGCCGTCAATAAAATTAAATTCAAATTTAGGCTGACCATCTTCCCAAAAACCCACATGCTTGCCTACTTTTTTTCCTGCATGATAGGTTCTATATTCCGCTAACTGTTTATTCCGATACCATTTTTTAAACACCCCCTCCTCTATCCCATTTAAATAACTTCCTACATATGCGGTGTCGCTATTTTCATAATGATCTAGGATGTAACCACTGTATTTCGTGTTTTTATAATAAAGCGTATCCTGATGAAAAGATAAAAATTGTTCCTTGCGATTTAAATATTGATTGGGTAATATAATTTCAGGCTGCAAAGTATCATACGAAACTGGAACATCAAATGAATGCGTTGGATCAATGGTATTACAAGCTTGCATTAAAATACAAGCCAATATAAATTTGATGTAAAATATCCCTTTCATTTATTGTGAAACAGTGCCAGGACTTCCGTAAAAACCTGAACCATTAATATAGGGGTCAGTACTCGTAATATGATAATGATAAATGCCAGAAGGAAAATCAGCAGTAACCGAACTGTGTCCATGATAGATATCCAATTTTGAATTATCTACCAAGGCCCCATTTTCCTCAGGACCATACACTGGAAAACCATCTAATAAAAATCCCAATAAGGATGATTTTGTCACTTTAACTGTTGTTAAATAAAGTGGCTCCACATGATAATGATATTGACCAGTGGGTGCAGGGTGACCCCA
>CAIWBA010000038.1 GCA_903910765.1 uncultured Bacteroidota bacterium
GTGGGTAAAGCATCCCAGATTTCATTTTTATTGGTCGGAGTTTGGTGGATCAGCTTTGGTTGGTTAGCCATTTCAAGGCTTCCAGAAAGTAAAGGTGTCAAAGGTGCACAAAGTAAAAATTTATTTACACAAGGTTATAAGGAACTGCACAAGGTTTGGATTGAACTTAAAACACAGCCACTTTTAAAACAATTTTTATTTTCTTTTTTCTTTTATAATATGGGTGTGCAAACAGTCATGCTGGCTGCAACACTTTATGGCAAGAGTGAGTTAAACATACCTACCACCAATTTAATCATTGCCATTCTAATAATCCAATTAGTGGCTATTCCAGGCGCGCATTTGATGGCGAAGCTAGCAAGCAAATGGGGGAATTTTAATACCATCATGGTCGCTATATTAATATGGATTGGCGGTTGTATTATGGGTTATTACCTCCCACGCAATAGTGTTATGCCTTTTTATAGTTTAGCCATTATTGTAGGATTTGTCATGGGTGGTATACAATCAGTGAGCAGAAGTACTTATTCCAAGTTGATGCCAGAAACGCACGATACTACAAGTTATTTTAGTTTTTATGATGTCACCGAAAAAGTGGCGATTGTTATTGGTATGTTTAGTTTTGGTTTTATCAATGAAATCACTGGATCACAACGAAACTCTGTATTGGCTTTGTGTATATTTTTTATTATTGGGTTTGTTTTATTATATCGCACTTCAAAATTAAAAGGACATGCAGGTATTTAGTGTTGACACAGGCAAGTTTAAATTAGATGGCGGTGCTATGTTTGGTGTTGTGCCCAAAGGAATTTGGAATAAACTAAATCCGGCAGATGAAAATAATTTATGTACTTGGGCTTTGCGTTGTTTGTTAATTATTGATGGAGAAAGAAAAATACTCATTGATACAGGCATGGGTGACAAACAAGATGCAAAATTTTTTAGTCACTACCATCCACATGAAACCGTTGCAGTGAAAGATGCTTTACATCCACATCATATTTCTCTTGATGATATTACAGATGTGTTATTAACACATTTACATTTTGATCATGTTGGAGGGGCTGTGCAAAAGGAAAATGATACATTTAAATTAACTTTTCCAAATGCTACTTACTGGGTGAGTGAACCGCAATGGGAATTAGCACTAAACCCCAATAAGCGCGAAAAAGCATCCTTCTTAAAAGAAAATATTTTACCCCTACAACAAAGTGGACAATTAAAATTAATCAGTCTCCCTGCATTTAAAAGTGCAAGTAGCTTACAGGAAATTCATTTTAGCCCCAATATTACCTGCTTTGTTGTCAATGGACATACCCAAGGGATGTTAATACCTAAAATAAACATAGATGGCCGTCAATTGGTTTTTATGGGCGACTTATTGCCCAGCCTGGCACATATTCCGCTGCCTTATGTGATGGGCTATGATATGCAACCATTAATCACACTGGCCGAGAAAGAACTTTTTTTAAATGAGGCTGTAAAAAATAATTATACTTTGTTTTTTGAACACGATGCGTTTAATGAATGTTGTAGTTTACACGAAACAGAAAAAGGGATAAGGGCGAATGCAAGTTTCTCATTGCATGCCTGGTTGCAAAAATAAATACCCCTATTCTACTACTTCCAACAAAGAGGTTAATGGGTGTCGAATGTTCTCATAACCATCTAAGTCCACTTTAATACTTCCAACAACAATCGGAGTTTCAATACGAACAGGGATATGGTTTTCATCATCCGTAACCCATACAATCATTTTTTCACCGCCATCAAACATACTACCCTTCACCAATAAGGGCGCTAATTTAATGACTTTAAAACGGCCATATTGTGTCGTGATTTCAGAACGACCCAGAAATTTAAAATAGGAAGGATATAAAATGTCATCAATAAAAAAACTCAAATTAATTTTATCATTGATTTGACATTTTTCATAATTAATGTTTCTTGCAGCATAAATGGCACTGATTACATCGAATGTACAATCGGCAGTATTAAAAACACCCGCCTCACTAGTGGCTGTGTTATTTTTTTGATCAAATAACACTTCTTGCTTTTTATGAAAGCTTCCTTCGTTAATATGTCGGGTAAATTGATAGGGCAGTAAGGTTTTTGCATCTACGACAGATTCATACTTATCTCTCACTTTAAAAATCCAATCATATTTTGAATTAGAGCGACCATTGAGTGTAAATGTATAGGCCGGTGCGTTATTCCAGGTGGATGATTTAATACTAAACTCCGCCTTACCCGCATTCACATAAAGACCTATAACATTATAATAAATCGTGTATCTCACTTTTTCGCCAGTCTGATAGGATTTGTTGATTTGATTACACAAACCATCATATTGTTTGGGAGGAACTAAAAAAAATAAGGCATTCAAAAATATATATAAAATGTACATAGGGCTTTAATAAAAGATGGCATGCTTAATTAATAGCATGGTGCAAAATTATTGCTTTATGCGGAAATTAATTAATAAAACTGCGCCAATGATGGCAGGTAATAAAAAGTTAACGGCCCAAATAATGGTACTTAAACATATGAGCATTAAGCTATTGGTATAGTAGGGTTCCAGAAGAAGTACGATGAGTTGCCCGCGAATCACCAAATCCGTCAAACTGATTGCAGGTATGATACTTAATAATAAAAACAACACCCCCAAGGCAATCCATAAATCAATATTGGCGATGGGTATGTTTAACATTTTCACAGCCCAAGTGTATTGTAGCACAAAAACAACATATTTTAAAAAAGACAAACCTAATAATTGCAACTTTAATTTATTTTCAATTTGCAGTTTATTTATTTTGTTTAACCAGCCTTTAAATTGTCCTGGATGAAAATAAACAACCAAAGCTGCTACTAATCCTAAAGGCATGAACCATTTGATCCAAGGGAAAAAGGGCAGGTTAAAAAAAAGTGCAATGCTCCCAATGCTAATAGTAATGATGAGTTGCGCATAGGAAGACCAAGCCATTTGTGCCACTCCTTTTATTTTACTTCCCGGAGGCAGCAATAAAATACGTCCAACATAATCACCCGTTCGCACCGGGGTAAAAAAAGCAAAAGCCTGTCCAATCAAAACAGACTTGTAGGATTTAAAAATTGAAATTGGGCTCCAGGATGCGAGTAAATTTTGCCATTTGATTGCTTCCATTAAATAGTTCAATAAAAAAAGTAATAACAAAACTGCCCATTCAAAAAAAGTAACTTTCTCGAACTGAATTTTAATGTCGGCGCTGTATTGATTCAAATTTTCATTGTGCGCTACTTTATTATAAATAGCTACCAAGCAAACTACAAATAGGATTAATCCAATAGATTTATTTCCCCAACTGCGTAATCGATTTATTAATACATCCTTCATTGGCGGTAAAGTTCGGAATTTGCCATCATATTTGTAACTTTAATGCAAATGTCAAAAACACCCATAATTTTAGGAATTGACCCAGGAACACAAATTCTAGGTTTTGCAATTTTAAAAGGCGGCACTAAGCCTGCATTAATACATATGGATGTATTAAAATTGACCAAGGAAAAGGACATTTACGCGCGCCTACAATTAATACATGCTAAAATCATTGAACTTATCGAAAAATACGAGCCTGCCCATTTTGCCATTGAAGCCCCCTTTTTTGGAAAAAACGTACAAAGTATGCTTAAGTTAGGGCGCGCGCAAGGGGTAGCGATTGCAGCTGCGATGCAGTTTAAATTACCGGTGACTGAATATGCCCCAAAAAAAGTAAAACAATCCATTACGGGCAATGGTAATGCTGATAAGGATATGGTTTGGAAAATGTTGGAGCGAATTTTAGATTTAAAAAAACAACCGCAATATTTTGATGCCACAGATGCTTTAGGCGTGGCGCTTTGTCATTGGTATCAAATGAGTAGCCCAGTGATGCCGGCTGCAAAAGGGTTAAAAGGTTGGGATGCTTTTTTAGCAAAAAATCCAGGAAGACTAAAACTTAAATAGCGCAGCATTGCCTATGCAGGCAAATGCGATTGAATGGTTTTTTGAATGTCTTCAAATTCTTCCTTGGATAATTTTAATTTAGGCTGAGAAAATTCCATATCCTTTGCTTCATTAATAGGAATCAAATGCACATGTGCATGAGGCACTTCCAAACCCACGGTAACCATGGATACGCGATTGCATGGAAAACTTTGTTCGATTGCTTTGGCAATAGGTTTTGCAAAAATTAATAGCGCTCCTAAATAATCATCAGGCACTTCAAAAATTTTATCAACTTCTATTTTAGGCACCACCAATACATGCCCTTTTTGTAAAGGAAAAATATCCAAAAAAGCAAAAAATTGATCTGATTCAGCAATTTTATAGGAAGGTATTTCTCCGGCGATAATTTTTGAAAACAAGGTCATTATAAATGTATTGAAGCACTAATTTAATTAAAAAAGCAAAGCGCCCACAAGATTAATGTGTGCGCTTTGTTCGGGTGTTATAGTAAAGTATCTTGTTATTACTAAATAGTAATATTATCAATCATAAATTTCATTGTACCATTGGGCGCAACCACTTCAGCAATTTCGCCCACTTTTTTACCTAATAAACCTTTTCCAATAGGCGATGATGCTGAAATTTTACCTGCTTTTAAATCCGCTTCTTTTTCTCCTACCAGGTGATAGGTGACAGTTTTTTTAGTCGCTTGATTAGTAATGGTAACCTTTGTTAAAATAGTCACCTTACTTGTATCAATGGTACTCGTATCCACAATCTTTGCATTGGAGATGGCAGATTCGTGTTGCTTAATTTTTGCTTCTAACATGCCTTGTGCTTCTTTAGCCGCATCATATTCCGCATTTTCTTTTAAATCCCCTTTTTCTCTTGCTTCCGCAATAGCCCTAGAAGCCGCAGGACGATCCACCGATTTCATTCGATGTAATTCCTCACGCATCTTATCGAAGGTCTCTTGCGTAACATACATATTCATTTCACTCATA
>CAIWBA010000039.1 GCA_903910765.1 uncultured Bacteroidota bacterium
GAGAATGAGAAAAGCAATCAATCGTGAAACGATTGATTGGGGAAGGCTTTGTGTACCCACCCACCAGGGATCAGCGAGCATGAAATGCGAGCTAATCCCAAACTAATATAATTTGGGGAAGGCTTTGTTTGGGTTTATGGTTTGTTTTATATATCCCCACAACCCTATCTCAAGCTTTAACAAATTGACCAAAAATGAACATTAAGAATTAACTTTAACGTCCGATATTTTATAAAAATGAAAGGTTTTCACTTTAAAACATACGAAGCACCAGAACAATCTCCTTTTGACAGATTATTCGAAATTTTCAAGGAATTGATTGTGCATACTTCTGGCGATTTTGATGAAGCAATTAGCTGGATGCGCGAATTAGATGTGGAGTATAAACTTACCGACGAAAAATATACCATTGATGATTTTATCGAAGACCTAAAAAAGAAAGGCTACATAAAAGAAGAAATACAACAGGACGGCAATGGCGAAACAAAAATCACTTCCAAAACGGAAAGAGCCATTCGTCAACAAGCATTAAATAATATTTTCGGCAATTTGCAAAAAGCAGGAAAAGGAAATCACAAAACAAAAACACTGGGGCAAGGAGATGAAAAAAATGGAGAGTTCAAGGAATTTAACTTTGGTGACAACATTGAAAATATTTCCTTAACAGAGAGCATAAAAAATGCACAAATAAATCATGGTATTGGTGATTTTAATTTAACTGAAAATGATTTGGTCGTAGAAGAAACAGAACAAAAATCCCAAATGAGCACGGTACTTATGATTGATATTAGTCATAGTATGATTTTATACGGGGAAGACCGAATCACACCTGCAAAAAAAGTAGCAATGGCATTTGCTGAATTAATTACCACTCGCTACCCAAAAGACACCATTGATATTTTAGTTTTTGGCGATGACGCATGGACAATAAGCATTCAAGAACTACCCTACTTAAAAGTGGGGCCTTATCATACCAATACTGTAGCAGGTTTACAACTTGCCATGGATATACTCAGAAGAAAACGTAATACCAATAAGCAAATATTCATGATTACGGATGGCAAGCCAAGTTGCATCAAGGAAGCAGATGGCACTTATTATATGAATAGTAATGGCCTAGACCAATACATTGTAGAAAAGTGTTACAACCAAGCAAAAACAGCAAGAAAACTTCATATTCCTATCACCACTTTTATGATTGCACAGGATCCTTATTTGCAAAAATTTGTGAATGCATTTACAGAAGCAAATCAAGGCAAAGCATTTTATACCGGACTTAAAGGATTAGGAGAAATGATATTTGAAGATTACGAAACCAATAGAAAAAAGAAACTTAAATAAATAGCTTAACCGCATTCTTATGAAAATTGAAAAAATTAAAACATTAGGGGATTTAAAAAAACAAGGTTACCAAAGCAAAAGCATCAAAGATGAATTAAGAGATAATCTAATTTTAAGAATAAAAGAAGGCGTACCTGCATTTGAAGGGATTCATGGATTTGAGGAAACGGTGATCCCTGAATTAGAAAGAGCTATTTTATCAAAACACAATATTAATTTATTGGGATTAAGAGGTCAAGCTAAAACGAAACTAGCCCGATTGATGATTCAACTACTTGATGAATACATTCCATTTGTGGCAGGTTCTGAAATTAACGACGACCCATTACATCCAATATCAAGATTTGCAAAAGATGCCATTAATGAAAAAGGCGATGACACTCCTATTGCATGGTTGCATCGTGATGAACGTTTCTTTGAAAAATTAGCAACCCCAGATGTAACCATTGCAGATATCATTGGTGATGTGGATCCTATAAAAGCAGCAAACTTAAAATTATCTTATGCTGACGAACGCGTCATACATTTTGGCATGATCCCTAGAGCGAACAGAAGCATATTTGTTATTAATGAACTTCCCGATTTACAAGCCAGAATTCAAGTGGCGTTATTTAATATTTTACAAGAAGGTGATATTCAAATTAGGGGCTTTAAACTTAGAATGAATTTAGACATTCAATTCATTTTCACCGCTAATCCTGAGGATTACACCAATCGTGGTAGTATTGTGACCCCATTAAAAGACAGAATCGGATCACAAATATTAACACACTATCCTAAAAATATTTCAGTTGCTAAAAAAATAACGGAGCAAGAAGCTAAATTAAATCCAACGCAAAAGGAAATAATTTATGTTCCGAATTTGGCAAAGGACATCATTGAACAGATCAGCTTTGAAGCAAGAGAAAGTGAATACATAGATGCTAAAAGTGGCGTGAGTGCAAGGATGACCATAAGCGCAATGGAAAATTTAATTAGTGCCGCTGAAAGAAGATGTTTGAAAAATGGGTTGAAAAAAACCAGTGTGCGCTTATCTGATTTTATGGGTATTATTCCTGCCATCACAGGTAAAATTGAATTAGTATATGAGGGAGAACAGGAAGGTGCCGAAGTGATTGCTACTCATTTAATAGAGAAAGCAATTAACACCCTATTTAAAAACCAATATCCTAAAATTAGTAAAATTGAAAAGCAAAATGAACGTAACGCTTATTCCGATTTATTAGATTGGTTTATTGCGGAAGGTGGTTTTGAATTATATGAAGATTTTGACGAAAAGCAGTATAACAAAGTGCTTGATGATGTAAAACCTTTAGATGCCCTTATCAAAAAATATGCGCCAGATACCATTAAGGAAGATGCCTACTTTATGAAAGAGTTTATTTTGTGGGCGTTGGTAGAAAACAAAAAGTTAAATAAAGAAAAATTAACCGAAGGTTTCTCATTTAAAGATGTCCTTGGTCATTTAATCAACAAGATGTAATACTGGATTGAATTATAATTGAAGTCTTACATATTTCATTCTTTGCCTTTTCCAGGTATAAGTAATATGTATGAATCCATCCTTGGATTGAATTACTGCTGGATAGGAAAACTCTGCACCTTCTTCCTTTTCTAGGGTAAGTATAGTTTTCCAAATTTTACCTTCAGGTGATATAGCGAGTACTAACTCGCCACGATCCAGCCCTTTTTTTGTAGTAGGATTATAAACCAAAATATGTTTCCCATTTTTTAAGGTCACTGCATCAATACCTGAATTTGGATTTGGTAAATTAGTTTTAGTTAAACTTGACCAATGTGTTCCGCCATCCATTGTTGTGATACTCATAATGGTATCCTGTTGGCTTCGCATTAAAAATTCATAATTATTAACTCCGTGAATCAACATTGCCGGCTGAATCACCCCAGCCACTGAAGGATCGGTTAAAGCTTTTGACCTCGCCCATGTTTTTCCTTTATCAGCAGTATATTCCACATGTACCCGCCAGCCACTATCTTCCGTACTTGATGGACATATTAAAATACCTGCTTTAGTTAAAAAGGCTTTGTTTTTTATTGGGCCATAAATACCATTGGGTAATTTTTCAGGCGCTGACCAATGTTTGCCATTATCAAAACTTCGAATTAACATACCCCACCAAGTGCTAGGGCCCTTACCTATTTTATAGAATAAAACTATTTCGCCATTTGGAAATCTTTGTAATACAGGATTATAACAAGCATATTGTTGGCCATCCGCATATTTTCCATTAACCGCTTCAACTGCCTTAGACCATTTTCCATTTTTTAGTATTGAAACATAAATACCCACCTGCGGATGGCTTTCATGTTCCCCACCAAACCAAGCAGCCATCATACCTCCAGGAACTTCTATAATTGAAGAAGCGTGGCAAGAGGGCGTCACCGGTATTGTATCTATAAATTCACTAACTATTAATTTTGGGGGTTGCGTATATCCCAATAAATTACAAAAAACAAGTCCGAAAAATAGTAGGCTTTTTTTAATCATTATTCTATTTAAGATTGAGCAAAAAACTTAAAATCAAGTGTTCCACTAGTCGAATATAATCAAATTGTATTGATTTTTTTAATATCTTAATAGCTCAAAATAGTCCAATATAGTATTGGTATTATTTTAAACCTTACGATGCTAAAACCAAATGCAATGAACCCATTTATTAAAAAAACATTCGCTATTATATTAATAGCTTTTTCATTTACCCAATTACATGCGCAAACAGCTAAGAAATTAGAGTTGTTATTTTTAGGACACGATAGCAAACATCATAATTCTGATGTTTTAGCAAGTATTATGTCCAAAGAATATTTTAAAAAAGGAATTAATATTACCTACACCACCAATATTAATGATTTAAATGAAAAAACGCTAAAACCTTATGATGGATTAATTCTTTATGCTAATTACGACACCATTAGCACAAGCCATGCTAATGCCTTGCTGAATTTTGTAAAAAATGGTAAAGGCTTTATTCCAATTCATTGCGCCTCCTATTGTTTTAGAAATAACCCAGAAGTAGTTGAATTAATTGGGGGTCAATTTAAAGAACATGGCTATGACTCCTTCCCTTCCGTGTTTAAAGACTATAATCATCCTTTGATTAAAAATATTACCCCTTTCTATACCAAGGATGAAACTTATACGCATACGCTTTTAAGTAAAAATATTACTGTACTTACTGAAAGAAAAGACGGCAATAGGAAAGAGCCATACACTTGGATACAAAATGTAGGAAAAGGCAAAGTATTTTATACCGCCTATGGGCATGATGAGATTACTTTTAATAATCCACAATTTTTACAATTAGTGGAAAACGGTATTTTATGGACGATGAACGACGATGCAATCGCTAGCTTAAAAGCATACACCATTGCTACGCCCACTTACACAGATGCAATTATTCCTAATTATGAAAAAAGAAATCCTGCACCCAAATACCAAGGGGCATTAACGCCAGCACAATCACAATCATTAATACAAATCCCTGTTGGTTTTGATTTGCAACTTTTTGCATCTGAACCATTAATCATCAACCCTATTTATATTAATTGGGACGAAAAAGGACGTTTATGGGCTATTGAAACCGTGGATTATCCAAATGAGGTCAGAGAAAATAAAGAAGGTGGACAGGATAAAATTGTGATATTAGAAGATACCGATCATGATGGCAAAGCAGATAAGTCGACCATATTCGCTGACAAGTTAAATATTCCTACCAGCTTTACATTTTCAGACGGTGGCATTGTTGTTGCACAAGCGCCTTACTTTATATTTTTAAAAGATACCGATGGCGATGATAAAGCGAATATAAAAGATACCATTTTATCAGGTTGGGGTATTTCAGATACACATGCTGGCCCATCCAATTTGAGATATGGACTTGACAATAAATTATGGGGAACCGTTGGTTATTCCGGATTTGTAAATGCCAAAGGAAAAGATACCACCGAGTTTAGTATGGGAATTTATAGTTTCAAACCCACTACAAAAAAAGTAAATGACATTGAATTTTTAGGAGGGACAACCAATAATACATGGGGACTAGGCTTTACGGAGGAATTTGATGTATTCGCCTCTACTGCAAATAATACCCATAGTGTATTTTTTGGTGTACCAAAACGCGTATTAAAAAACGGGTACTCTGAAAAATTGGGTACTGAAAAAATTGATGCCCACTATGCAATGCATGTGGTGACTAAAAACTTAAGACAGGTGGATGTATTTGGTGGATTTACTGCAGCTGCTGGACAAAGTATTTACACTGCCAGAAATTATCCATCAGAATTTTGGAATAAAGTAGCATTAGTTTGTGAACCTACAGGAAGATTAATTCATAAAAATTTTATTGAACAAGTTGGATCTGGATTTAAAGAAAAAGGCGATGGTTGGAATTTAGTGGCAAGTGCTGATGAATGGTTTGGCCCCATACAATCCGAAGTGGGTCCTGATGGCAATGTTTGGATTACCGATTGGTATGATTTTATTATCCAACACAATCCTACCCCGAAGGGTTTTGATAATGGCAAAGGGAATGCGCATATTAACCCATTACGTGATCATGAACGTGGTCGTATCTATCGTTTGGTATATAAGGATGGCGCTGTAAATGCCCCTATTAGTTTAGATAAAAATGACAAAGCTGGACTAGTAAAAGCTTTATCCAACAATAATATGTTTTGGAGAACTACTGCACAGCGTTTATTGGTTGAAAATAAAGACCCATCTGTTGCACCAGATTTAATTAATATCATTAATACAAGCAATGTGGACGTCGCTGGTGTGAATGCACCTGCGATTCATGCTTTATGGACTTTACATGGGTTAGGTTTATTAAAAAATAATGTAAATGCTATAGCCGCTGCAACAAAAGCATTAAGCAACAATTCTGGCGGTGTGCGTAAGGCTGCTGTAGAAGTACTTAAAGAATCACCTACCGCATTAAAAGCATACCTAATTGCAAAAGTGTTTGAGGATAATGATTACAGAGTTCGTCTTGCTGCTGTTATTGCCATTGCCGACATGAAACCATCTACTGAAGCATATACCATTTTGAACAAAATGTTATTGGTTAAAGAAAATACAGATGATAAGTGGATTAATCTTGCATTAAGATCAGCAAGAGGAGCACATATAAAAATGAGCAAAGAAAAAAATGCAGTAGCCACGATCATTGACCAAACCATTAATATTTCTGTGATTAAGAATCAAATGAAATATGACTTAACTGAATTCACCGTAAAAGCAGGGAGTACGATAAAAATTAATTTTATCAATGTGGACTATATGCAACACAACCTATTAATATTAAGACCAGGTTCAAAAGAAAGAGTCGGGGCTGCCGCTGATAAAATTGCCATGGATCCCAATGGCGCTGAATTAAATTACGTTCCTAAAATGAATGAAGTACTTCACGCTACCCCATTAGTAAATCCACAAAAAACATTTTCAATGACCATTAATGTTCCTGACAATGTTGGCGACTACCCTTATATATGTTCCTTCCCTGGTCATTGGAGAATCATGAATGGGGTAATGAAAGTAATTGCAAAATAAATTAACTATGAAAAAAATAAATATTGCTATTGTTGGCTTAGGCTTTGGCGCTGAATTTATTCCGATTTATCAAAAGCATCCACTCGCGAACATGTATGCTATTTGTCAAAGAGACGAAGCTAAATTAAATGCGATTGGAGATGCTTTTAATATTGAAAAAAGATATTCCAACTTTGATGAACTATTAAAGGATGCAAATGTGGATGCCGTTCACATTAATACACCCATTCAAAGTCATGCGGAACAAACCATCAAGGCATTAAATGCTGGAAAGCATGTTGCTTGTACGGTCCCAATGGCAACAACGGTGGAAGAATGTCGTTTGATTTGCGAAGCAGTTCAAAAAAGTGGCAAAACGTATATGATGATGGAGACGGTTGTGTATAGTCGCGAGTATCTTTTTGTAAAAGAAATGTTCGATAAGGGTGAATTAGGAAAAATTCAATTTGTAAGGGCCTCTCACCAACAAGAAATGGCAGGATGGCCAGGCTATTGGGAAGGTTTACCTCCGATGCATTATGCGACCCATTGTGTTGGGCCGATTGTTGGATTAATTGGCAAGGAAGCTAGTCATGTTTCCTGTGTAGGTTCTGGAAGAATTGACGAAGATTTAATTCCAAAATACAACTCCCCTTTTGCAGTTGAAAGTTGCCATATACAATTTAGAAATTCAGATGTGGCTGGAGAAGTAACACGATCCTTATTTAATACAGCCAGACAATACAGAGAAAGCTTTGATGTTTATGGTTCTAAAAAAAGCTTTGAATGGTCGCTCGTTGAGCACGAACAACCAGTGATACATACTGGCGAAACTCCTTTAAGAGTAACCGTGCCTGATTATGCCCATTTATTGCCAAAGGAAATACAATCCTTTACCATGCAAGGTGTATATGATTCAGATAGCAATCAACACTTATCTTTCATTCAAGGATCAGGTCATGGCGGGTCACATCCGCATTTGGTGAATGAGTTTTTAAATGCCTTAAATGAAAACAGAGCCCCATTCCCAAATGCCAAACAATCGGCGAACATTACTTGTGTTGGTATATTAGCACATGAGTCGGCATTACAAGGTGGCGTAAGATTAGACATGCCCAATTTTACATTTGAATAACCCCTAGAAAAATATATAAACTGCTCATTTGCATTGAATTATAAAAAATAAGATACACTCAAATAAAAAGAAAGAAAATAAGTTGGCACTAAATGAATAATAAATTGTTTTTTAAGTAGATTTAACTAATAAAAATATTAATGATATGAAAAAAGTATTAGGAATTTTAACCGTTTTAATTTGTCTATCAAGTATATCAGCGAGCGCACAAGGCGGCGGTGGTGGTGGACAACAAATGGATCCAGCTGCAAGAGCTGCAATGATGAAAGAAAGATACAAAGCATTAGGCTGCAATGATGTTCAAGTAGATTCTGTTATTGCAATTACCAATGACTTTCGTCCAAAAATGATGGCATTAAGAGATTTAGACCAAGATGCTAGAGCAGAAAAAATGAAAGAAATTAATGACGAAAGAAATAAAAGACTTGAAAAAGCACTACCTGCTGATATCGCAAAAAAAGTGATTGAAGCAATGTCGCAACAAAGACCAGGCGGCGGCCGTGCTCCTAACCAATAAATTGGTTATTATATAGCATTGAATAAGTAGTAGGCTATTTATTCCTAAGTCCAGTTAGTTTACTAGCTGGACTTTTTTGTGCACTAATCAATATCATATATACATATGACTCAAGTCACTTTAATGCACTTTACTAAATGATAAATTCGTTAGGTGTTTGAATCTTTTTAAACAATTACACTGAACTTATTAAATAGCAATTATGAAAAACAAAATACTTATCGCCATTGATTTAGATGACGACTATTTATATGTCATTAAAAAGGGGCTTGAATTGGCGCAATTAATGAATGCTAAAGTTATCTTAGCCTCCATAGTAAATATATATGTGAACTATATACAACCTGATATGGCTACCTCACCTATTCAGTGGGATGATATTTATAATTCTCAAATTGAATATACAGTTCAAGAGCTTGAAAAAATCAAGATGCAAAATAAAAATTTAGAAATAGATGTTTTTGTTGATAAAGGAAATGCTAAAACTGATATTATTGAAAAAGCAAATACAGAAAATGTAAATTATATGGTTATGGGAACGCATGGTCGAACAGGTATATCACATGTATTTATGGGTAGCACTGCGGAATACATCATTCGGCATGCAACAAAGCCAATTTTTGTAATACCCATGAATACCTTAAAACATTAGTCCCAAAAATAAAAATTAATTGTTTACTTTAAAATCCTTAATGGTACTTGGTAACCAAACCTGCATCGCATTGTTTCCTCGATTACTCCATGCATAGTAAGGTATTGCCCGCACCTTCTGCATTAGGGAACTAACCGTGAATCCATCATTTGAAATTTGGATACAAGGCAAATTAGCAATCAAACTTACCACTGGCTCATCCAATATTTTAAAATCTTCTGCATTAAAGTCAATTGAATTAGGCGAAATCACATTCCAAGCTTTGCCATTATTATCTGCACCTTCAATACAATAAACAATTGGTCCTCTTTGTAAAGCAATACGATCATTGTCAAATTTTAGTTCATTACGCGCAGTGACCTTTTTAATTGTCATTGGTAATTTATATTCTATTACATCATTATCCTTCCACTCATTTTTTACAACCACATAACCATCTTGCAAATCAAATTTTACAGGATTGCCATTTACTAATAGCTCAGGCATTTCAGTTGTATTTTTTGTAAAATGATACAAATCACCAGGCGCAGGCGTACCTGTTACCCAACCAGGCAATCTGAATGCAATGGTTGAAGTGATTTTCTTTTTCATATTTAGCATACATTTTACATCACCCTTCCATGGATATCCCGTTTGCATAGTCAATTTCATTTCCCCCTTAGGTAAATTAAAACTGGTTTCACTTCCAACAAATAAGTTGACAAAAATTTTCTCGTCTTTATATCCATAAATGTAATTTCCCAAAGATGCAATCAACCTTGCAATGTTGGATGGACAACAAGCGGTTCCAAACCACTCCTGCCTACTCTTTTTACCATTGGATGCCAATGGATTACCATAAAAGAATTTATCACCGCTCAAGGACAAGCCATCTAAAGCGGCATTATACAGGCTGCGCTCTAACACATCCATATATTCTGCATTACCCGTTAAACTATTCATCCGTTGGTTCCAAAAAACCATTCCAACAGAGGCACATGTTTCACAATAGGCTTGTTCATTAGGCAAATCAAAATCCTTGCTAAACCCTTCGTTACTTCCAGCTGACCCTATACCACCAGTAATATACATATTACGATAAACCACATCCTCCCAAACAGTGCGCATGGCTTTTAAATAATCAGTATCGCCTGTTTGGGCTGCCACATCCGCTGCCCCTGTATATAAATACATTGCCCTAACTGCATGTCCTGTTATTTGTGTTTGTTGCTTCACTGGTTCTTTGTCCTGTGTATATAAAGTATCCTTCCAATCAGACCATGTATAGCCTACAGCATGTTTTTTACCTCTTTCAGACAATAACCAATCTGCCAAATTCAAATATTTTTTATCATTGGTAACGCGATATAATTTTACTAAGGCCAACTCTAATTCTTGGTGCCCTGTTACCCAATTTCTTTTCCCAGGTCCAAATACTGAATCAAAATAGTTCGCCCATTTAATAACTACATCCAAAAACTTTCTTTTCCCTGTTGCATCATAATAAGCAACGGCTGCTTCAATCATATGACCTCCACAATAGTCTTCATGCATACTCATATCAGACCATCTTTTATCCAAACCGGTTAAAGTATAGAAAGTATTTAAATAGCCGTCTTGTAATTGGGCACTTACAATTTTATCAATCCATTCATCAGCTTTTGCTTCTAGCGCTTTGTCCTTATTTGTTTTGATAGAATAAGCCATGGCTTCAATGGCTTTATATACATCCGAATCATCATAAAAAATGCCCTCATGCTTCTCGCCTCTGTTGCGTGCCACTTTTTCAAAATTTCTAATACGTCCAGTTTTTTCTTCTGTTTGATAAATACAAGCAGCTAAAGTTTTGGTAGCGACCAAATCCATTTTGGGTTTCCAAAATGCATCTGTTACGTTTACTTTTGAAAAATTGACTGGTTCTATTTTTACATGTGAACCTTGTGCATTAAGTTGAACGACAACGAATAGGCTTAATATTAGAAAATATTTTTTCATGAAATTTTATTTTAAATTCATTTCGAAATTTGATGTATTGAAAATAAACAAAAAATGTTTCTAATTAATTAATATTTGTCCCTACTTTAGATTTGACCATTATATCATATTGTCTATTTTATTGAAAATCAAAGAAAACCTCCACTTATAACTTATCCCTATTATAATGGTCAATTCACGTAAATTTGTGATATGGATGTAAAAATGGAGCCTTCCTGGAAACAAGCTTTGTCTTATTTATTTGACAAGCCTTATTTTTTGCAAATTGCTACGCATCTAAAAACTGAGCGCGCTACGAAAACAGTTATTTATCCCAAAGGTTCCTTGATTTTTAATGCGTTTAACCAAACCCCTTATGATAAAGTAAAAGTGGTTATATTAGGTCAGGATCCTTATCACAACCCCGGTCAAGCCATGGGATTAAGCTTTTCAGTTCCCGAAGGCGTTAAAACGCCTCCTTCCTTAATGAACATATACAAAGAACTAAATAAGGATATTGGCTTAGCGATTCCGACAACTGGCAATTTAACTAAGTGGGCAAACCAAGGTGTATTGCTTTTAAATGCAGTCATGACGGTTCGGGATAATGAACCTGCCAGCCATGGGAAAATTGGATGGATGGAATTTACGAATGATGTTATCAAACATTTATCCAACGAAAAAAAGGGGATCGTATTTTTGTTATGGGGTAACTTTGCCCATCAAAAACAGATATATATTGATGCAACAAAACATAAAATTTTGAAAGCAGCCCACCCTTCCCCATTAAGTGCCCATAATGGCTTTTTTGGATGCAAGCATTTTAGTTTAACTAATGAATATTTGGCAAAAAATAATTTAGACCCTATCGATTGGAAACCTTAACGACAAAAGTTAAAATGAAATTGATTAAAAACATACTAGCACGCCTATTAGCCATTTGGGCTTTGATTGTTTTCGCTTCAACGATGATGATATTTTTTCCATTTTATATGGTCTGCTTTATTTTACCCGATCCGCAAAAAACAAAATACCACCGTTTTCTATCTCAAATATGGATGGGCGCTTTTTTACTATTATCAGGATGTACATTTAAAGTAACAGGAAAAGAAGTATTTGACGAATTGGAAAATGCGGTCATTGTATGCAATCATAATAGTTTGATTGATATTCCAGTGAGCACCCCCTTTTTGGCAAGGGCAAATAAAACCATTGCAAAAAAGAGCTTTGTTTATGTCCCTTTATTTGGTTGGATTTATCAATTTGCTACTGTGATTGTTGATAGAAAAAATAATGAAAGTCGTCGCAAAAGCTATGAGGAAATGAAACGCGTTTTAAATAACGGGCTCGATATGCTTATTTATCCTGAAGGTACACGCAACAAAACAAATAACCCCTTAAAATCATTTTACGATGGCGCATTTAGATTGTCGGTAGATACGGGAAAACCCATTGTACCTGTAGTGATTTTAAATACCAAAAGAATTTTACCAGCAAAGCCAATTTTATTTCTAAGACCTGGAAAAATAGTTCTAAATATTCTTCCAGCAATTTCACCGGTAGGTCATACCACAGAATCCCTAAAAATATTGGTATTTAATATCATGGCCGAACATTATGAAAAAAATAATAAGTCATAGTAATCAACAGCTCGAATAAGTTAACTATTAGTAATTTTATATTTCTCAACTTGACTAATAAGAGGAGGATGAGAATGTCCTGCTTCTATTGATTTTCAAATCCCTAAGTATCCCTGATTTTGGATTCACTGTAATACTAAATGATTTATACAAACCAATAGGAGTCACATTAATGGCTAATTGCCAACAATGCATTTCCCTTGTGATAAACATGCTTAATTGTTGTACACTTCGCTTTGCAACATCTATATATCCTGTTCCACCCAATTTCCATTTAGGTGTAATACTAAAATCGCCATTAAAATTTAAACTTGAATAGGTATTGATCTGAAAACCAGAATAATCTGGTTTCATGTACCTCGAAAACTGAAAGGAATAGGATAAGGTTAATGACCATGGAATATTAAAGTCGGTAAATTCTGCTGGATTAGATTTTGCATATTGCAATTGCCTTTGTTGTTCATCAGGGGTCATGAATGGAT
Organism: uncultured Bacteroidota bacterium; assembly: GCA_903910765.1. GTDB lineage: Bacteria > Bacteroidota > Bacteroidia > Chitinophagales > Chitinophagaceae > Sediminibacterium. The sequence goes on from CAIWBA010000039.1 coordinate 13,272, forward strand.
CTATAGGAATATCTTTTTGTTTTGACTCCTTACCATCAGTCGATTTACTTTTAAAAGATGTCGAAAACGAAAGTCCACCACTCGTAATATTGCCAAATTTTAATTTCGTCGGATCAAAGTCAAGTTTATTCACCCTAAATCCTTGTTTATCGGTTTTGTAAGGGTCCATGGTTAAATTTGAAGTAATATTTAATTTGTCAAATAAAGTGGTTCTCATATAGATATTAAAATTACCTAAAGCAAAACTATCGGCTAAAAAATTATAACTAGAATTAAAACCAAAACCTTCAATTAATTTAACCTTTTTAAAAGCACCTTCTGTCGTATCTTTTTTATCCTTCATTTTCATTTCCAATAAATTATCTACCCCAAAACCCATCCCGCCAAAAGTACCTTCCGAATAACCGCCTCCCATTCCACCATCATACTTTGAAAAACGATAATTACGCCCGGTTGAATCAATCTGTGTTGTGTAATGATAGGAAGCGGCTAAATCGGGTGTATAGTTCATGGACAAACTTGGCCTAACCTCATGTCGGATGGCTTGTACAGTACTGTTTTTTTTGAATTTATAGGTACCGAAAATTCTTGAAGCAGTTCCTAAACTAAAACTCATATTAGGTGCTCTGTAAAATCCACGACTAATGGAAGTATCAACTTGTTTCGTTTTATTATTCCAGGTTTTGATATTTTGTTGCCCAAACCATTTTTCCTCAAATGAAATACCTGGTGTAACGGTAATCGGCCCTAAGGATGGCAGCGATAAACTGATGGGAATACTATGTTGCGCACCCCATTGCATGGTATCTAGTAATCTCCTAAAATTTAAAGCAGAGTCATAAAATGACAATTGATTTTGAAAACTACCATTGTAACCAATACCTAATTTTTCATACCACTTTCCAGCACCAATTTGATCCTTTGATTGAAACGGATAAATAGTAATGGCATTAAAATTAATATTAGGCAAACTCATATTGACCAACCCTAAATTATTATTTTGGTTGTGGTTTAAGTTGACCGATAAATTATATTTATTATCCCAGTTTTTAGTATAGCTGATGGAAGAACTGATTTGATTTTGATAATTCTGAAAAGGATTATTCAATAACATCCTATTATACTTTGTACTTCCAAAATTCACATTTGCAGAAAAGGAAGTACCTGGCCTAGCGCGCTGATCCATAGAATGGGTCCAATTAATCATAAATGTACGACCGCCGGTATATTCTTGATTTACAGATGTATTCCTGTTCAACATTCTTGTGTTTTGCAAACTCAAATTAAAATTTCCCATGTATTTATATCGCATGATATATTTACTATTCAAATTTAAATTCCACCCACCATAGGAATAAATATTAGTTCGAACGGTTGCATCAAAATTATCACTAAGCACTTTGTAATAGCCCAAGCCTTCAAATCCCAAACCAAAATCCTCACTCGTTGAAAATGCAGGGGCCATTAAACCAGAATGTCGCCCTTGCGCTAAAGGAAATATACCAAATGGAATACCAATTGGAAATGGCACCCCTTCAAATTCTGGGAAAGTGGGCCCAGATACACCAATTTTATTGGTGATAATTTTCATCTTATTGGTTCTAAAGGCAAAATGAGGTTCATCTAAATTACAAGTGGTGAATCGTGCCTTATAAGCAAAGGCAACATCCTTACTTACTTTTTTCATGGTATTGGCATTCACAAAAATTTCTCCTTGTTGAAAATTCGTATTTTTTGTTAAGCCCTTACCAGATTTCATATTGAAATAAATAGAATCATTGACCGATACAATATCCCCTTCCAAAAATTTAGGATTACTTAAGGGGCTACCCGTAGTATCTTTTGCCCCATAGGCCCTAATATTTTGTGTTTGTTGGTCATACACAATATTTGCCGCCTCTAATTGTGAGGTTCTATATTCTGTTTTGGCATCTCCATATAAAAAGAATTCTTTGGTGGACATGATCATCACCCCAGAGTCGGTGGCATTATAATTCACAGGCGCATCCATACTATCCTTAGAAACCCTTAAAATTTGTACTGATTTAGTACTATCCTTTTTGTTGCCAATCGTATCTATCTTCAACCTATTTGTATCCAATGATTTAATGATTCCTCCCTTTTTTGAAAGATTTGAATCCACTTGGTTTATAAGTGGCTTTTTACTAATTGGCCGATTGTTAGATTTTGCCGGTTTTTGATCTTGACTAAACCCAGGTAAGCAACAACCAAAAACTAATGTTAATATCAGGAAAATGCCAATATTTACAATAGAAGGGCTGTATTTTTCGTTATTTTTGTGTACTAACTTTATCACTGCTGCAAAAATAAAGTAAAACCCCATTAAGGCACTGATTATGAAGCAAAATAGATTGATTTTAGCATTTCGTTTTGGTTGTATTGCCCTTTTTAGCCTCATTTGTCTAATAAGCCAAGCGCAAAACCAGCCAAAATCTTTAAAACGAATCATTATTGATGCGGGTCATGGCGGAACCGACCCTGGCGCCAAAGGTCAATATTCAACGGAAGCAGCTGTTTCTTTGGCAATTTCATTGAAATTGGAAGATTATATAAAACAGTCAATGCCTGATGTAGAAGTGGTTATGACAAGAACCACAGATCTTTTTAGTTCAGTAGTTGAAAAAGCAAAATATGCCAACCAAGCCAAAGGGGATTTGTTTGTTTGCATTCATACCAATTCTGCAGGCCCCTTAAAAAATAAAGAATTCCTTGGGTATATAAACAAAACTTACACGGTTAAAAAAGGTGGCAAAAAACGCAAAGTGACCCGTAAAGTACCTAATTATAAAATTACGTATAGCCCCAACCCAGCAAGAGGAACTGAAACCTATATTTACGGTGTTGGCAAATCAGATGAAAGAAAGGAAGTAGCTGATGATATGGTTGATGAAATGGTGGAAAAATTAGACTCCGTTTCAGAAAGACAAATTAAAGAGTTAAATAAAAATGCGGATCCTACAAGATCAATGATGGCCAGTTTATTAACACAACAATATTTTCAACGCGCTGCAAGTTTAGCATTAACAATTGAGGAAGAATTTAAAAACGCAGGAAGAATTAGTCGGGAGGCAAAACAACGTCCAAAAGGTATTTGGGTATTACAAGCTGTAGCCATGCCTGCCGTACTGGTTGAAACTGGCTTTTTATCGAATCCAGAGGACGAGGATTATTTGAATAGCGAAGCAGGGCAAAAAGAAATATGTGAAGTGATCACAAAATCACTAATTCGATATAAGTTTTCACTAGAAAATCAACAAAAGAACAATGTAAAATAGTAAAGCCATTTCAACAATGTGCCTGTTTTTAAACTAATTTTATATTATAAAACCAACTGTCGCAATAAGCGTATCCAATGAAAGTATCGAATGAAACAAAAGTAGGGGCATTAACAGTCATTGCTGTAACCTTAATTATAATTGGGTTTAATGTTTTGCGTGGAAAAACCATGTTCAAATCAGGAAATTTTCTTTACGCAAAATATACCGATACCAAAGGACTTATTGTTTCAAACCCTGTATTTATTAATGGGTACCAAGTAGGCGCGGTATTCGATATTGAAAATATAAATGATAACCTTTCTGATATTGCAGTGACCATTCGTTTAAATAAAGCATATAAAATTCCTGTCAACTCCATCGCAGCGATACAGGAAAATCCATTAGGCACCAATAGTATTAGTATTGTTTTGGGTGACGCTAAAACGTATTGCAAAAATGATGATACTATTAAAACTGCACCATCCGCTAGTTTATTAGGTGATATTATGAATACACTATCGCCACTGGGAGAACAAACAAAAAATACCATCAATTCATTGGAAAAGGTTTTAAATAATATCAACAAAGTTTTAAATGATCAAAACAAGGAAAACTTTGGAGTCATATTAGCAAATTTGAGTGAAACAACTAAAAATTTGAATACGTCTATAGCATCTATTGAAGGTATGCTTAAAAAACAAGACGGGTCCATTGCACAATCATTTGATAATGTCAATGCTTTTACAAAAAACTTAAATGGGAATAATAGTAAAATTAATTCCATTATACAAAATTTAGACAGTACTACGCAGTCACTCAAACAAGCTGATTTAAAAAATACAATTGCAAATTTGCAAACTGCAGTGGGAGAATTATCAACTACCCTTAAAAAATTAAACACTGGCAATGGAACTGCAGCTAAAATATTGAATGATGGCGAAGTGTATAAAGAATTGAAAAATACCATATCAAGCGTAAATACTTTACTGGACGATGTTCGCGTTCATCCTAAACGCTATATCAATATTTCTGTATTTGGAAAAAAAGATAAAACAACTCCATTGAGTAAGCCTATCGCTGATACTGTCGCTCATGATTAAAAGGGGTTTTATCATATTATTTTCTATACTCTCCTACTCCTTAATCATAGGACAAACTGCACCTGTACAAAACAATTTACCAGCACCTCCAATAGTGGATAGTAACAGTAAATTGATTGAATTTTTATCAGCAGAAAGTTACAATGTAAAAAAAATGGACAGCATGGACTACCTTATATTAGTAGGTCATGTAAAAATTAGACAAGGAAAAACCTTGCTATATGGTGATAGCTTAATTTTAAATACAACCAAAAATACATTAGAAGGTTTTGGAAATATTCATATCAACGATGCCGATAGCGTTCATACCTATTCTGACTATTTAAAATACATCGGCAATACTAAAAAAGCTTATCTCCGAAAAAAAGTCAGATTAACGGATGGCAGAGGTGTTTTAACCACCGACTCCTTAGATTATGATGTATCGGTAAAAATTGGCTACTTTAAAAAGGGCGGCAATTTAGTGCGTAATAAAACAAAGTTAAAAAGTGTCGAAGGTTATTATTATGGCGTTACTCGCGATGTGATTTTTAGGAAAAAGGTGGAAGCGAACGACCCTGAAAACAAAATTTACACGGATACACTCGAATACAATACCTATTCTCAATTAGCTAATTTTATTAGTCCTACTAAAATCATTTCAGGTTCACGTATCATTAGAACTAGAAATGGTAATTATAACTTAGGTACTAAAAAAGGCTATATGTATGAGCGTTCAAGTATTGATGATAGTACTTATACTTTTATTGCTGATGATATGGCGATTGATGATTCCCTTGGTTTAGGAGAATTTAGGGGCAATGTGGTTTACAAGTCAAAAGATACGCTAGGCTTTGACATGTTGGCGAACAATATCAAAACGGATAAGAAAAAAAGTGCCTTATTGGCTACTGAATTACCCTTACTATTAATTAAGCAAAAAAACGATACTTTATATGTATCTGCAGATACCTTATACTCAGGTAAAGTGACTGATTTAAAACGCCCATTTCCAAAAGCCAGAGACAGTGTTGGCAAAATGACTGATTCCACCTTAGATAAATATTTTGAAGCATTTCATCATGTGCAAATTTATTCAGATTCACTTCAAGCCAAATGTGATAGCTTATTTTATGCATTAACTGATTCTACGATTCGATTGATATCCAGACCCATCGTTTGGGCCAACAATAATCAAATTACTGGAGATACCATATACATGTATGTTCAAAATAAAAAACCCGAACAACTAAATGTATTTAATAATGCTTTAGCAATTAACAAAATTGATTCAACCGATTATTATAATCAAATAAAAGGAATCCGATTAAACGCCTGGTTCAATGATGGCGAATTAGTGAAAATGCGTTGCAGAGGTAATGCAGAAAATATATATTTCGCCATGGACAATGATAAGAATTTTGTGGGCGTAAATCATTCCAATGCACAAATCATTGAAATTACTTTTGAAAATAGTGAGCCCGCAAAGGTTATTTTCCGCAATCAACTTAAAGGAAAACTCACCCCGATCAGACAAACAAACAAAACAGATTTAAGATTAAATGGATTCAAATGGCTTGAGGAACAACGCCCAAAATCAAAATTTGATATTTTATCTCCCAAATAATAATAACTAGCTGACCCCCGAAAAAATTAATATTACGCTTGATCTGATTTTTCTTGCATTAGGAATGCTTTAATAAATCCATCTATCTCCCCATCCATCACAGGTCCTACATTTCCAACTTCATAATCAGTGCGATGGTCTTTGATCATTTTATAGGGATGAAAAACATAACTTCTTATTTGACTGCCCCACTCTATTTTTTTCTTAGTCGCGTTATTGGCATTCAGTGCTTCTTGTTTTTTACGCATTTCTGCTTCGTACAATCTACTCTTTAACATCTTCATGGCTAATTCTCTATTCTCTCCTTGCGTACGAGATTGCTGACATTCAACAATGATACCGGAAGCATGTCTTAACCTTACTGCAGTTTCAACTTTATTTACGTTTTGTCCACCCTTGCCACCACTGCGATAAAATTCCCATTCAATATCTGCGGGGTTCACCACAATTTCAATAGTATCATCAATCAATGGATAAACATATACGGATGCAAAGGAGGTATGCCTTCTTGCATTACTATCAAATGGCGAAATTCGAACCAACCGATGCACCCCCGATTCTGCTTTTAAAAATCCAAAGGCAAAAGGGCCATCAAATTGTATGGTAGCCGATTTAATCCCTGCGCCATCTCCTTCCTGATAATCCAATGAACTCACAGTCCAACCTTGCTTTTCACCATACATGGTATACATGCGCAAAAGCATTTCCGCCCAGTCCTGACTTTCTGTACCACCTGCACCAGGATTAATTTGCATCACGGCAGGTAACTCATCCTCTGGTTTATTTAATGTGCTTTTAAATTCAGCTTCTTCAATGGCTGTGATGGCTTTATTATAGGCGTCCTGAGTTTCTTGTTCAGTAGCATCACCCCCTTTCCAAAATTCAAATAATACAATAAAATCTTCTAAGCTATTTTCGACCGCTTGAAAAAGATGAATCCAATATTCATTTAATTTAATTTCCTTCATCGTGCCAGTGGCACGTGCATTGTCATCCCAAAAACCGGGAGATAAAGACAATTGTTTATCAGTAGCTACTTTATATAATCGGTTATCGACGTCAAAGAAACCTCCTTAGGACACTTAACTGGTCCTTCATGCGCTTAATTTGTTCAATCGTCATGATCTAGTTTTAATTAATAAAAAAAAAGTACTACAAGCCTCATAAGCCGGATTCTGTTTCTAAACTATCATTTATCTAGCCTTAACATTGCTGTTAAAGTCTTGCTGCCTACCCTGGAACTTGAACGAGTCGTTCTTAAGCGCTCCTTTACGTGGCATTACAGCACCCAAGGTTTACCCGATAAAGCAATTACTTGCAATATCTGTACGCTCTTACCGTACATTTTCACCTTTTCCTCTTGCGAGGTAGTTATTTTCTGTGGCACTTTCTCTGCCCCATTGCTGGGACGCCGGCTATTCACCGGTGGGTTACCCTATGCTGTCCGGACTTTCCTTGGCAATTGCTTGCCACGATAGCTCGGGTTTGTAGTGGTACAAAGGTAGTAAAATATAATTTGGTATGAAATGGGAAGTTCCCCTGTTAAATAGCCTTACAATCGCTATAAAATGGCTGTAAAGAGGATTTATATGCAATAGAAAAACCTTTGCTGCTAGTATTCAAAAAATACTTCAGTGGCGCCAAAACCATAAAAATCAGAATATTGGTTGATGAATCTTTTAACCCCTTTTTTCATTTTTAATAACTCATGAATTTCTGCCTTTAATTTGCCCTTACCCACGCCATGGATAAAGATCATTGATGGTAAACTATTTAGTTGTCCCAACTCAAACCACTTTTCAAATGCCTCCAACTGAATTTGGATAATTTCAGCATTGTTTAAATGACTATGCTTATCTATTAATTTTTCAATGTGCAAGTCAACCACCGACCGCGCAGCGGGTAGGTTTTGTTTTATCTTAGAAACATCATATACTTTATAACCCGCATTTCGCAAAACATCGATGGTTATATGATTGTCCTCAATTTTATCAGGATACACTTCAAACAATGGATAGGAGATATTAGTTTTTTGATGTTCCTTTAAATCCTCTACACGTTGAAACAATTGCTTTGGCTTTATTTTTACTTGGGTTTCAAAATGATCCGCCTTCTTTTTATGCGGTTCTGTTAATGAAAAATCAATAGTAAAACTTAAGCCATCATTCACCGACGAAAATGGAATGTCATGAATATAAAAATCCGTATGTGGCGGGATGGAAGATGCAATAGAAAAATCGGGATGGCCGGAGAACAATTGATTGTAATCAAACTGATAGCTTACCCTGGTTCGATTGGATAAAAATATTTTTAAATTCTCCACCACTTCGTCATTAAAATCATCCAAGCTAAACTTGGGTATCAAATTCAAATGCACCCCGTCATCCTCCTTACTATCGTTTTTCTGAAGTTTTTCTTTGGGGATTTGATCTATGTAAATTTTTTGTGGTACTTTTTTTTCTTGGAATAATTTCTTCTCCGTGAATCTTTTAAAATAAGGAAAATCAATTTGATCCATATACGCAGGGAACTTAACCCCACGTACTTCAATCATGACCATTTTATCATCCATGATTTCAATGATACGCCCTTCCTCGTTACTCAATAAAACTAATATTTCATCCCCTACCTGATACTTCATAATTCAAAAATTTACGAAACCCCTTCTTCCTTTGCCAATAAACTTTTACGACGGCCATAAAAGGAATAAAATACCAATCCAATGGTCATCCAAGCAAAAAACCACAACCAACTTACTGGTGGAATTTCTATCATTAAATACATGCAACACATGGCACCTACAACGGGTATCACTGAGTATTTACGAATAAAACTAAGTATGGAAACGATAATTAATACAAAGACAAAAATTAAATACAAAAATTCCTGATAGCCTTCCGTTTGAATGGCTGCAAATGCACTGGAAATTCGATCAAGCCCAAAATATATAAATATTGCTGCCATACCAGGAATAATAAATTGCCCATTGATATAAGGTAACTGAAAAGATTTGTTTTTAACATCAGGAGACAATCGAGGTAAAACCAACACCCCAAAACAAACCAATACAAAGGCAAATAAAGTACCAATACTGGTAAGGTCAGTCATACGGCTAATACTCATAAACAAGGAGGGTACGCCTACAAATACACCAGTAATAATAGTGGCAAAGGAAGGTGTCCCGAACTTCGAATGTACTTTTGAGAATTTTTTAGGCAATAACCCATCTCTACTCATACTCATCCATATTCTTGGTTGTCCTAATTGAAATACGAGTAACACACTTGTAGTAGCCACTACCGCACTGATTGAAATTAGATATCCAATCTTATGCATGCCAATTTTTTCAAAAACAAATGCCAATGGATCATCTACTTTTAATAATGAATAGTTCACCATTCCAGTAATCACAAGTGCAATTAAAATATATAATACCGTACAAATAAGTAAAGAATAAATCATCCCCTTGGGTAAATCTCTTTGCGGATCCTTACATTCTTCCGCAGTCGTTGATATGGCATCAAAACCGATATAGGCATAAAACACAGCAGATACTCCCGCTAATACCCCAGTAAATCCATTGGGCATAAACGGCGTCCAATTGGAGGTATCCACATAAAACGAACCTAAAACAATTACAAAAATGATAATAATGATTTTAAATATCACCATTGCATTCGTTGTTTTTTTACTTTCTGTGATACCACGATATACTAAAATGGTAATTAAAACAACAATTACAAAAGCTGGGATATTTAAGATTACTTTCCAGCTGCCAATCATCGGTGCATTGGTGATGGCATCATATCCAATCCGAGCTAGCTTACTAAAGGTTTCCCGAGTACCACCAGCAGCCAAATGTTGCACTGCTTCCTCATACCCTTGTTGGGCTGTTTCAAAGTTGGTAGACAACCAACCTGGCAAATGAATATGAAATCCTTCTAATAAGTTTACAAAATATCCGCTCCAACTTATAGCCACGACGATATTACCAATAGCATATTCCAAAATCAATGCCCATCCGATGATCCAAGCAATCAACTCTCCAAATGTTACATATGCATAGGTATAAGCGCTTCCTGCTATAGGAACCCTACTTGCAAATTCGGCATAACACAATGCGCTAAACCCACATGTAATTGCTGTAATCACAAATAATAAAGAAATACCAGGACCCCCATGAAATGCAGCTGTACCGATGGTTGAAAAAATACCTGCACCGACCACAGCAGCGATACCCATAAAAGTTAAATCACGAACACCTAATACTTTTTTTAATCCACTTGAGCTATGTCCATCATTTAATCCCGCCGCCGCATCCTGTACAATTTTATCGATTGACTTTTTTCTGAAAATAGACATAAGGAAAAATTTTATTTTGTTCGATTCATTAAATAATGCGCTAACTCAATAATAGGTTGTTTGCGCTTTTCTACTACGGCAATATTTTCCAAATGTGCAAATGCTTCATTCATATATCTGGCTTTTAGCTGCTCCGCCCAATCATCTACTTTACAAGCTCTAAAAATAGCTAAAACTTTCTCCACCTTATCCGGGGCATCAGATTTTATCAATTCATGCAATTCTGCTTTTTGTTGCACATTGGCAACTTCTAGTGCATGTATTAATAAGAAGGTTTTTTTATTTTGTTTTATATCACCGCCTGGTTCTTTTCCAAAAAGCGCAGCATCACCAAAAGCATCTAAGTAATCATCCTGTATTTGAAATGCAATTCCAATTTTTTTTCCAAATTCATATAATTGTTTACAATTATTTTCGCTCGCACCTCCAATGATTGCTCCCATTACCAAACTAGCTGCTAACAATACAGAAGTTTTTAAAGTGATCATTTCTATGTACGCATCCAAACTCACTTTTTCCATTTTTTCAAAATCCATATCCAATTGCTGTCCTTCACAAACTTCCTTTGCAGTGGTATTAAAAATTTGTAATATTTTGGATAAATGTGTGGACTGCACTTTTTGAATATATTCATAAGCACGAATCATCATTACATCCCCTACCAATAAAGCGGTATTATCGCCATATTTGATATGTACGGTAGTTTTACCTCTACGCAAACTTGCGGCATCCATCATATCATCATGGACCAATGTAAAATTGTGAAACAATTCAACTGCGTTGGCTAATTGATAGGCATCCGGATGTATATCACTAAACAGTTCATTACCCAGTAGACACATCACAGGTCTAATACGTTTGCCTCCAATATTTAAAAAATAATCACCTGGCGCATACAAGGTATTAGGGCTTTCTGGAAAATGAGGATGGTCAAATTCCTTATTAAATTTTTCCGATAATTCTTGAAAATTATACATGTTACAAACCTAAACATTATTCACAAGATTTCATAGCCCCATTCATCCTTGTTTTTGCCAATTTTACCAATTATTAAACAATTTTAAAAACCTTTTCCCCTTAAATTTGCATACCCCCAAAAGGATATCTATGAAATTAACCCGATTTATAACCACCATTAGCTTTTTACTTATCACTTACTTGGCAAACTGTCAAACCAATACGGAACAATATACTAGCCCCTATAAAAAAGCAATCGGTTTTAAATTAAACCCTGGCGCTATTAGTTACAGAAGCTTTTATACGCGAAATAAAGCGGTAGAAGGAATTGGTTTTGTTTCATTAGATGGTTTTCAATTGACTATATTAAATGAAAAATATACCCCATTTTCCAATGCTGAAAACCTAACTTGGTACATTGGTTATGGCGGACATTTTAATTTGTGGAGTGAGAGATACAAGCTCAACAATCCTTCAAAAAGTGCAGGAGTAGCTGTTGGTGCCGATGGTATGTTAGGGCTTGATTACAAATTAAAAAACGCACCCATTAACTTAAGTGTAGATATACAACCCGCTTTTAATTTTGTGGGTGCTAGTTATTTTGATTTAGGATGGGGAGGTATTGGAATTCGCTATACGATAAAATAAGGCTCCTATATTATTAGCTGTTCACCCTTATATCTTTATTCCTTTTTTAAGGTAAACAAGGAATCCACGAATTCGTTTTTATCAAATAAAACTAAGTCTTGTATTTGTTCTCCAACACCAATATATTTTACTGGTATTTTACATTGATGTGCGATTGCTAATACTACACCACCTTTTGCAGTGCCATCTAATTTTGTAATTGCCAAAGCGTTTACATTCGTCACCGCCATGAATTGTTTGGCTTGTTCCAATGCATTTTGACCTGTGGAACCATCAAGGACCAATAATACTTCATGCGGTGCCTCAGGTAATTGTTTTTGTATCACACGCATTATTTTATTCAACTCATCCATCAAGTGCACTTTGTTATGTAATCGACCAGCAGTATCTATAATCACTACATCAGCATTTTTTGCGATGGCTGATTGTACCGTATCAAATGCAACTGCACTTGGATCTGAACCCATATTTTGTTTGACTATTGAAACGCCAACACGTTCACTCCAAATAGTTAACTGATCTACTGCGGCAGCCCTAAAAGTGTCTCCGGCGCCCAAAATTACTTGATTGCCAGCTTGCTTATACTGATGTGCTAATTTGCCAATAGTCGTAGTTTTACCTACGCCATTCACACCAACCACTAATATCACATATGGTTTTTTATTTGCAGGAGGTTGAAAGCCCATTTGATCAGAAGGTACATCCACTAATAAACTTACAATCTCGTCATGTAATATTTTATTTAATTCTGAAGTGGATAGATACTTGTCTTTTTTTACGCGTTCCTGTATGCGTTCTATGAGTGAAAGTGTTGTATCCACACCTACATCGGCTCCGATTAATGCTTCCTCTAATTCATCCAATAAAGCATCGTCCACCGTTGTTTTGCCAATGATGACTTTAGAAATGCGTTCAAAAAAACCTTGCTTGGTTTTTTCTAAGCCTTGGTCTAAGGACTCCTTTTCTTTTTTTCCAAATAACTTTCCTAAAAAACTCATGGTGTAAATTTAAGTAAAATAACTATCCTACTACAGCCGATATTCTAATTGATTCCAATAAAAACAAAATCCCCTCTCGAATAACGAGAGAGGACTTAAAATTTTATGATAGATCGCATTGTCTTATTAAAGAACAATGAGAAAACTACTTCGCTAAGAATTCTTTAACAAGATCTTTGTGAACGATAGACTCTTTAAAGGTATATGCACCAGTTTTTGGGCTACGAATAGCTTTAATTACTTTAGTCCAGTTTTTTGCTTCAGCAGAAGCCTTAAGATCCTTTACTTTCGCGTTTTTCGATGCTGACTTTGCCATGATTATTTAATTTCTTTGTGAACTGTTACTTTTTTCAAAATTGAATTATACTTTTTGAACTCCAAACGATCTGGGGTGTTCTTTTTGTTCTTAGTAGTAATATAACGACTAGTTCCAGGTAAACCTGTAGTCTTGTGCTCTGTGCACTCTAATATTACTTGAACTCTGTTTCCTTTCCTTGCCATGATGGTATATTATAAATTATACTTAATTAATTGGTTGATTAGATCTTTTCGCCATCAGCTCTTAGACCCTTTACCACTGCTGCTAAACCATTTTTATTGATGGTTCTTAAAGCATCAGTAGATACTTTAAGCGTGATCCAACGATCTTCTTCTATAAAATAGAAGCGCTTCTTTTGTAAATTCGGAAGAAAACGACGCTTTGTCTTAATATTAGAATGCGATACACTGTTTCCAGTCATCGGTTTCTTTCCAGTTATCTGACATACTCTAGCCATGAGAAAATTATTTTTTACGGACGGCAAAGGTAAGTAAATATCAAATACCCTCCCATTTATTTTAGTGTTTTTTTATAGATTTAGTGCATTTGGGGGTTAAAAAGGCTAAAATATTGGTTTTCATGCCAATAGATTCGACTTGAACACTGGTTAAGCGTAATATTCCGCCCTTAATTCCTGCACCCTTTTATCCTCCATATACTCGTCAAAAGTCATTAATCGATCAATAATTCCTTTAGGCGTTAATTCAATCACCCTGTTCGCCACCGTTTGCATGAAAGTATGGTCATGAGAGGTCATTAATACTACTCCTGGGAAATTTTGACATCCTTCATTGAAACTTTGGATACTCTCCAAATCCAAGTGGTTGGTCGGCTGATCTAGAACCACCACATTCGGATTCTGCAACATCATCTTGCTTACCATACAACGTACTTTTTCACCCCCACTTAAAACATTTGATTTTTTCATGACATCATCCCCACTAAATAACATCTTACCTAAAAAGCCTCTGATGAATGGCTCGTCAGCATCCGTTACATTGGCAGGCACAAATTGTCTTAACCAATCCATTAAACTTAAGGGTTGCAAAAACTCCTCATTATGTTCCATGGGTAAATATGCTTTGGTAATGGTCGTACCCCATTCGAAACTGCCACTATCTGCTGCACCTTTCCCATTAATAATTTCAAAGAAATAAGTTATCGCTAAAGCATCCTTACTTAAAAATGCAATTTTATCATTCTTACTTACTGAAAAAGAAACATCTTTAAA
>CAIWBA010000040.1 GCA_903910765.1 uncultured Bacteroidota bacterium
ATGAATATTCATGCCATTTGCATCTAATATTAATTGGTTGGTCGCATAAAAATGCGGACGTATTTGCAACCATACCTCCCCATTTAATTGTGATTGAGAATAATCAAAGTTGGCCACTAACTTAGTGTGTACTAAATCATTTTCTTTTATTGCAAAACTGCGATAATTCGTTTTCCAACTAGTGTCTTCAATAATTTTTTCATTAATTTCTTCCTGCGCTTGCGTAGTAATTGTTACTTGTGTAATGAAATACAAAACCCAGCTTAATTTTAATAGAATTTTTTTCATGCGTTTTTTCTTGATCAAACAATGTGTATATATGGACGCTAACTTATTAAAGTTTTGGGGATTCATTTGTTAAAAATGGAGCTAACTAAAAAATAAGTAGTTTAGTGGTCAAATAATGTTAGGAATGAAACGGTATTTTATTGAAGTTGCCTATGATGGGGCTGATTTTGGCGGATTTCAGATTCAAATAAATCAACAAACCATTCAAGGTGCGGTTGAACAGGCCTTGGCAACCTTATATAGAGTGCCGATTGCTTTATCTGGGGCTTCCCGTACCGATGCTGGCGTACATGCTTTGCAAAACTTCTTCCATTTTGATACTGCGCTGGATATTTTGGACAAACATATTTATAATTTAAATGCCATCCTGCCGCATTCCATTGTGATCAAGGGGATGTATTGTGTGCCAAATGAAGCCCATGCCCGCTTTGATGCGGTTAAACGTTCCTATATATATAAGCTCCATACTTTTAAAGATCCTTTTTTAGCAGGCAGATCCTGGTTTTATCCCTTCCCTGTTAATCATCAATTATTAAATGAAGCGGCCAATGCCTTGTTGGATTATACCGATTTTGAAAGCTTTTCTAAAAAAAATACCACGGTGAACACCTTTGAATGCCATATTACAAAGGCATTTTGGAGTGTTCAAGCCCAGGGGTTTTCATTTCATATTGATTCAAACCGTTTTTTAAGAGGGATGATCCGAGGTTTGGTGGGCACCATGCTGCAGGTGGGGCGAGGTGCCATATCAATGGAGCAATGGCATGAGATTATTGCCTCAAAAAATGATCAGCGGGTCGATTTTTCTACCCCAGCCCATGGTTTGTATTTATCTGCCATAGAATACCCCAATTATTTAAGGAAAATAGGGGATTAGCTAAACCCCCGCTATTATTGACTTTTGTTCCATAATCATCACATTTTGAGGGTATTGAACGAAATAAAATTAAAAATAGTATACAATATATTTGGTCAGTAGTATTCGCTCCCTATCTTTGCCGCCCGCTAGCGATAAATCATTGCTGCGGATTGTTCTCTGAAGCGTAAAATAGACACTGAATAAAGTTGAAATAACTTTAAAATAAACCCTCCAATAATTGGTGGATATAAATATCAGCTGTATCTTTGCCGTCCCTCTTCAAAAAAAGAGGTTAGTTCTTCGAAATTATGTGGCCTAACTAATTGAAAAATAATTAATAATTATTTCACACAAAGTTTGGCTATCTACATAAATGTGTATACCTTTGCACCCCGCTACGAATAATAGCGCGCAAAATAAACACAAAAGATCTTTGAAAGTTTGGAAATAACAGTAACTGTATAATTGAAAAATACAGGTAAAGGTTACAGCATCAAAAAAATTAAATCAGACGTCATTTTCGATTTATTTGAGATTGATAGTCAGATCAAACAACATTTACAATGGAGAGTTTGATCCTGGCTCAGGATGAACGCTAGCGGCAAGCTTAATACATGCAAGTCGAGGGGCAGCATGAAGTAGCAATACTTTGATGGCGACCGGCAAACGG